>JAYEMH010000001.1:0-6365 GCA_034717985.1 Candidatus Ratteibacteria bacterium
CAGAGGTGAAATTCAACCGGCTCAAAGACAGTTTCTACTATCGGGGCATGGGCATTAAATCTTCTTATTTCCTTTTTTAAACCGGTAATTTGATTTTTATCTTCATTAACCTTAGAAAGAAAAATTACTTGAGCCCGTTTTAATTGACCGAGCGGTTCTCTCAAGCTTCCGGCCGGAATTAACCAGCGGTTACCAAAAGGATTGGTGCCGTCGATCACCACTAAATCTATGTTCCTTTTTAACGAGCGGTGCTGAAATCCATCGTCAAGAATTATAGTCCCTGGCTGAAACCTGTTAATTGCCCATTTCCCGCTGTTAAAACGATTGCTCCCGACAACCACCGGTCTTCCGGACAGTTTTTTAGCCAATAGATAAGGTTCATCGCCGGCATCCCGGGCCCCGGCTAAAATCCTGCTTTCATCTGAAACCAGAGTAATCTTTTCTTTTTGCCCCCGGCGGCCATAACCCCGGCTTAGAACAACCGCTTTCTTTGAGCTGAGTCTCCGGGCGACAAACTCCACCAGCGGTGTCTTGCCTGTTCCGCCCCAGGTGAGATTACCGACGCTGATAACCTGACAGGGCAGCGATTGGCTTTTTTTCATTCCTGATTTGTAAAGAAATTCCCGGGAAATAAGGTAGAGATAATAAACAAATGACAAAGGCCAGAACAATAGGATAGACACTTTATTTTTAACTAACCATTGATATGTAGTATAAACCGATTTCTTCAATTGATCCTTCTTTTGATTAACTCAAAATTTTTGAAACTGGCCCCGCGGTGGCCGTCAACAATAAAACCCGCCTTATCCCCGATATCTTCCCTCAGCTTTTCATCTTTTAGAAACGAAAGCATCTTCTGATAAAGCTCATCTTCACTTTGAATTCGAAAACCAATCCCTGAATTTTCAAGGAGCTCGGCAATTTCCTGAAAATTACTGATATAAGGGCCGAAAACGACCGGTTTGCCAAAGTTAATCGGCTCGAGAATATTCTGTCCCCCTTTAGGGATTAAGCTGCCTCCGACAAAAACAACCGTCGCCAGGCTGTAAATCCCGGCTAACTCTCCCATGGTATCTAAAAGAAGAACGGCCGGCATCTTCCGGCTTTCACTGTGTGGCAAATGCGTACGGCGGGAAAAAGAAATACCCCGGCGCCTGATTTGATTTTCAACTTCGGCCAATCGTTCTAAATGCCGCGGGCAGAGAATAAGGCGCAAATCAACAAACTCTCTTTTCAATTTGAGAAAACAGTTTAAAATAATCTCTTCTTCACCCGGATGGGTACTGCCAGCGACAAAGATTAAATCCCGGACGGATATTCCTAATTCCTTTTTGAATTTTCCGATTTCCCCCGGCCCTAATTTCTCTAAAGCATCAAACTTGGTATTTCCCGTAACCTTTACCCGGGATGAGTCTGCTCCTAAAGAAATAATCCTCCGGGCATCCAGTTCGGTCTGCATGCCGAATAAGGAAATATAAGCCGCCACCTTCCGAAAAAATGCGCCCAGCCACCGGTAGCGGCCATAGGAACGAAGCGATATTCGCCCGTTGAAAAGAATTATCGGAATATTCCGCCGGTGGGCGAGTCTGAAAAAATTGGGCCAGACCTCACTCTCGGCAACGATAAAAATAGCCGGCTTCACCATATTCAAAACCCTGGCGGCAGGGGAAAACAAATCTAAGGGAAAGTAGATGAAGATTGCTCCTGAAACCTTTTTTCTGGCAACCGCCTGTCCGGTGGAGGTGGTGGTGGAAATTACCAGCTGATAACGCGGAAATGTTTGCTGGATCAATTTAATCAGAGGAAGGCTGGCTAAAATTTCCCCGACGGAAACAGCGTGGAGCCAGATGTTTGGCCGCTTGTTTAACGATTCCCTTTTAACCCGGGAGACAAAACCGAATTTCTCTTTAAGTTCCCGGCCATATCCAGAAGCAAAGAAACTCCTAAATAAAAAATAAGGAAGGGCGAGAATAAAAAAAACGGAAGCAATTAAATTATAAAGAAAATACATCAAAAAAATGAACCTGTCCCCTTTATTCTTTGAATTGCATATCGTATAAACGACGATACAACGGATTGGTTTTTATTAATTCGTCGTGCCGTCCGGCGCCAACAACCCGGCCTTTAAACAAGACGACAATTCTATCCGCCCGTCTAACGGTAGTCAGCCGGTGGGCAATTAAAAAGGTGGTTTTCCCCCGCATAAGATTGTCTAAGGCATCCTGCACCAGGCGCTCTGATTCTGAATCCAGAGCACTGGTTGCTTCATCTAAAATGAGAATAGGAGGATTTTTAAGAATCGCCCGGGCAATGGCGATTCGCTGTTGTTCCCCGCCGGAAAGTTTCATTCCCCGGTCGCCAATCATGGTCTCATACTGCCGGGGCAATTTCATAATAAATTCATGAGCATGCGCCGCTTTGGCCGCCGCCGCTATTTCATCAAAATTCGCCTCAAGCTTGCCATAGGCGATATTATTCTTAATATTATCATTAAATAAAACCATTTCCTGGGTGACAATGCCCATAAGATGACGCAAAGATTTTATTTTAACCTCTCTTATATCTATCCCGTCAATTTCCAGCTTCCCTTCCTGCGGGTCATAAAATCTCGGCAGTAAATTAAGTAAAGTGCTTTTTCCAACACCACTGGGACCAACCATGGCCGTCATTTCGCCTTTTTTTACTTCTAAATTTATATCCTGAAGTATCAATTCCTCCGGATGATAATAAAAAGAGATGTTTTTAAAAGTAATTGTACTTTCCGGCTCAGATATCTCTCTGGCATTTATTTGCTCCCGGATACTGGATTTAGTATCAAGTATTTCGAAAATTCTGCCGCCGGCCGCAATCCCCTGCTGAACAGTATTATTCGTCTGGCTCAGTTTCTTGAAAGGTTTTATCAAGGAAAGAATGGCCGCTAAGAAAAGAATGAATGTCCCTGCAGAAAGCACGCCGCTTATCACTTCATTTACCCCAAACCATAAAATAAAAATCGCCCCGACCGAACCAATGAATTCGGTTAAGGGCGACAACCCGACTACGCGTTTTAAGGTTTTTAGCCTCAACTTGAACAGGCTTTCGTTTTTCTGATTAAACTTTTTGCATTCGTAATCCTCCATGGAAAATGACCGGACAATACGAACACCGGAAATTGTTTCCTGAAGCAGTGAGGTAACATCGGCAATTTTCTCCTGGAATCGAAAAGTTATATTTCTAAGCCGCCGGCCGATGCGAATAATGGGAAAGAGCAGCAGGGGAAAAATGACTAAAGAAACCGAAGCCAATTTCCAATGTATAAAAAAGATAATGGCCGCATACATCACCACCTGAGATGTTTGGAATACGAAATCGCACAGCTGTTCACCCAGGGCTATTTTTACCGGCTGGACATCATGGGTAATTCGGGAGATAATCTGGCCGGTGCGTCTTTGGCTGAAAAAGTCTAACGATAAATCTTGAAGATGAGCATAAAGTTTACCTCTTATATCGGCAATTACCCGTTCCCCTATGTACCCGGAGAGATAAGCTTTGCTAAAATCAAATATAGCTTTAAGGGCAAAAATTATCAGGGCAAAAATTAAAATGAATTTTAAAAGCTCATCGGCCGGGGTGGATTGAAGAAAGCGGATAATCTGGAGACGCACACTTTCTAAACCCGCAACAGGCATCCGCCAGCCTTCTTCAAGCTGGCTGAAACCCAGGATTTTAGTTTCTCCCTGGTTTAGAATGTTATCTACCAGCGGAACAAGAAAACCAATCTGGGCGCCACTTAAAAGGGTGCTCATTAAAATACAGACAACGGCTAAAATCAGTTTGCCTTTGTAGGGTTTAAGATATCTTAAAAGCCTCAGATAGACAGTCATAAATCTCCATTTTCACTTTGCACTTTTAGCTTTACGCTTTTATCTTTTCTCTGTGTGCTCTGTGGTTATTTTTTTATCCCGAATTATATTCAAAACAGCTCGAGCCGCCTGCTCGGAAGCGCCGGGTTCTCCCAAATTATGGCGGACTAAACGCAGATTATCAACCATTTCTTCCCGTTTTTCATCGTTTTTCAGTAAATTTAAACATTCCCGGGCGATTCTCCCGGGATTAGCCTGAAATTGTAAATATTCAGGAACAATCTTTTTTCCGGCGATTAAATTTACCAAGCCCACGTAAGGCACCCTGATCAAGGGACGAACAAAAAGCCAGGTTAAAAAGGAAATTTTGTAGATAATAACCATCGGGCAGGAATGCCTGGCCGCCTCCAATGTAGCTGTTCCTGAAGCAACCAGAACGAGGTCCGCCGCCCCCATAACCTCTGATGATTGGCCGGGAAGTAATCTCACCAGTACTCTCTCATTCAAATTCATCATACTGGTAAAAAATTTTTCGGAAAGAGAGGAATTTATGGGAAGAACAAATTGCACCCGGGGGATTTGCCGGCCAATAATTTTAGCCGTTCCAAGCATAACAGGCAGGTGTTTCTTTACTTCGCTCTCCCGGCTGCCGGGAAGAAGACCGATTACTACTTTATCTTCCTCTATTTGCAAGACATCCTTTAGCATGCTTTTACCTTTTTGCGGCATCGCCATATCCAGAAGAGGATGGCCGACAAACTCTACCGAAATGCCCAATCTCCGGTAAAATTCCTCTTCAAAAGGAAAAATAACCAGCATCTTTTTAACATAACGGCTGATGGTTTTAACCCGGCCGCGCCGCCAGGCCCACACCTGGGGGCTGATATAATAGATAATGGGAATCTTCAATCTGTGCATTTCTTTTGCCAGACGCAGATTGAATTCGGGAAAATCAATCAGAACAATCGCTTTCGGTTTTGCCTTTTCTATAATCGCAACCAGCTCTTTAAACACTTGACGCAGACGGGCTATATTTTTAAAAACCTCGCTTATACCAATACCGGCTAATTCAACGATATTGAAATATAACTTTACCCCGGACAGAAGCATCTTTTCACCGCCCAGGCCGCGGAGAGTTAAGGCCGGATCAAGCTTCCACAGTTCCTGAGCCAGATTGGCTCCGTGTAAATCGCCGGAGGGTTCCCCGGCAATAATTAATATATCTTTTTGAGTATCCATGGCAAAAAGATTAACAGTTTACAGCAAACAGTAAAAACTCTTTCTTTCTATAACCTGTGGACTATTGACTACTTGTGCCCGTTAGGGTATGGACTGTGAACTATGGACTTATGCATAATCCGGTTAATTTTTAAAGCTACCTCCAGAGCGCGCCTGGCATCTTCCCCGGAAACAAGAGGGGACTTTTTTCTGCTGACACAATGGAGAAAATCCTCTAATTCTAATTTTAAGGACTCTTTTCCCTCCGGCCCGATCTTTTCTTGGACGATTTTGTCCTTAAACTTGCGATAAACAGAAATTTCCTTAGTCCAGAAGTCTAAAGAAAAATAGGCGTCTTCCTGAAAAATCCTGATTTTCCTTATTCGTTCCGGGCTAACCCGGCTGACGGTTAAATTGGCCACACAGCCGTCTTTAAAGGCAATTCGTGCGTTAGCGATATCTTCGTAAGGCGAAAGGATAGGAACCCCAACAGCCTGAATAGTTTTAACTTCCGAACGGACCAGACTCAAAACTATATCCAGGTCATGAATCATTAAATCTAAAATTACGTTGATATCGGTACTGCGCCGGGGGAAAGGACCCAGGCGGTGACCTTCAATAAACCGGGGGCGTTTTACCAGCTTATCTAAAGCCTTTACCGCTACATTAAAACGTTCGATATGACCGATTTGGAAAACTATTTTTTTCTTTTTGGCAATCCCTAAAAGAATTTCGGCCTCTTTGACGGTTCTCGTAATCGGCTTCTCTAAAAGAACGTTGATTCCTTTTTCCAAAAATAACCGGGCGGCAGCAAAATGATGCCCGGTCGGAACAGCAATACTAACCGCCTCCACCCCGGCCGTGATTAACTCTTCGCAATTCCTGAAGGCGGCGGTTCGGTATTTTTGCGCTATTTCCTTTAGACGAGCCCGGTCGCTATCCACAATGCCGGTCAAATCTGCCCCGGGAAGCTGGCGAAAAATCCGAACGTGATGTTCCCCCAAATGTCCCGCGCCAACTACACCAACCTTTATTCTTTTCATGGCCGAAAACCAACTACTGCGTCAATAATTCTCTTCGAATCTATCTTGCTTAAAGACGGGTGAACCGGTAGTGATACTACCTCCCGGCTGATTCTTTCAACATTGGGCAAAGAAAGTTTGCCATAGCCTAACTTTCGATATAAAGGCTGCCGATAAATCGGACAGGGATAAAAAATTCCGGATTCTATTCCTTTTTTCTTCAGGTATTTTATAAAATCTTCCCGCTTTATCCCCCGCTTCAGGCGGACGGTATATTGGTGAA
>JAYEMH010000002.1:0-14816 GCA_034717985.1 Candidatus Ratteibacteria bacterium
TTGCGTTATACTGCATGGAAAGCAAGCCGTTCTTTGTTACTTCCAGAAGCTTCACTCGCCTCGCGGCGAAGCCGCGGGGAAGTAGTCATGCAACTTGCTTGAGGTCAAACTCGCTGAAAGATTCCGCAATTTTTCTCATAAATGACTTATCTATTTCTATCCGCATTTCGTAAAAACAAAAATTTTACCACTGAAACACTGAATTTAAGAAGCACAGAATTTTAAAAAAATTTATGCCATAACTCCATGGGTCTATATTTCAAATTCATTTTTCAGCATTTCCGAGCTTCCGTGCTTCAGTGGTTAATTTTCTCTTTTTGTTTTTCGCTTTGCGCTTTTATTTTTTCTCTGTGTTCCCTTTGGTTTGTTTTTAGATGTGTTTATGCTCCCGAAAGCTCTCGCAGGGATTCTTTGTATTCTTTGTACTCTTTTTCTATATCCCCGGCTTCCACCGGCGGCAGGTCAATAAACATTTCCCGGACAGTTATTGCCGACTCCAGGGCGTCTGCCAATGAATAGATGTATTTCTCGTCTGCCTCTTTGAAAATGACAATCGGTACATTCCGCTCTTTTGAGAAACGCTTGAGCTGAACCCGGTTTTGAGCTTCAACTGTTCCTTTGATAATACAGAGAATATTTTTCTCTTCTCCTATCAGGGTTTCTATTTCCTCTATTTCAGCAGCCTTATCTTTGAGTCCCAGTTCTTCTTTTGTTTTCTTTGTTATTTTCAACTCCGGGGCAGTTTCCTTTATTAACCCTTCTAAAATCTTGTTATATACCGGGTCTTCGGCATATAAAATCACCTCTCCTAATAGATTATTCTTTACAATAATTCCTAAACTTTCTTCTAAATCTATAACCCCGCAATTATTTAATAACGGCTCGGCATAAAAAATAAGGGTTTGGGGGACAGCAAATTCATTTTTATTTTCCGCCACGGCCTTTTCTAACGCCTCAAGGTTCTTATCATATTTTTCTTTTACCGGCTTTTCCAATCTTAATGCCTTTACGGCCGCCTTAAAAGAACAGAAAGCAGCAATCCCTGCTTTATAATTTGCCAATGATATAGCGGCTCCATATTTCATTGCCTCGGCAAAAGGTCCGACGGCATCATGGGTAAAATCAGCCGGGTGGGAAATGAAACCATGGATAAATGATTTATCTGTTTCGCCCCGGCGGATGTATTCTTCCAACAAATGGGCAAGCTCATGAATTATCACATCGGTTCCCTCATTATTAAACGAATTAAATTTAAGTTCTTTATTAAGAAACATAGTCATTTTCCCTTGGTATGTTCTAAATCCTCCGTTAAATGTAACATTTTCAACTAAAAGAATTTGCTCTATACCAAACTGTTCCGCTATAGCCGAGGCAAAATTTACCAACTCCCATTCCAAAAAGGAATATTTATCTTCCGGCACAATAATCCTTTCTGGATATCGTAGGCTATTATGCGCTCTGGTTATGTCCTCAGCGGCGGCAATTTTTCCCCGGCTATAAGGAACTTCACTTAAACTTAATTTTTCGCTTATGTCTAATCCTGACTTCTCTAACATTTCCGCCTGCTTTCTGGCTAAATCTGCATTTACCTCCTCTTGAATAGCCAGGCGGCGAA
The DNA here is from genome assembly GCA_034717985.1 of Candidatus Ratteibacteria bacterium. Lineage (GTDB taxonomy): Bacteria > CAZDME01 > JAYEMH01 > JAYEMH01 > JAYEMH01 > JAYEMH01. Next base: position 1,616 of record JAYEMH010000002.1, read on the forward strand.
GTAAAAGGCTAACCTTTGAATTTGGCTTGGTCCGGTCGGCAGCCGTCTCTAAAAGAAGCAGGACTTTTAAAATTTTTCTCTCTTTATCTAATTTCCCCGGTTCAGTCAAAAGCTCTTTAAGCTCTTCTTCGCTAATCCCGGCGTACTGCTCTTTATTAATTTTATTGGCCAGACCAACTAAGGCTTCATCATTCAAATCAATAGATTCCCAGTAACTGCCGTTGGTTTCCCAGTCTAAAGGTAAGCCCTCAAACACAAACTGGGGGCTGGTCTGGGTTAAGGTCTTATAAACAATGGCTTTATAAAACTCAATGGCAGTATATTTTTGAATTACCGGTAAATATTCATTTTCATATTCAAAGGCGCTGCGGCCGCGTATTAAGGCTAAGGGAATTTGAATAATCAGTCCCAATTCTTTAATATGCTTATGTAAAGAGGCCGGAATAAATTTTAAATACTCCTCTTTAATCACACCAACCCTAAGTCCGGCCTTATCTATTATCTGTAGAGGCATATCTTTTGCCCCAATTATTTTCATTTTGCCAAAATTAGTCTCTTTATCATCCGGCTTTGAAGCAATAAAATCGGTTTGGCTCAATAGTTCTTTTTCTACCACTAAGGGCTGTTTGTTTCCTTGATAATCAATAAAATAAATCCGGAAATTCTCATCCTGAGCCAGGCCGGCAAAAGTCTTATATGCCCTTTTGGAAAGAATAGCTTCAAGTTCGGGAATAGTATTATCAACTTTGGTAATCCGTTTAATGCTAACTCCTTGTTTTACCCTCTTATCGTTAATTTTGCGTATACCGATAAGTTTAACTGTCCGGGTTTTACCGGCGCTGTCTTTATTGACCCTGAAACTAAACATATAAGCCCGGTCCTGGTTTTTGCTAATTATCTCCAGCCGGTCAACCCCTTCAAACATAGTATATTTACCGGTGCCAAAAAATCCGGCAAAGTCTATCTGTTCGCCTTTATCCTTAGTTGATTTAGAAATAATCAAAGCTGCTTCTTTCAGAGCGCCGGTACCGTTATCCATTGCTTCTTCCACATATTCTTCCTCCCCCCGCTCATTTTTCTGAAGATAAAAATCAATTATTAATTCACCTTTCCGTCCGGACGGAATGGCATCTTTTGAATTCTGGACAATTTCCCGGCTATGGGCGCCGGACTCGGCCTGAACGGTTATATCTTTCAATATTTTCTGCTCTAAAACATTCGACCTTTCAGGAAGATTGTTAATATTCTGAAGAAGATAATCCATATCCATCACTACATCTTCGTCTCCATCTTTGGCTCTCTGTTTTTCTAATTGCTCCATTTGAGAAATCTCTATGCCGGCATCAGGCAACAGAATATCCTCGCCCGTAGGAATAAAACGCTTTCTCATTCTTATCGGCTCTACTTCATTAGTGAGAAAAATCACAAATGGCCGCGCCTCGGCTAAATTATGAGATTCAGACGGTTCATTCAGATAATCGGTGAGCGTATTTAAGTCAATATCAGCAAAGGCCCGGCTTAATTTGCCTAAAAATACCTTTTTTGCTTCCGGTTTTGCTTTTAAAATTTTTCGCGCTTGTGTTTTTAACAAAGCTGTATGCCTGGCCGGCTCCCGGGCGGTAAAATAAGAGAGAAATTCAACTATCTTTCTAATCTCTGCCCGGCCAATTTGCTGATAAGAGGCCTCTTTAAGATTCTCAATCAGTTCACCAATGAGAGAGATAAGGTCAATTTGTTCCGGTGTGTTTATATCCCAATTATTGGCTAAAACTTCAAAAAAGACCGCATCAATAGTATCTATATTTAGGACAGGATTTTTACTTAACTCAAAGAGCTTGCTAAAAAGAGAGGTATAAAAACCTTTTTGAATATTATATTCCTCTTGTGAAAGTAAATCTCTTTTTGAGGCAATGTATTCCGGAAGAAGAAGTATGATTTTTTCCATCCGGATCCTAAAAATATCAAAAGGCAAAGAAGTTTCCAAGTCTAATGGTTTATCCTTTAGGACATCATGGAATCTGTTAATAATCTCCTGCTCCTCATCTTCATATAATTTGGTAATCTCCCCTTCAATTATTCGCTTTATCTCTCCCTTATATTCTTCCGGAATTAGTTTAAGAAATGGCTGATAGGCGCTTCTTGCTTGTTGAATAAACTCATTTTTTCTGGAAACAATACTTTTCTCCCATAATTTAATGGCTTTTTTCTCATCCTTGGTTTCGGCAATTTGAGGACGCGTTCCTGAAGAAACAAAAATCGGCTCTTCAGGCTTCTCCGGGTCAAGATAAATCACATCACCATTTTTGGGATTGACAAAAACAAAATACTTGCCGTCAAAAGAAACACTGTTATAATCTTCGGAGCTGATTAAAAGAGGCCTATCATGTTCCTCATCCGGGACATAATGACTGTCAAGGTACCAGCTTTTTAGGTTTTCAGAAATCCAAAGATAAAAATGAGTATGGAGTTTATTATCTGTAATACCTTTCCTGTCCAACAGAAATCCCCCCGTCTGGATATAAATATATCCTTTCTTTCTATCATCATAACGCAATCTTCCAAACCCGCGCCGATCAACAATTATCTCCCCCTGATAAGAAATCCTTCTCCCTGTTTCGGGAATTATGGCCTGGGGATGGGCCGGGTCGGAGTTGTCAATAAAAAGATTGAAATAAGGGTGTTTATAGGCCCCTTTTCTATCAAGCCGCTGGAGAGGGTCCCTGTCAATCTGGATAAAAATAACCCCTGGTGTTACCTTCGTACCAGATGTTTTTGCAGAAACTATATATCCCCCACCGCCAGCATAAGACCATTCTTCGCAAAAATCATAATCAAAAGGAACGGAAGAATCCATAGTTACTTCACCTTCCTTACTCAATTTATAATTTTTGTATCCTTCTGTTCTCACCTTATAATACATTTTACTTCCCTTCCACTCTGTAGTTACATCCTTTATCTCTTCTCCCCCAAAATCAGCTTGGCTAAGAAATTTCCCTGTTTTATGAAAATAGATAAGGTTTTGACCATTTACATCAACAATTGCCGTATAGGTGCCGCTGGAATCAGTGTGCAGTTGTTGTCTGTCGGTTATTACAATACGATTTTTTCGCGTCAAATCATACAAAGTCATTTGTCCGCTCTTTTTATCCCGAATAAAGGCCAAATTAGCAAAAGGATTAAGGGCATATTCTATATCCTCGTTTCCTAAACCAAAAAGGCTAATTATTTCATTGGTGTCTTCCGTTTTTACAATAACAAAAATTTGCTCGCCTGAGGCCAATTTTTTAATATAAGTCAAATATTTTCCGTCCCGGCTGAACTGCAGGTCAAAATAAGTATTTTTTCTTAATTTCGGTGAAAGCACACCCACTGGTTCCGTGGAAAAACCGGATTGTAAATTATAATGTTTTCCGGTCTCTAAATCCCAAACCGAACTTTTAATTTCGCCTTGCCAATCAACAGTATAAACAAATCGTTTGTTGGGAGAAAAGACTAAATTTTCTATCTCAGAAATCATAATTAAACCCTGAGATTCGCCCTCTAATTTATATAATCCCCATACTTCTTCAAACTCTACTTTGTAATACCCATTAATTAACGGCACTATACTTTTAACATCCTTAAACATTCTCATCCCTGTTCCCACTTCTACCAAATCCCCGTTCTCCAAAAGAACATACTTTTGATTGGCATCCGCAGGAACCTTTCCTGCTCCATCCTGAGTCAGAAACGGGGAATTGATAAGAAATTTATTAATCGCCTCAGCATCAATCTCACCGGCGCTTTTTGCAGTTTCGCTTATAGAAGCCAGGAGCAAATTTTCTCTGGGTTTAGTTACCTCATAAGAGGTAACTACCTCTTCGGCGGTAATAATATTAACCATTTGTAAAAGGGCGGCTAATTCCTTCTCTTCCTCTTCTCTTAATCCTTTAGCCCTTTTACCGGTAAGTTTCAGCAACCGCTGACTTCCCGATAAGTTTTCGGGCAGGGCAATAAATCCATCAGTTTTGATCATTGGCAGACGCTCTTTTTCTGCCCAGGTATGCCAGTCCCGATGAAATCTTGAAATACCCTCAAAGGTATCTTCTTTAAAAGGAATAAGAACCAGGGGCAGGTGTTTCTCTCCGCCCAAAGTTACACCTCTAACCACCTTACCCCCGATTTCCTTAAGCCCTATTGCTCCCTGCCAATTAAAAAGATTTTTATTTACAAAAAGCGGCTTTTTATTTTCCGGAATAGCTATTTTTTTAAATTCTTCTTCCTGCGGAAGAAAGACAATTTCCTCTTCCTTAAGTTCGCTTATAATCCCGGAGAGGAGTTTCTGAATATTTACCCGGAGGCCTCTAATCATATAGGCATAATTCTCATTTTCCTGAATTAAACCTTCTATACCTATCACCAGGGTATTAATGTATTTCACCTTTTCCAGATTGGACAATTTGGGATGGTCAATGATTTTGGCAATACTATGCTCTACGGCTAATTGAAAATTGGATTTTTCACCGGGCTTAAGCTCAAACGGAATAATAATCGTATCCCTGGATTCCGGAACATCCAGGAGAGAGCCGAATTCAAGCATCAGCCCGCCTTTGACTGCCGCCTCCGGCACAATATCCCCAGGTATATCAACGGTTACTACCACTTCACTGTTTCGGGAAAAAGAAATTTTATCCGGAAGAGAAGCATCCTGCACTACCTTAACCTTAGCTAACTCCTTCTCGGCCGCTTTACCGCTTAAAGGCTCCGGATGCTCAATAACCCCGGGTACAAACATCCCGGAGATAATCTCGGCATTCATACCCCGGCCATTATCAATTACCTTTATGGTTTGCTCAGTTAGTTCAACCTGGACAAATCGGCCCTTGCTTTCTGCCGGAATAGCCGACATATCGGAAGAAACAATACTTTTTTTCTCTTCGAATCCATTCACCTTTTCTTTTTCCCGGCCGCCCACTTGAGTAGTAATTTCTGCCTCGGTAACATAAGGAAACCGTTTGTGAATACCCGAGATAATACCTTCTTGAGAATTGCGATGTTTCCGGTCTAAGTCCTTATCGGTTAGGGGAATCTTCTTTTCAGTACTTACCTTCAGTATTGTTCCCTGCTTTATTGCCTGGCCGGCCGCTTTCTGAAAATCTTGAAGAGAAATTTTTCTAATCCGAATATAATTTTGTCCCTGACTGTCTTTAAGTATGGTCAGTTGATACGGCGTCCCTTCTTTTGCTCTGGAAAAAACATCTATTCTATCTCCTCCGCCGGGCTTTAACCAGCTGAGAATTTGCTTAACCCCTTTGCCGAATTGTTTAATATTCAGGCCTAAAGCGTCTAAACTATTGGAAACTGCTTCATAAACGCCTTGTGCCTGCGGATTCTCATTTTGGTGGGTGATGTCGGTTCGTAAAGGAGGGTCTTGCTGAGGATAAGTGCGGCCGTTAATAAGGTCAATAATTTCTTTGTGATAATTGCCTTCAGCTAAGTTTTTATAAATCTCTCCATATATCCTATCTTTAGACAGGCCTGCTTTAATACCCAGGACAGAAACAACTTTTGTTAACTTCTCTTGCGATAAACTCTGCCCGGCCAGAATTGTTTGCGCCCAGACAAAATGCTCTAAATCAACCCCGGAAAAATCTTGATTAGATCCTGAATATTCAAAGGACTGTTGAGTTTCTCTGGCCGTCTTTGCCTCATCTTCAACTCCTAATACTATATGAAGCTCTTGAAGAATTGCCGGCTCTTCTTTTACCGGCGTAGCCCGTAAAAAAGATTTTTCTCTTTGCCGGCCGGCCCAGCCAGTATCTACCCAAACCACATTAAATAAAAACGCCCCTATAATAGCTATAGAAGTTATCTTCAGGAGCCTCTTCCGTATATCGTATTTCGTATTTCGCATCTCGCTATCAATTTTTCTCATAAATGACTTATCTATTTCTATCCGCATTTCGTAAAAACAAAAATTTTACCACTGAAACACTGAATTTAAGAAGCACAGAATTTTAAAAAAATTTATGCCATAACTCCATGGGTCTATATTTCAAATTCATTTTTCAGCATTTCCGAGCTTCCGTGCTTCAGTGGTTAATTTTCTTTTTTTGTTTTTCGCTTTTATTTTTTCTCTGTGTTCCCTTGTGAGCTCTGTGGTTATTTTTTTCCTCATCCCCCTTTTCGCGCCTGCCCCGCAGGCTTGTCCTTCGGGGTCTTCCTTCTCCCGCCTATTATTCGTGAGAATCTGTGTCCATCTGTGGTTCAATTTCTTTTCCTGTGGTTATTTTGCTTTTTCTTTCCCCTTTTTCCTTATTTTTTTGTTTTTCTATCAGAGGGACGGGCGTGCCCGTCCCCTACATATTTTTTGATTCTTTTTAAATCCTGTAAATCCTGTCAGAAAAATAAACAGGCTGAGCCACCTATATCCTAGGCAACTCAGCCATCTTAATTGCTCAAGACCTGTAGTTTTGCCGTGAACCACGTAGGATTCACGGCCCTGCACCCAAGGTGATGCAGGGCGTCCTTATGTTTCCATAAGTTTACCTTTATCTAGAACCGAATATTAAATCATATAAAGTATACCACATAATACCCGCTAAAGCAAAAAAATCTCCAATATTGGTTCCGGTGGCGCTGTCGGAGGAGAGAATTGAGTTTTGTATTATGTGTAATGCTGAAAAAAATGTTCGGGCGTAAAGGCAGTGATGAACCGCGAAGCAATCTTGAGAAACTCGCTGTCACGAGAAATAAAAACGGTAGGTTTTAAGGTAATAGCTAATCCCAATAATATTGCATCAAAAGGGTCTAATTTGTTCTGCGCCTGCAATTTATTTGCCTCAAGCAGGCCTATTTCGTCAGGAATAACAACCTCGAGAATACTTGTAATTTCATTAATAGAATTTTCAATTTGGTGTTCACTGTATCCTTTTTTCCGTCGCAAGAGATATCTGATTTCTAAAAGGGTGGTTAGGCAAGTTAAACCTTTAAATTTCTCACTTTCAATAAGGGTGATTATGTTATATGGTGTTTCCCAAAGTTTCCTTTTGGTCGATGTTTCAACCTCTTGGGTAAGCCAGTTAACAACCACATCAGTATCAAGAATGATGGCCTCGATATTCTCTGGATTACGATTTGACTTTGCCATAGAGAGTACCTCTTAGTTCTTTAATAAAATGGGTGCTGGTTTTCCCTTCAGGGATAATACCTCTGAATTTACCTAATAATTTATCAGCAATGTTTGTCTTCTTTGGTTTAGGTTTTATTTTAATTAGTTCTAATGCTTCAATTGCTTGTTGTAAAGTTGACATTATTATCACCTCCTAAAAAAATGATAGCATAAGTATTAAGGAAAAGCAAGAAATATACCTATTTAGTAATGTCAAGATAATTGAGGGATGCTATCTTTTTCAGCAGACCCTGCTTAAACCAGTTGTGTCAAAAATGTGCGCATCTCTGAAACATACATCTCAAATTAGTCAAGACTATTTTTAGACACATCTAATTCTGGTCAGAATATAAGAAAGGAAGGGTTTAACGGAGTTTACTGTTCTAACTTTTTCAATCTATGGAACAATTCGTCATATACTTCGTAATCTCTTCGAATGCCAACCTTAATCACTAAAACCAAGATTTTATCTTTTACTATTCTATAAATAACTCTATACTCCCCTATCTTTAACTTCTGATAATTCTTGTATAATCCTCTCAGCGGTTCTCCGTATTGTTCCGGATTTTTAGAAAGCTTTTTCCTGATGACTTGTATAATCTTCTTCTTTTGATGAGCGTCTAATTTCTTAAAATCTTTTTCTATAACTAAACGATGGATTTTAACTTTCCATATCATTTTCTTAAATTTCTTCTTCGGCCTTTTCGGCATCTATATAGTCTGCCAGGTTAGAATTTCTCTCTCTTTCCTTAGCCAGATAACCTAAGGCAAAATCTTCCAGGAATTCCAAGGCTTTTTCCATCTGGTTGTATTTTTCAATATCCAAAAGCACAGCCATCAATTTATTTCTCTTCCCGATTAAAACCTTATGATCTTTTGCTGTCTTTAGAATTTCATCTATCTTTGTCCTTAATTCAGACACCCCGACCAGGGTTGTCTTTTTATCAAAAGTATACATCTCTTTCACCTCCATTTAAAATATACCACATATCAACTTAAATGTCAAGTCAATTATCATTTAAATATACACTTTAAACGGCATTTGAAAAATAGCAAAAAAATCCCTCAGAAAATATTTGAATCCCTTGGAATTTAAGTCAGTGGCAAGAGATAATTAGCTTTACCCCGTTAGAGAACAAAATTCTCTAACGGGGTTTATCTCAAAACGTTCAATATCTTTTGCTTCTCAGCTTTATTAAAGTCCTTTCCATAAAACCTTAAGAAAATTTCCTTTCTCATCGTCTGAGATGTTATTCCTGGATTATGATTAGCTATCGCATTCTTTACGATTTGTTTAGCCGTATCAAACATAGAACAACCCATAAGCAATCTTTCTTCCTTGCTTTTTGCCATAATAAGTTGATAAAATTTGGAATTCATTGCCGGGCTAGTATCAATCATTTTTCACTTCCTTATATATCTGGCTTAAATCTAACTTTCCTATCCAGACTTTAATATAGTCCATATCAAGACCCTTTACCGTCCCTAATAAGTTTCGCACGTCGTTTAATTGCATTTCTGAATGGCTGCTTTTAGCCCAATTTAACTTTGCTAAAATTAAATCTTCGGCTGAAATAAACCACATTGGATTGGTTTCTATTAAAATTTTTTTTCTTCGAAGGAAAGCAGTGTTTTGAAACTCTGTTCCTTTTCGAATAATAAAGTCTATTTTAATCACATATTGATTATGGATCAGATTAAATATACCTTGCTGCAAAATTTCTTTTTTAATCATTTCCTTGTCTATGTAAAAATCGCTTTGAAAAAGGTCAACGAATTTATTGACATCTGGATATGCCAATTCTATGACAATATCTATATCCCTGGTCATGCGTGGCACCGTATAATAATTTGCCGCAATAGAACCTGAAATCATATAGGTGATATTCGCCTTATTTAAACGCTGGGTAATTATCCTCAGCACTTCAAGTTCTTCAGTCACGTTTTATTTACCTTAAATTTCGCCTTTAAAATTTATTTTTAGAAAAGAAACTAATCAACTTTACCTCAACCTTGGCTTTTTTAAGGAAGGAAATGCCGTTTTGGGGGCGATTTTCTTTAATACAAACGATTCGGTTTATCCCGGCAGAAACGGCCATTTTAGCGCAAAGGATACAGATTAGCCCATTAACGTAAAGAGTGGCTCCTTCCGAGGCAATGCCGAACTTAGCACATTGGAAGATAGCTGAAGCCTCGGCATGGGTACAATTCCCCACTTCATAGCGAGTGCCGCTTTTAACCCCCTGGGCTTCTCTTTCACAATAATTCAAATCAATGCAGTGCTCTCCTCCGGGAATACAGGTTCCGTTATACCCGGTGGCGATAACCCTTTTACCCCGGACGATTACCGCCCCGACTTTTTTGCGCAGACAGGTGCTGCGTTTAGCCACAAAATTGGCTAACTCTAAGAAATAATCATCCCAGGACGGTCTCTTCGGCCTTTTTTTTAAACCCATAATATTTCTCTAACCGCTATTTTAGCCGTTCGGCATATAGAGGAAACTTTTGGCAGAGTTTTTCAACCTCACCTTTTATCTGCCCGATTAAAGCCTCATTGTGCAAATCTTTAAGGACCGCCCCAATCCAATCGCCAATCCGGCGCATTTCTTTCTCTTTCATCCCCCGGATGGTCAAGGCCGGGGTGCCAATTCGCAAACCGCTGGTAACAAAAGGACTGCGGGTTTCAAAGGGAATGGTATTCTTATTAACAATAATGCCTGCCCGGTCTAAAGCCGCTTCGGCATCTTTCCCGGTCAGGTCTTGAGGGGTCAAATCAATTAGAAAGAGGTGATTATCCGTTCCTCCGGAGACGACTCTAAAGCCATTTCTTTTCATTTGGCCGGCTAAACTGGCCGCATTTTTCAGGATTTGCTGCTGATATTCTTTGAACTCCGGACTGAGGGCTTCCTGGAAAGCAACCGCTTTGGCCGCAATGGTATGCATCAAAGGTCCCCCCTGAATTCCCGGGAAAATCATCTTATCAATTGCTTTCGCGTATTTCTCCCGGCATAAAATCATTCCTCCCCGCGGCCCGCGCAGGGTTTTATGGGTCGTGGTTGTAACAAATTCGGCATAAGGCACCGGATTGGGATGTAATCCGGCGGCAATCAACCCGGCGATATGGGCAATATCAGCCATTACCACCGCGCCAACCAAATCGGCAATTTTTCGAAAGGCCTTAAAATCCAAGATTCGGGAATAGGCGCTGGCGCCAACCACAATCATTTTCGGCTGATGCTCTAAAGCCAGGCGGCCTAAACTATCAAAATCAATCTGCTCGGTTTTTTTATCCACTCCATAGGAAATAAATTTGTAGAATTTTCCCGAAAAATTCACCGGACTGCCGTGGGTAAGATGTCCCCCGTGGGATAAATCCATTCCCAGAACCGTATCGCCAAACTTAAGAACGGAAAAATAAACGGCCATATTGGCCTGTGAACCGCTATGAGGCTGAACATTAGCGTGCTCGGCGCCAAAAAGTTTCCTGGCTCTTTCGATGGCTAATTCTTCGGCGCGGTCGACAAATTCACAGCCGCCGTAATATCGCCGGCGGGGATAACCCTCGGCATACTTATTGGTCATTACTGACCCCTGGGCTTCCAACACCGCCTCGCTGGCAAAGTTCTCCGAGGCAATTAATTCAAGTTTATTTGCCTCTCTTTCTGTTTCTTCTTTTATGGCCCGGAAAATCTCCGGATCTACTTTTATAAGATTCCTATGATTCATCTTTTCGTCTCCCTTTTCCCTTCTCCCCTTGTTTCTTTGTATTATTTAAAATATTTCTTCTCTATTGCTTTTACCTGATTTATCCGCCGCCGATGCCTTCCGCCCTCAAACTTGGTTTCTAACCATACCGTTAGCATTTTTCGGGCAGTTTTCTCGGATATCGCTTCATCGAACACTAAAATGTTGGCATCATTGTGCTGGCGGCTCAATCGGGCTGTTCTCAGGTTATGACAGAGGGCGGCGCGTATTCCTTTTACTTTATTGGCCGCAATCGAAAATCCAATCCCTGAACCGCAGATAAGAACCCCGCGAAAACATCGTCCCGTTTGAACGGACAGCGCGACCTGGAGGCCAATCTCCGGATAATCGGCTGATGAGACCGACGGACAGCCAAAATCAACAAAAGGAATTTGCCGTCGGGCTAAATCCCTCTTCAGGTTTTCCTTAAGTTTAAAACCGCGGTGGTCGGCTCCGATGGCCACTTTTTTTTTCACAGTTTTTTCACCTTTTTTAAAACACCCGGTAAACAGTTTTTAATTTTCTCTTTGGTTTTAATATAGTAGGATAATGGCTTTCCGATTGGATCCGGAAGATCCAGAAAACTTTCTTCCGGCAGAAATTCATTAATCAGGAATACCTTCCTGCTTATGGCCGGGCTTTTTTCTATCAAATTAGCGCGGTGCCTTTTCTCCATGACGATAATAAGCTCAGCCTGATTCAATAAATCCGAACTGAGTTTTTGCGACCGATAATGCCGGACATCTATCCCCTCCTGGCCAAGGACCTTGATGGTTCCCCGGACAGGTTTTAATCCTAAGCGGACAGCCGTTCCGGCCGAGGCAACTTTAATCTTCCCGTCAAGGCCATCTTCTTCCAGTATTTTTTGAAAGAGGTTATGGGCCATAACACTCCGGCAGCTGTTTCCGGTACAGACAAATAAAACCAATTTACCATCAGTTTTTTTATGCAAGGGCTTCTCTAACTTTCTCAAGCTTGATTTTTCCCGGCCTCAGGATTCGCCATCTTTTTCCGCTTAAATCAATTACCGTCGAGGGTAAGGCCGCCCGGGTTCTGCCTCCGTCAACAATTGCCTCTATCCGGCCGTCAAAATTTCTCCTCACTTCATCAGCCGTCACCGGGTCTTTTCTTCCGGAAAGATTTGCGCTGGTTACTACCAGCGGCCTGTTTATCTTTTTTAAAATTGCCAGGCTGATTTTATGAGCCGGAATTCGAATCCCGATTTTTCCCCGCTTCTTCTTCAGAATCAGGGTAATCGGCCCGGGACAAAACTGTTTTAATAAAATCTGCGCTTCATCCGGAACGGCCGGAATTAAATCGGCTATTTTTTTTACCGAGGCTACCTGAACGGTTAAGGCTTTTCCCTGCGGCCGTTTTTTTAAACGATATATTTTTCTGACCGCCCGGCGGTTTTCCGCCAGCGCCGCCAGACCATAGACGGTTTCGGTGGGAAAAGCAGCCAGTCCCCCTTTTTCCAAAACCCTGACAATTTCTTCTATTTTTCCCGGCTCGGGCCGGGCCGGATTTATCTTAAGCCATCTGGTTTCTGGCATCAGAGCAATTGCTTATTGCTTTCTTTAACCTTTTTGGCTAAATCATTTTTATACGATTGAAGTTTTAGCCGGATTTTTTTATTTTCCAGGGCAAGAATTTGCGCCGCGGCAATCCCCGCATTTACGGCGCCGGATTTTCCTGCCGCCATCACCGAAACAGGTACTCCCCGGGGCATCTGCCACATAGAGACAAAGGCATCTATTCCCTTAAACATTTTTGCGGCCAGCGGCACGCCAATAACCGGAAGACTTGTTTCAGAAGCTATTACCCCGGGTAAATGGGCGGCGCGGCCGGCCCCGGCAATAATCACCTTGAATCCTTTGTGCCCGGCCGTCCGGGCAAATCTCATTGTTTCCCTGGGACTGCGGTGGGCAGAGAGTATAAACATCTTGTAGTCAATATGAAACTCTTCTAAGATTCCCCCCACCTCCTGCATAACCGGTATATCCGAATGACTGCCCATTACCACGGCCACTTGAGGCTTTTTCATTTTCTTCTCCGTGTTCTGGTTTTATGTTTTTATTGCTTTTTGCCCGATATCCCGACGGAACTGCATTCCCTCAAAACGAACACAATCAACCGCCTGATAAACCTTTTTTATGGCCGCTTCAATATTGCTGTCCCATGCGGTTATTCCTAAAACTCTTCCTCCCCCGGTAACCAATTTTGAATTCGGGCCGCTTTCTAATTTGGTCCCGGCCTGAAAAACCATTACCTGCTTTTGCCCGGTTAACTGCTCCAGTCCCTCAATAA
>JAYEMH010000002.1:14916-20606 GCA_034717985.1 Candidatus Ratteibacteria bacterium
GCGGTTATTCCTAAAACTCTTCCTCCCCCGGTAACCAATTTTGAATTCGGGCCGCTTTCTAATTTGGTCCCGGCCTGAAAAACCATTACCTGCTTTTGCCCGGTTAACTGCTCCAGTCCCTCAATAACCTTTCCCTTTTCGTATTCTCCCGGATATCCTTTAGAGGCCAGGATAACACAGACAGCCGCCCCCTTCTGCCATTTAAGTTTCTTATCCTTTAAACCACCCCCCTGGCGGCAAGCCGGTAGTAAATCTGCCAGATCGCTTTCTAAAAGGGGAAGAACAACTTGTGTTTCCGGATCACCGAAGCGGACATTATATTCCAGCACTTTCGGCCCCGCGGCGGTTATAATCAAACCGACATAAAGCGCCCCGCGATAAGGCGAGCCTTCTTTAACTAATCCGTCAATCGTCGGACGCAGGATTTTCTCCTCAATGTTTCTAAAAAGCTCTTCGGTAATTACCGACGCCGGAGCATAGGCTCCCATCCCGCCGGTATTCGGTCCCTTTCCGCCGTCATAAATCTTTTTATGGTCCTGGGAGGAAACAAGCGGCAGAATATTTTCTCCGTCGCTTAAAACCAAAACCGTCGCTTCTTCTCCTTCAAGAAATTCTTCAATCAGGACGGTTTTACCTGCCGCACCGAAGATTTTTTTAACCATTATCTTTTCAATCGCCTTTTTTCCTTCTTCCCGGCTTTTGACAATAATGACACCCTTCCCGGCGGCTAAACCATCGGCTTTTACCACCACCGGTTTATTTTCGGAGGGTAAAAGTTCATCCAGATATTCCCCGGCAGAATCCGCCCGGTCAAAAATTTTAAATGAAGCAGTCGGAATGGCGTATTTCTGCATAAACCGTTTGGAAAAAACCTTACTTCCTTCAATAATGGCCGCTTTTTTGTTCGGCCCGAAGATATTAAGTCCCTGCTTCTCAAAGAAATCTACAATACCCGAAACCAGAGGTTTCTCCGGCCCAACGATTGTCCAGTCAATCTTCTTCTTTTTGGCAAAATCAGCTATGGCTAAAAAATCATCCGGGTCAATATCAAGGCACTCGCCCAATTCGGCCATGCCGGCATTACCGGGCAGGCAGAAGATTTTATTTACCTGCGGACTCTGTTTGAACTTCCAGGCCAGGGCGTGTTCCCGGCCGCCACTTCCAATAATTAGAATATTCAATTTTTTTCGCTCGTTTATATTTTACGCACCTAAGGAAGTTAAACTTCCGTAAAGTTGAACGAGATACAAAATACGAGATACGAGATACGATTTATTGGTGCCGAAAATGCCTCATCCCGGTAAAAACCATGCTGATATTTTGTTCATCGCAGGCATTTATAACTTCTTCATCCCGCTTGGAGCCGCCCGGTTGAATAACCGCCTTGACCCCGATTTTGGCCGCTTCATCAATGGCGTCCCGGAAAGGGAAAAAGGCATCCGAGGCCAATACCAGCGGGTGGTTTTTATTTATTTCTATCTCTTTAAGCTTCATTATGGCAATTTTTACCGCATCCACCCGGGACATCTGTCCGGCTCCGATACCTACGGTTCGTTTACCCTGGGTGATAACAATAGCATTAGACTTGACGTGTTTAATCACCCGCCAGGCGAAAAGCAAGGAGGCAAATTCAGCTTTAGTCGGCTTAACTTTGGTAACAACTTTTAAATCCTTTTCATTCAAGCGGACAAAATCCTTATCCTGAACTAAAAATCCTCCTTTAAGAGCGCGATAATCCGGTTCCTTCTCCGTAAAATTTTCGGCTATTCCCGGAATTTCTATTAATCGGCGTTTACTTTTTTTCTTGAGAATATCCAAAGACCCGGCGCTGAACCCCGGGGCAATAATTACTTCCAGAAATTTTGTCCCCGCTAATTCCCCGGCCGTTTCTTCATCCACCGGCCGGTTCAGGCCGACTACCCCGCCAAAGGCTGAAAGTGTATCTCCGGCCAGCGCTTGACGATAGGCATTAGCCAGTGTTTCTGCCGAAGCCATCCCGCAGGGATTGGTATGTTTAATTACCACCGCCGTGGGCTTATTAAAACCGCTGATCGCTTCCCAGGCGGCATTCATATCAAGATAGTTATTAAATGATAACTCTTTTCCTTGCCGCTGTTTGACATCGGCCAATCCTGCCTTTCTTCCGTGAAAGCGGTAAAAAGCCGCTTTTTGATGCGGGTTTTCTCCGTACCTTAAATCCTGAATTTTTTCCAACCTGAGGGTTATCTCGTCAGGTATCTCTCCTATTTTCTGGTTTCTGGTTTCTGGTTTCTGGTTTCTTCCTGAAAGATATTGACTAATAATGTAATCATATTGAGCAGTGGTTTCGAAAGCTTCTCTGGCCAAAGCCGAGCGAAATTCACCGGAAAGTGATCCCCGGTTTGATTCCAGCTCCTGGATTAAACACCGGTATTGCTCCGGCCGGCTCACCACCCCCACCGATTGAAAATTTTTGGCCGCCGCTCTAATCAGGCTGCAGCCGCCGATATCAATATTCTCAATCACTTCCTCAAAGGAAACCCCCTTTTTTGCCTTTACTTTCTCAAAGGGATAGAGATTAATTATCACCAAATCAATCGGCTTTATACCTGATTTTTCTAAGGTAAGCTTATCTTCAGGATTATCCCGCCGGGCTAAAATTGCCCCGAAGATAAAAGGATGAAGGGTTTTTACCCGCCCGCCCAGTATTTCTTCGGATTTGGTGTATTGGGCCACCGTGGTTACCGGAATGTTATTCTCCCGGAACAATTTAGCCGTCTTGCCGGTGGATAAAATCTCAATCCCCATTTTTTTAAGCGCCTGCCCGATTTCCAGAACGCCTTTTTTATCCGAAACACTGATTAAAGCCCTTTTTACCTTCATCATTATCCTTCTTTGATTTTTCCTTTGAGCTATCAGCGATGAGCTATGAGCCAATTAGACAACCCTGACCTCTTTCTTTCCCCGGATGATTGTGCCGATTGAATAGGCGCGCTGTCCCCTTTTCTTTAAATTTGCCAGAACCCTTTTTTCGTTTTGCCTCCCGACTATCAGTATCATACCGATGCCCATGTTAAAGGTGCGAAACATCTCATAGTCATTAATTTTTCCTTCTTTCCGGATAAACTTAAAGATAGCCGGAACCGTCCAGCGTCCATTATCAATAACGGCAATTCTGTTTTCCGGGAGAATCCGTTTGATATTATCGTAAAATCCCCCCCCGGTAATATTGGCAATCCCTTTAATCAAGGATTTCCGTGCTAAGGCCAGAACCGGCTTTACATAAATGGCCGTCGGCTTGAGTAATTCATCGGACAGCTTTTTTCTTAAGGCGGGAACGAACCGGTCTATTTTATATTTTAACTGTTCGAAAAAAAGCTTTCGCACCAGCGAATAGCCGTTACTGTGCAGGCCGCTGGAGGCCAGGCCGATAATTATATCGCCGCGGGCAATTCTTTTGCCGGTAATCAGTTTTGATTTTTCAACAATTCCCACGGCAAACCCGGCTAAATCAAAACCTTCCGGCGGATAAACCCCGGGCATCTCGGCTGTTTCCCCGCCGAGCAAAGCGCAGCCGGCTTGCCGGCAGCCGTTAACGATTCCCTTAATCATTTCTTTGGTCTTCCTCCGGTCCAGTTTCCCGACCGAAATATAATCCAGGAAAAAGAGCGGCTCGGCGCCCTGAACAACCAAATCGTTTACCGACATTGCCACCAGGTCAATTCCAATCGTATCAAACCGGCCGGCCATTTTCGCCGCCAAAATTTTTGTGCCCACCCCGTCGGTACAGGAAACCAGCAGCGGCTCTTTATAGCCGCCCAGGGCCAGCTTGAACAGGCCGCCGAAACCGCCGATTTCCCCGATAACTTCCTTCCTTTTCGTCCGCTGCAGCATCCGGCGGATTTCTTTTACCAGGCGGTTCCCTTCATTTATATTGACACCGGCTTTTTTATAACTTAAAGGCTCTTCTTTCATCTCTTGTTTTTTCGCCTTGATTTTTTCCTATGCGCTATGAGCTTTGAGCTATGAGCTCTTTTTCTCTTTTTAGCTATAACCTTTAGTTTAACTTTTTTTCCCTTCTTTCGCTTTACTTTTATTTTACTCGTTTTTGCCTTGGCTTTTTTGAGCCTCTTCTTCGCCTTGGGCTTTTTTTTATGAGCTATGAGCTTTGAGCTAAAAGCTTTTTTCCTTTCCTTAAGTAATTTGTCAAAGGTATCTTCCCACCCTTGTACCAGCCGCTTTAACGGTATATTTACTAATTTCTCTCCGGTGGTGGAAATTAAAAGCGCCTGGCCTTCTACTTTTCCAATCGGCCGGAAGTTAACCTTAAATTTCCGGGCTAAATCCTGAAGCTCAAGCAGCCGCCGGGGTGAAAACGACATAATGATACGGGACTGAGATTCCCCGAAGAGCAGGGCATCGGTCCTGATTGGCTCCCGGGTCTTAAATTCCATTTGCGGCCCTCCCTTACGCCAGCCAAAGACAATGTCTGTCAGTTTGATATTTGCCCCTAATTTCTTTTTCGGGTTAGACAGACAGCATTCGGCTAAAGCGGCTGCCAGTCCCCCTTCGGAGCAATCATGAGCCGAATTAATCCATCCCCGGCCGATAGCCGCCAAACAAAAA
Source organism: Candidatus Ratteibacteria bacterium (assembly GCA_034717985.1). Lineage (GTDB taxonomy): Bacteria > CAZDME01 > JAYEMH01 > JAYEMH01 > JAYEMH01 > JAYEMH01. The sequence continues at coordinate 19,522 of JAYEMH010000002.1, forward strand.
TCCTGCCCTCTTTTTTCTAAATTCCAGTCAATCTCCGGCGCATCGCCTTTTTTCAAGTTGTGAATAACCTTTAAATATTCACTTCCTCCTAATTCCGCTTTCGTTTCGCCGATTAAAGCGATCATGTCCCCTTTATTTTTAAACCAGGGCGTGGTAATCTTTTGATAATCATCGATTACCCCGACCATCCCGATTATCGGCGAAGGATCAATGGAACCTTGCGGATTTTCATTATGAAGGCTGACGTTTCCGCTGACTACCGGCGTGTTTAACTGCCGGCAGGCCTCACTAATTCCCTCGATACATTTCCGTAACTGCCAGAAACTTTCCGGTTTCTGGGGATTGCCAAAATTCAAGCCATCCGTAACCGCTAAAGGCCTTGCTCCGCAGCAAACCAAATTACGGCCTGCCTCCGCCACGGCAATTGCTCCGCCCCGATAAGGATTAAGATAGCAGTAAGTGCTGTTCCCGTTAATTGACCAGGCCACTGCCTTCCGGCTGTTGGGCAGTCGGACTGCGGCCGCCTCGGAGCTGGGACCCAGGGCAATTCTTTTTCTCAAGGCCGGTTTAATCTGATTATGAATCTTTTCTTTGCCAGCCAGATTGGCCCCGGTCAAAAGCTTTAACAAAACCTGATTATAATTTTTACCTGAATCGACTTGTCCCATATCAAAATTCATCGTCTCGGCGATGTATCCGGGAGTTTTTATCTCCCTTTGGTATTCAGGCGCCTCGGTCAGAATTGCCGCCGGCACTTCGGCCACCACTTTCCCTTCTTCTTTAATCCGCAGTTGTCCGTCATCGGTTACCAGGCCGATTTTAACCGCCGGGACTTTCCACTTTTTAAGAATTTGCAGGGCTAAAGCTTCCTTTTCTTTGTTTAGCACTAAGAGCATTCTTTCCTGCGATTCGGAGAGCAGCACCTCATAAGGATTCATCCGGGGGGATTTTCTGGGCACCAGGCTAACATCGATTTCCATCCCCCGTCCGCCCTTATACGCCATCTCGGAAGTGGAGCAGACTAATCCGGCCGCGCCCATATCCTGCATCCCTTCTACGTAATTTTTCTCTATCAGTTCCAGGCA
>JAYEMH010000003.1:0-8587 GCA_034717985.1 Candidatus Ratteibacteria bacterium
TGGCCGATGAAATTTTTCCCCAGCCCAGATGACACAATTTGTCGTAGTAATAGCAACCACTACAGTTGTGTTTTTTTAACAAAATCTGGATTATCACAACCAAGACTGCCCATATAATAGTGAGCAACGGTAAGCCAAATGGCATCCATATCGGCCAAATAAGATATCCTGCCAGTACCCACATTGTTAAATGAAGTAAGTTTTCACCAATAATCCATAATAGAGAAAACGATTCGGTTCCAGAAACAATTTTGTCTTGATAGCATTTATACATTTTCCACTCCTTTATCTACCTAACAGTTAATAGACGAAGTTCGTAATTCGTAGATTTACTTATTATTAACATTATATCTTGGGTATCTTTACTGGTCAAGGAAAAAAATACTTGATTTATTTTCGTAATTTATCTATAATAGCATAAAATACGTAATGCGTATAATATAGGAATTTTGACAAAATAGGAATTGACAGTCCGCTATGTTCAGCAAAACATTGCCCGAATTTCAGAAATATTTAGTTTCCCATAAATTGGTTTCTGAAAAAAATGTTTCTTATTATGCTCATTGGGTAAGCAAATTTTTAGCTTTTTCAAATAGCAATGAGAATCTGAACCAAGATTTACGCCTTAGAAAATTTTTAAGCCGCCTAGGGGCACAAAAAGATATTAGTGACTGGCAGGTCCAACAAGCAGAACAAGCATTGCGGTTATATATTGAACACTTCTTAGATGGCAATACTTCAAAACTTTATCCCAACTTGCCGCAAAACCAGCAAAAACATCCTATTCTTTCAGAAATCCTCAGCAAAATGCGTGAGGCAATACGCATCAAGCATTATTCTTACAAAACTGAACGCTCATATATTGATTGGGTTAAAAGGTTTTACAATTATATCTTCAATGTAAAAAGAGAAGATAGCAATGTTCATAGTTTGGAGTCGGATGACGTAACGAGCTTTTTGAGCCATTTAGCTATTAAACAACGGGTTTCATCTTCTACACAAAACCAGGCTTTTAATGCCCTCTTATTTTTATTTAGAGAGGTGCTTAAGATAAACCTTAATAATCTTGGCAAAACAGTCAGAGCAAAACGAGGACCAAAACTGCCTGTTGTTTTAACAGTTGAAGAAGTGCAGGAACTATTTCAACATGTAAAAGGAAAGGACTTACTTAGCCTGCAATTATTGTATGGTTCAGGGCTTCGGCTTATGGAATTGGCCCGACTGAGGGTTAAAGATATTGATTTCAATGCCAATTTGCTCTTTGTGAGAAGCAGCAAACAAAATAAAGACCGTTCAACGATGCTTCCTGAACATGTAAAGGATAAATTGCGTTTACATCTAAAAGAAGTAAAATCTTTGCATGAAAAAGATTTAAAGGATGGATATGGAGAAGTATATCTACCAAATGCGATTGAACGTAAATACCCTAATGCGGCAAAGGATTGGTGCTGGCAATATGTTTTTCCGGCGCTAAAGCTTTCGATCGATCCTCGCAGTGGCAAAATTAGGCGCCATCATATCAGTGAAAAATCTATTCAAAATTCCGTAAAAAATGCGCTGAAAAAGACCGGTATCGCTAAACATGCAACCGTTCATACCTTAAGGCACAGTTTCGCTACTCATCTTTTGATGAATGGGGTTAATATAAGAGAAATTCAAGAACTTCTGGGGCATAAAAATATTGAAACAACAATGGTTTATACTCATGTTTTAAGAGATATAAACATTGCTCCTAAAAGTCCACTTGACACTCTTTATGTAAATAACCACGAAAATAACATGCTATCAGAACATTAATGATACAATTATATATCCTTGTTTGCTTCCCTTAATCGTCTTTTTAAAGAGGCTAAAAGGGCTTTGGCCTTATGGTTGGTTTGGGCCTCACCCATAATCCTGATAACCGGTTCGGTATTAGAGAGACGAACCAGCCACCAAAATTTATTTCCTTCTGCTCTAATGCCGTCGGAAAAATTAACTTTACAATTTTTAAGCTGTCCCTTGAATTTCTTCTTGAACACTTCAAAAACCTCTCTTCCCTTTGAAGAAGAAATCTTGACTTTATCGTTAAACCGGTAGTAACCCGGCAGCTCGCCGATTAATTGGGAAATTGTTTTACGGGAGGAAGCGGCTAATTCCAAAATCAAACCCATGCCCGCGAAACTATCTCTTCCCCAGTTAATCAGGGGACAAATAACACCGCCATTTCCCTCGCCGCCGAAAGAGGCACCGGTTTCCTTCATTTTCTCAACTACATTTACCTCGCCGACCCTGGTGCGCCGGACTTTCCAATCGGACATTCTGGCCATGTCCTCAACCATTTGCGAAGTCGCTAAATTAATAACAACTGTCCGTTCCCCCTGAAGGCGGCTTTCTTCAAATCTATTCAGCCATCCTTGAAAAGCCAAAGCCAGGCTATACTCTTCACCAATGGGTATACCTCGTTCAGATACAATCGCTAATCTATCCGCATCGGGATCCTGGGCAAAAGCCATGTCTAAATTATGCTTTTTTACTAATTGAGAAAGTTTCGTCAAATTTTGAGGTAAAGGTTCAGGCCCGCGGCCAAACCGGCCATTGGGATTTTCGTTAATAGAGAAAACCCGGCAATTCAATTTCTCCAGAAATTTCCGGCTGATTACCGCGCCAGCCCCGTTGACCGGATCGATACCCACCCTGAATCCTTTCTTTTTAATTGCCTGGCAGTCAATATACTTGAGAACCGTTTGAATGTGGGTGTCAATCGCTTTGGTCCCGCAGAATTTCACATCTTTAGAAAGAGAGAGTTTTTCCTTTTTATGGCCTTGTTCTTTTTTAACCTTTTCAAAGCAATCCAGGAATCTTCTTAAATCGCGGGAATCCAGAAATGAGCCTTGAGAATTAACAAGTTTCAACCCGTTCCAATTGGAAGGATTGTGGCTGGCGGTAATAATCATTCCCCCGGCGGCTCTCATCTTTTTAACCAGAAGGAGTACGGTCGGAGTCGGCAAAATGCCTAAATCAATGGCATTCCTTCCGGTTGTTTTTACCGCTTCGATGGCCGTCTGAGAAAATCGGCGTCCCGAGGGCCGGGTGTCCCGTCCGATTAAAATTTTTCCCCGGGAAAATTTTGAGAAAGCTAACGCCAAATCGAAAATAGTAGCACGAAAAAGGCTTTCTCCGACAATACCGCGAATACCCGAAAGACTTATTTTAAAATTTTCCATCCAAAAGTTATCCTGTTAGGAAAAATCGCGTTCAGGCTTGGTCAGATTAAAAATTCCTGTAAGTAACTGCTTTTCCGCTAAAGACAGTTTTTTGGCCCGGCGAGCCATTACCCGGCTGGCGGTCTGGAGAGATTTTTCTAATCTATAAGTCTCCATCCGGCCTTTTTCTCCCCAGGAAAAAGAAGGGACAAATTTCGGAAATAAATTACTCCCAAAAAGATTGCAGCTCACACCGACCGCTGTTCCGGCATTAAATATAGTATTGATACCGGATTTAGAATGGTCTCCCATAAAAATCCCGGCAAAGGTTAATTCCGTATCGATATATTTGCCGTCAATAAATATCTTAATCGGACTATAGTTGTTTTTCAAATCGCTGTTAGTCGTTCCCGCTCCGAGATTAATCCAGCTTCCCAGATAAGAATGTCCGATGAAACCATCGTGCTGCTTATTGGTAAAGTTAAGAAAAATGGAATTCTCAATCTCCCCGCCAATTTTACATCCCTCTCCAAGTGTTGTTCCCGAATAAATTTTTGCTCCCGCCTTTAGAGAGCTTCCCGCACCCACACAAACCGGCCCCTCTATCGTCACCTGGGGGAGAATCTTTACGCTCTTACCGATGATAATCGGTCCCTCTTCGGCATTCATTACTACCCCGGGGCTTATTTTTACCCCGCGGTCAATAAAAATATTTTTATCATTAATAAGATACGTCCCGGCTGGTATAGGGCTTAAGCATTTACCTAATTTTTTCGTTATACGGGCATCTTTTTTTATCCAACAGGAATTTTGATTTACCAGTTCCCAGAGATAATGCGCTAATTTAACCTCCCGGCCTAATTTCTTTTTGGGCAGCCCGGGGATAAATTGCTTGAGCTGCCAGGAAAGCTTCATCGGCTCTTCCTTTAAAACCTTTTTGACTTTCTTGAGTTTTTGACCTTCTATCCGTACAGCCGCTATTTCATCATCTTTGAGAAAAACCATCTCTTCGGCTTTCTCCCGGGATAAAATAGCCGAAAGATTCTCCTCTGCTAAAATCCGCCCGTTGATAAAAAGACAGCTTTGGCCGCTAAGGCGGTTAACGCAAACATCTGGGAAAGATTTTTTTAAAACCGGCGACAGGTAACTCCGGCAATGCAGGTTAACCGTCATCCGGGGGAAACACCTGGTTATCTTTTCCTTCAGGGTAGTCTTTCCACAAATCAACTCATACACAGGCCGCGTATAAACAAGAGGCAAGAAATTAACATAATGTCCATCTTCAAAAATGCAGATGCTATTCATCTTCTATCTCCTTTCCACCCAAAGAGCCTGGTTGAAGCCTTCTTTTATCGTGCCATAACTAACCTTAGTCTTTTCCTTTGTATTATCGCTATAGCGCGCCGTAAGCTTAGCGGCCTCCTCAATGGAAACCGGAGTTTTATCGCCTCTTAAAATAGCAATCGGACTGGGACAATCCTTCACTTCAAAAATAAGGTCTTCTTCTTCGGCCAATTCCAAAAGCGATTCGTTTTCAGACTTGTCCCGGCCAACGACCACCTTGCCATTCCGGGAGGTACGAAAATGCCGGCCCACCTTAAGCAAAATTATATTATTAAGGTTATCTTCCCCGTGAGTAAAGACATCAGATAGTCTGGCGGCAAAAGCAGGATCGGTAAGCAAACAGCCTCCGGCCGGCGGGGCATAATGTTTCAGGCGATATTCTTTCGCCAAAGCTAATTGAATTTTTCGAGACCGGCCGCTGATATCCAGCAGTTTAGCACGCGCCACAATACTTTCTCTCTCGGGAACGGTTGGGTCAAGCAGTTTAGCGGAAAGGGGACGCAAAAGAAAACCGGCGTTACCGGATTCAAACTCTATTATTTTTAAGGCGCGGCGGTTCTGTGATTTAGGCCGTTCGCCTAAAACATCCCCGGTAATAATAAAGGAAGCGCCGATTTCCTCAAGATATTCTCTGGCGGTTTTCAGCATTAAAATATGACAGTCAATGCAGGGATTAATATTTTTGCCATAGCCATACCGGGGATTTTTAATTAATTTTATAATATCATCGGAAATATCGACAATCTCTAACTTAAGATTTATCTCCCGGGCCGCCCGGCGGGCTATTTTTGAAGAAAAAAACGGGCTGATAAAATTTATTCCGATGACTTCAATTTTCTGGGCCTGTATGATTTTTACCGCTAAAACACTGTCTAATCCGCCGGAAAATAAAGCCAGGCACTTTTTTTTCATATCTCCTTTTTAAAGAAAAAAACCGAGAGAAATTTCTCGGTTCACACTTTTTATTAAGGTTGGATTATTTTTCTGGACGCAGGCCGAAACTTTTTCGTTTGAAAATTCGGGTGAAACCGGGAAATTTTCTTTTTCTCTCAATCCTCTTTGTTCCCTCCTCTTTTTCCTTTTTCCCTTTCTCTTTTTCCTTCTCCTTTTCGATAACTTTGTCGGTTTCTCCCGCTATTTTCCTTTCCTTTGCCTTTTTTTCTTCCGCTTTTGGCTTTTTCTTTTTCGGTTTTTCTTTCTCGGTTTTTTCCACCAGCTCCAGTAAAACTATGGGAGCGTTGTCGCCCAGCCTCGTCTTTAATTTATAGATCCGGGTATATCCGCCTTTCCGGTCTTTGAAGCGCGGCCCGAGCACATTAAAAATCTTATTTAAAAGCTTTTTATCTGTAATTACTTTAGCCGCTTCCCGGCGGGCAGAAAGGGTGCCAAGTTTGGCAAAACTAATTATTTTTTCGGCCAGGCGGGAAATTTCCTTAGCTTTAGCTTCGGTTGTCCTGATGCTTTCGTGTTCTAATAAAGCCGTAGTTAAATTTCGGAACAGTGATTTCCGGTGGTCTTTATTACGATTGAATTTTTTGCCGCCTTTACGATGCCGCATAATCTAACCTTTAATTATTTCAGGGGTTCTGTTGAAACCGGGGCATCTTCTAAGTCTTCTTCTATTTTCATGCTAAAGAACAGCCCCATATCACTTAAAATTTTACCGATTTCATTCAGGGATTTTTTGCCGAAATTTCTATACTTGAGCATTTCTGCCTCAGTTTTCTGAACCAACTGTTTTATTGTGTCAATTTTCGCTTCCCTGAGACAATTGGCCGATCTGACAGATAACTCTAATTCGTTCACACTCATCCTTAGCTTTTCTTTCAGTTTCACTTTCTCCTCGTCAATCTCTTCCAGCACTTCCTCCTGCTCCAGCATTTCCTCAAAGTTAATAAATATCGAGAAATGGCTTTTCAATAGATAGGCCGCGTGGGCTAAAGCGTCCTCAGGCTTAATATTTCCGTTAGTCCATATTTCAAGAAGCAAGCGGTCGTAATCGGTAATTTTCCCAACCCGGGTATTTTCAATTTGAAAATTTACTTTTTTAATCGGGGTAAATGTGGCATCTGTCGGGATAACCCCGGCTGAACGCGAATCCTCTTTATGTTTTTCTGCCCCGACATACCCCCGTCCAACTTGAACCTCCATTTCCATTTCGAATTTTGCCCCTTTATTGAGGGTGGCAATGTGGAGGTCAGGATTTAAAATTTCCACTGCTTCATCCACGATGATATCTTTGGCTTTAACCTCTTTTTCACCTTTGGTTTGTATCCTAATAACCCGCGGACGGTCACTGTGCATTTTTATTATTAAATTTTTAACGTTTAAAATGATTTCCGTCACATCTTCTCTTACGCCGGGAATGGAGCTGAATTCATGTTGCACACCGCTGATTTTAACCGAGGTAACTGCGGCTCCCTGAATAGAAGAAAGCAGGACTCGCCTTAGACAATTCCCGATTGTTACTCCGTAACCACGTTCAAACGGCTCGGCAATCAGCTTTCCATAAACGGGGGAAAGGGTTTTTTCGTCCCAGCTTATCTTCTTGGGCATCTGTAAATCCTTTATTAATTTAACTGCCATTTTCCATCCTCCTTGAGGACTGTTTCAAGTTTAATCTAACCGTTCTGCCGGTTAGCCTTATTTTGAATATAGCTCGATAATTAATTGCTCTTTTATGGGCAAGCCCATTTCTTCCCGAGTGGGAAAACGCAATATTTCTCCGACTAATTTTTCTGAATCAACCTGGAGCCAAGAAGAAATAATACCTTTTTCCTGTCTCCATTTCAGGATTTCTTTAACTCTGTTCTCCACCTTCTCGTTTTCTCTTACTGTAATTTTATCTCCTTCACGGACCAAATACGAAGGAATTCTGATTCTCCTGCCGTTTATTAAAAAATGCCCGTGGCGGGTTAACTGACGGGCTTCCATTCGCGAAGAGGCGAAACCCAAACGATAAATAATATTATCTACTCTTCTCTCCATGAATAACAAAAGGTTGAATCCGGTTACCCCTTTAAGCTTGGCTGCTTTTTCGAAATAAAGCCGGAACTGTTTCTCCATAATGCCGTATATCTTTTTAACTTTCTGTTTTTCTTTCAACTGTACGGCATAACCGCTCAGTTTCGTCCTTCGCCGGCCATGCTGTCCCGGAGGATAATTACGTTTTTCCAAAGCACACTTTTCAGTTTGACAGCGTTTCCCTTTCAGGAAAAGTTTCATTCCCGCCCGCCGGCATTGTTTACATTTTGCGCCAATTAACGCTCTTCCCATACCTTCTCCTTATTAAAGTTTTATCTATATATTGGCTAAACTCTTCTTCGTTTAGGTGGACGACAGCCATTATGCGGAATAGGCGTGACATCCTTTATCAAACTAATGGAAAGCCCGGCCGCCTGTAAAGAACGAATAGCTGATTCCCTCCCGGCCCCCGGTCCTTTTACATATACCTCAATTTGTTTCAGCCCAAAATCCATTGCTTTTTTAGCCGCTGATTCAGCGGCTAACTGGGCGGCAAAGGGTGTTCCTTTTCGCGCTCCTTTAAAACCAATCGTTCCCGCACTAGACCAGGTCAAAGCATTGCCTTCTTTGTCGGTAATGGTAACCACGGTGTTATTAAACGTTGACTGAATATGGGCGACACCGTGGGTAACGGTCCGTGTAATCTTCTTCTTCCGAGTGGCTTTCTGCTTTTTTCTCTCTTTAGCCATTTATACCCCTTTCAAACCCATTACTTACCTGCTTTCCCGGCTGTCTTTTGCGTTGCTTTTTTGCGCATAATCCCGACTGTTTTCCGGGGTCCTTTACGAGTTCGGGCATTTGTCTTGGTCCGCTGTCCCCTGACCGGTAATCCTCTGCGATGGCGGAATCCCCGGTAACACCCGATGTCCATTAACCTTTTAATATTTGCGTCAATCTCCTGCCGAACGGTCCCTTCCACTTTACAGCCTTTTGAAATAACAGCATTTAATCTGCCCAGCTCTTCTTCGGTAAGATTTTTTACTCTGGTATCAGGGTTAATTTGAGATTCGCTTAAAATTCTCATAGACTGTCTG
>JAYEMH010000003.1:8687-18328 GCA_034717985.1 Candidatus Ratteibacteria bacterium
GGTCCCTTCCACTTTACAGCCTTTTGAAATAACAGCATTTAATCTGCCCAGCTCTTCTTCGGTAAGATTTTTTACTCTGGTATCAGGGTTAATTTGAGATTCGCTTAAAATTCTCATAGACTGTCTGTGTCCGATGCCGTAAATATAAGTCAAGCCTACTTCAACCCTTTTATCCTTTGGCAGATCTACTCCTGCAATTCTGGCCATCTAAACCTCCATAGATTAGACTGGGTATTGTCAAAAAATATCATTAAATCACCAATAACCAAATTACAAGATACAAATAAATTCCAATCACCAATAATTAATCACCAAAGCTATTAGTTTATTACTGATTTTATTATATCTTTTGGTTATTTGAATTTGGTTATTGGGTTTTGTTTGGTTATTGTTTCTTGTATCTTGGTTATTTTATCTGCTCCCTCCTATAATAAAATAATCCCTATCTACTATTTACTGCCTACGAAGCAGTCTGCTACCCCTGTCTCTGTTTATGTCTTGGATTTGAACAGATGACGCGCAGTACACCTTTCCTTTTAACAAGCTTGCATTTTTCACAAATCCGTCTAACTGACGGTTTAACTTTCATTTGTCTCTCCAGAACAAGCTATTTAGTGCGATAAACTATTCTTCCTTTAGTTAAATCATAAGGTGAAAGCTCCACCTTAACCGTATCACCGGGAAGAATGCGAATAAAGTGCATTCTCATTTTGCCCGAAACATGGGCCAATACTTTATGTCCATTTTCCAATTCAACGTTAAACACAGCATTAGGTAATGCTTCTCTCACTACTCCCTGAACCTCAATTGCCTCTTCTTTTGGCATCTTCCTTATCCTTTTTTACTTTGTCAATATCCTTGGTCCTCTTGAGGTAATTGCTACCGTATGCTCAAAATGGGCCGATAAACTCCCGTCCATGGTAACGACCGTCCAGTTATCTTTTTCTACCTTCACTTCACTTCCGCCGATATTAACCATCGGTTCAATCGCCAGAACCATTCCCGCTTTTAACCTTGGACCCCGGCCGGGAGGACCGTAATTAGGTACCGGCGGTTCCTCGTGCAGTTTCCGTCCGATACCATGCCCCACAAAATCTTTGACGACCGAATATCCCCTTTTTTTTGTATAGGCTTCTATGGCGTGGGAGATATCGGAAAGAAATTTTCCCTCTCGGGCATTTTTAATCCCTTTTGCCAGAGCCTTCCGGGTGCAGGCAATCAAACGCCTGGCCCGGGGACTTATTTTCCCTATTCCCTTGGTAAAAGCCATATCAGAAAAGTATCCTTTGTATTTAATTCCCATATCAATACTTACCACATCTCCCTCAGACAATCGCCTGGAACCAGAAATTCCATGCACCACCTGGCTGTTAATCGATATACAAATATTCCCCGGAAAACCCAGGTAACCTTTAAAAGCCGACTCTGCTCCGTTTTCCCGAATCAGCTTTTCTGCCAGGCTGTCCAGAAAGGCCGTCGTAAGGCCCTTTTGCATTTCCTTTTCTAAACTATCCCTGATTTTTCCCAGCAGTTTACCGGCGCGGCGCATCAAATCCATCTCTTCAGCGCTTTTCAGGGGAATCTGAGCCATTTATTTCAATAAACCAAGAAGCTTTTCCTGAGCTTCTTCAAGAGGCAAATCCCCAGGAAAATTCATCAAGATTTCTTTCTCGTTATAATATTTAATCAGCGGCCGGGTCTCTTCGTTATATACCTGTAATCTCTTTATGATTGTCTCTTCCCGGTCATCCTCCCGGGCATAAAGCTCTCCCCGGCAGCGGTCACAGATACCTTCTTCCCGGGGCGGCATGTTTTTAATATGATAATTAACCCCGCAGTTTCGACAAACCCGCCGTCCGGTAAGCCGGCTGATAATAAGTTCTTCAGGGGTAACAAAGTTTATAACTTTTTGAATCGGCCTTTCTTTACCCAAATACTTATCCAGGGCTTCGGCCTGAGCGACTGTCCTGGGAAAACCGTCAAGAATAAATCCATCCTTACAGTTTAAGCTGTCAAGCCGCAGTTTTATTATTTCAATAACTAACTGGTCCGGAACTAATTCACCTTTTTGAATATACGGTTTAACTCTTTCTGCCAGAAGGTTATTTTGTTTCACCATCTCTCTCAATATATCGCCCATAGCGATATGGGGAATATCTGCTTTTTCGCTCAAGGCTGCTGCTTGAGTGCCTTTTCCTGCTCCCGGTGGGCCGAAAAAAATTAAATTTTGAATTTTTTAGTACCTTCCCTTTATTTTACCTTTTTTGATAAACCCTTCGTAATGACGCATCATCAGATGTGATTCAATCTGACGGATGGTATCCAGGGTAACGCCGACAACAATCAAAAGTCCGGTCCCTCCGAGAAAACTGGCCACTAAGGAGGGAATCTTCAAGCCGCTGGATACCAGGGTAGGAAATTCGGCCACAGCAACCAGATATACCGCTCCGATTAAAGTAATCCTGGCCATAATATGGTCAAAGAATTCTGCCGTGGGGCGTCCCGGTCTTATTCCCGGAACAAACCCGCCGTATTTTTTCATGTTGTCGGAGACATCGTTGGAGTTAAAAGTAATAGCGGTATAGAAAAAACAGAAGAAAACGATCAGGGCGCCGTTCACCAATAAATAAATCCACCCTCCCTGGTTCAAATATTCCGCCGCTTTCTGCATCCAGCCAACGCGGGCAAATTGAGCCATGGTCGCCGGCATCATCATAATAGATGAAGCGAAAATAACGGGAATTACCCCTGAATGATTAACCCGGAGAGGAATATAAGTGCTTTGCCCGCCGTACATTTTTCTCCCGACGATGCGCCGGGCATACTGCACCGGGATATTGCGCTGTCCCTGGCTTAGGATTATTACCGCCATAATTACACCGACAAACATCACCACTAAAAACAACAATTTAAACAGATGTATTTGCCCGGCCGTAAAAAGGATGCCTAAATTATGCAGGGCCGAAGGAAACCGGGAAATAATTCCGGCGGTTATAATTAAAGAAATACCGTTTCCAATTCCCCGCTGCGAAATTTGTTCTCCCAGCCACATAATAAAGATGGTGCCCGAGGTTAAGGTAATAACGGTTATAATTCGAAAATGCCACCCCGGATCTAAAACAATAGGAGACGATAAGCCAAAACTGCGGTGCAGGTTCTCCAACCAGAAACTAATCCCGAAAGATTGAACGGTGCTTAAAAGCACGGTTGCGTAACGCGTATACTGATTGATTTTTCTTCTTCCGGCCTCTCCTTCTTTGGAGAGCCTTTCCAGTTGCGGAATAACTACCGTAAGAAGCTGCAGGATGATAGAAGCGCTAATGTAAGGCATAATGCCCAGGGCAAAAATGGTCAGCCGGCGGAAAGATCCACCGGAAAAAAGATCCATAATACCTAAAAGCGTCCCTTGAGCCTGGTTAAACAATTGGCTTAAGGCCTCGCCGTCTATACCCGGGGTAGGAATGTGGGCTCCGATACGAAAAACAAATAGCAGTCCGACGGTAAAAATAATTCTCTTCTTTAGCTCTGGAATTTTAAATATGCTCTGGATTGCTCCCATCGAAAATCCTTATTTTATCAATTCGGCCCGGCCGCCATGGGCTTCAATTTTTTGCCGGGCATTTTTACTCAAGGCGTGAACTTTGACAACTAAAGGTTTCTTTAACTCCCCTTCGCCTAAAATTTTTACTCCGCTATTCTCTTTCTTAATCACCCCTTCTTCAGCCAAAACTTCAGGAGTAACCACTGTATCCTTTTTAAACCGGTTCAACCGGGAAATATTAACTATGGTGAAAGATTGGCGGAAAATATTGGTAAATCCCCGCTTGGGAATCCGCCTGACTAAAGGCATCTGTCCGCCTTCAAATCCCGGCCTTTTCCCGCCGCCAGAACGTGACTTCTGGCCTTTATGCCCGCGGGTGGAGGTTTTTCCGTGGCCGGAACTTGGTCCCCGGCCGACTATTTTTTTTCGCTTTTTTGCTTGAAAAGAATGGTGAAGCCTGTTCAATCCAAGAAGCGGTTTCACGGCCTCTTTTTGTGCTTTAGTCTTCTTCGAGGACATCGATAATTTCTCCTGTTCGCTTTCTTTTTTCAACTTCCTCTTTGGTTTTAAAGCTCTGCAGGGCCTGCACCGTTGCCCGGACAAGGTTTACCGGGTTATTAGTACCCAGTGACTTGGTCAAAATATCTTTCACCCCGCCTAAATCCAAAATGGCACGAGCCGAAGCTCCGGCAATAACACCCGTTCCCTTTCCGGCCGGGCGCAGCATAATTCTGGCGGCTCCAAAACGCCCGATAATCTCGTGCGGGATTGTTGTTCCTTCTAAAGGAATGGTAAAAATATTTTTCTTAGCGTGCCCCGACGCTTTAGCGATTGCCTCGGGAACACCATTGGCCTTGCCAAAACCATAGCCGATTTTACTTTTGCTGTCGCCAACGACCACAAGGGCGTTAAAACTAAAACGTTTGCCACCCTTAACGACTTTGGAAACCCGTTTAATATTTATCACCCGCTCGGTAAATTCCGGTTCTTCACGGAAAGCTGATTCGATTTTTTCCCCGGCTTTTTTAGAAATTTTTTTCGTCATTAAAATTCTACTCCTCCGCGTTTTGCTTCTTCAGCCAGGGCTTTCACCCGGCCATGATAGGCATATCCGGCTCGGTCAAAAACTACCTTTTTAATTTTTTTCGCCTGGGCTTTTTTTGCCAGTAACTTGCCCACTGCTTTAGCCGCCTCTATATTGGCTCCGTATTTCATGGTTTTTTTTACTTCCGGGGATAAACTGGAGACCGTTAATAAAGTTTTACTTTCTTCATCATTAACAATCTGAGCGGAAATATTGTTCAAACTCCTAAAAACACACAACCTCGGACAATCTCTCCTCCCTCTGAGCTTTAACCTGAGCCGCCTATGCCTTTTAATCCTTCCTTGATTCTTCTTCAGCAAAGAAATCACCTCTATTTTCCGCCGCCCGGCGCACCGATCCCAACCGCCGCTTTTCCGGCTTTCCGGCGGACATGCTCATTTAAATAGCGTATCCCTTTTCCCTTATAAGGCTCCGGGGGATAAATCTGGCGGATTTCTGCCGCCGTTTTTCCAACTAAATGCTTATCAAAACCCTTAATGGCAACCCGATTCCCTTTGGCAGCAGAAATTTCTATTCCTTCAGGAATTGAATACTCGGTCGGATGAGAAAAACCCAATTGAAGCTGAAGCATTCGGCCCTGAACCTGGGCTCGATACCCAACCCCCTGAATCTCCAGCTCTATCTCAAAACCATCGGTTACCCCTTTAATCATGTTAGCCAGTAAAGCCCGCACCAATCCCTGCTGTGCGTCGGATAAATTGGTTTCCTCAAGCTTAACAACAACCAGTTCCGTTTTTCCTTTTATTTCAACTTTGGCCAAAGGGTTAATTTTCTGTTTGAGTTTCCCCTTGGGACCTTCCACTTCCACCGAATCCGCACCAATATTAATTTTTACGTTTTCAGGGATAGTCAAAATTTTTCGTCCTATTCTAGACATCTACGCTCCTTACCAGATGTAACAAAGAATCTCGCCGCCGACATTTACCTGACGGGCTTCTTCATCCGTCAAAATTCCCTTCGGGGTTGAAAGAATAGCAATTCCTAAGCCCTTGAGGACATGAGGGATATTCTCTTTCCTTTTGTAAACTCGTAAACCCGGCCGGCTTATCTTTTTTAATCCGGTGATAATCTTTTTCTTCTGCGGCCCATACCGAAGATGGACTGTAAGCACCGGTTTTTTGCCGCTTTCAGCAATTTTATAATCTTTTATGAAAGCTTCCTTTTTTAAAATCCGAGCGACGCCCACCCGCATTCGGGAAGAAGGCATTTCTACCTTGTCTTTTCGCGCCTGATGCGCATTGCGAATTCTGGTTAACATATCAGCAATTGGGTCGGTCATTTTTTGCTCCCTCTGTGCATCCGTGAAATTTCACCAGCTGGCTTTAATTACTCCGGGAATTTTTCCGTCCGAAGCTAATTTTCTAAAACAAATCCGGCAAACACCAAACTTCCGGTAATATGCCCGGGCACGACCGCAGATAAAACAGCGGTTCCGCTGCCTGACTTTAAACTTTGGCTTTCGTTTTGATTTTTCTATCATTGCTAATCTTGCCATTAATTAACTCTCCGATTTTCCAAAAGGCATACCGAGAAGCGCCAGCAATCCCTTAACTTCCTCCTTCTTGGCGGAGGAAGTAACAATAGTTATATCCATCCCTCCGATTTTAGTCACCTTGTCGTAATCTATTTCAGGGAAAACAATCTGTTCCCGGATACCCAGGGAAAAATTTCCGCTTTGATCAAAAGAAGAGGCGCTTACTCCCTGAAAATCCCTGATACGCGGCAAAACTACATTGACCAACCGGTCAAAAAATTCGTACATAATTTTTTTTCGCAAAGTAACTTTACAGCCGATGGGATTCCCTTTTCTTAACTTAAAGTTAGAAATCGATTTTTTTCCCCGGGTTATTGCCGGGAATTGCCCGGTAATCGTCGCCAGCTCCTTCATTGCTGTATCCAGAATTTTGCGGTCGGACATCGCCTCGCCGCCCCGCCCCATATTGATGACAATTTTCTCCAGTCGAACAGCCTGCCACGGATTTTTATAGCCGAATCTTTTCATCATCTCCGGGACTACTTCTTCCCTATATCTTTTAAGCAATCTTGACATATTTCCTTTCTTACACCTTTATCGGCTCTCCGCATTTCTTGCAATATCTTTCCCTGCTTCCGTCATCCAAAAATCTTTTTCCGACCCGGGTAGTACGGCTGCATCGGGCGCAGAAAACCTGAAGGTTAGAGCAATTAATCGAAGTTTCTTTATCAATAATTCCGCCTTTCTGCTGTTTAGCCGAAGGCCGCAGATGTTTTTTTGCCAGATTAATCCCTTCAACAATCGCCCGGTTTTTATCTTTCAACACCCAGAGCACCTTGCCGGCCTTGCCCCTGTCCTTTCCGGAAATAACCTTTACCATATCATCTTTTTTAATTTTCATTGTCAATATCCGTCTTGAAATGCTTAACTATTAGACTACCTCCGGAGCTAAAGAAATAATTTTCATAAATTTCTTTTCTCTTAGTTCCCGGGCAACCGGACCGAAGACGCGAGTCCCCTTTGGCTCGCCCTGATCGTTAATAATAACCGCCGCATTAGTGTCAAACCTGAGATAGGTTCCATCCGGCCTTCTGATTTCCTTATGGGTTCTTACAATCACCGCTTTAACTACCTCTCCGGCTTTGGTAGCCCCATCAGGAATTGACTCTCTGACCGAAGCAACTATAACATCGCCAACCCCGGCATAGCGTCTTTTCGTCCCTCCGAGAACTCGTATGCAGCGGATCTTTCGCGCCCCGGTATTGTCAGCAACGTTGAGATAGGAATGCAGCTGGATCATTTTATTCTGAAGCCTTCTCTAATACGACGGCCACCCGCCACATTTTATCTTTGCTCAGAGGGCGGGTTTCCGCAATTCTTACCTTATCGCCTAACCGGGCTTTATTTTCAGGATTATGCGCTTTGAATTTATTGCTCTTTTTGATGCGCTTTTTAAGAAGAGGGTGGAGGAATAATCTTTCTACCTTTACCACCACCGTTTTCTCCATTTTGTCGCTGGTAACAATTCCTATTTTTGTTTTTCGCGTTCCTCTTTTGCTCGTCATTTTTCTGATTTTCTTTCTTTTATAATGGTTCTTATTCGCGCAATATCTTTTTTGATAATCCGAATCTGGCGATGCTTTTTCAACTGGCCGCTTCTCACCTGCTGCCTAATTTTATAAAGTTCGGCCTCCTTCTCACGCAGTTTCAGCGCCGTTTCTTCCTCGGTAAAATTACGAATTTCAGCCGGCTTCATAAAACCGTTACTCCCCCCTGGAAACAAACCGGCAATGAATGGGCAGCTTGTTTGCCGCTAACCTCATCGCCTCTCTGGCCAGTTCTTCAGAAAGCCCTTCAATTTCAAAAACTATCCTGCCCGGTTTAACTACGGCAACCCAGCCTTCGGGCGCCCCCTTGCCTTTACCCATTCTGGTTTCGGCCGGTTTTTTGGTAACCGGCTTATTAGGAAACAACCTTATCCAAAGCTTTCCTCCTTTTTGCACATGGCGGCTGATAGCCACCCGAGCCGCTTCAATCTGCTGACTGCTAATCCAGGCCGGTTCCAAAACCTGCAGGCCAAAGGAGCCAAAATGAAGAGTCGCACCCCGGGTTGCCTTTCCTTTTCGGCGGCCCCGGTGGAGCTTGCGGAATTTTACCCTTTTAGGCATCAAAAGCATGATTATCTTACCTATAAGTCAATGCTAAACGCTAAATTCTAAATTTGTTTTTTCGTTTCCCGTCTACCTTCTGTCTTTTCCCGTTTTCCTCCCTCTTTTCTCTCTTCTTCTTGCTCCTGATAAATCCAAACTTTCACACCAATAGTTCCATAAGTCGTATGCGATTCGGCAAAGCCATACTTAACCTTAGCCGCTATAGTATGCAGGGGAATTTTACCTTCCTTAACACTTTCCGTCCGGGCAATTTCTGTCCCTCCCAATCGCCCTGAACATATAATTTTTATTCCGTCGCCGCCCCGCTGCATTGTCTGGCTAACCGCTCTTTTCATCACCCGGCGGAAAGGAAGTCTTTTTTTGAACTGTAGAGCAATTCCCTCCGCTACCAGTTGGGGATGCAATTCCGGTTTATTTATTTCCTGAATATTAATGGAAATTTGCTTGTTAGTCATCTTTTGCAATTCGTCCCTGAGGCGGTCGATGTCGCTGCCTTTTTTTCCGATGACTACTCCCGGACGGGCAGTATGAATATCAACGCGCAGCTTTTTATCCGTTTTTTCAAGCACGATTTTACCTACCCCGGCAAAGGATAAACTTTCCTTTATAAAATCTCTAATTTTAAGATCCTCTTGTAAAAAAAACCGGTGGTGTTTTTTAGCAAACCAGCGTGAATCCCAATCTTTGGTTACCACAAGTCTGAAACTTTTAGGATTTACTTTTTGTCCCATAACTTTTCGCCTTTAGTTTTGAACTTGTACAGATTATTACACTAATATGAGAAGTCCTTTTCAAATATCGGTCTGCCCTCCCCATAGCCCGGGGACGAATTCTCTTCCAGCGGACCCCTTCATTAGCCAGAACCTTAGAGACATATAAATCTTTATCTTCCACCTTTTCTTTCTGTTTGGCATTGGCTACGGCAGATTTAAGAACTTTGCTGACAATTTTTGAACTCCGCTGGGGAAGACTATCTAAAATCTCAAAAGCCTTGGGAATATTTTGTCTTCGGATTAAATTGATTACCGGCCTCACCTTGCGTGGAGAAATACGCACAAACCGGGCAATCGCTCTTGCCTCCACCTCTTTTACTGCTTCTGCCTTCTGCTTGCCCTGAACCCGACGTGGTTCAGCGGGCTTGCCCTGTCGAAGAGGTTTCTGTTTTCTTTCTTTTAGTTTCTCCTTTGCACCTTTTGCCACTTACTATTCACTCCTTATACGATTTTTAGGTCTTATCCAATGACCTTTCTGTATGGGAACCGTGTCTTCTAAACACCCTGGTCGGCGAAAATTCTCCTAAATAATGACCCACCATATCCTCGGTTACCCGCACCGGTATAAATTTATTCC
>JAYEMH010000003.1:18428-20397 GCA_034717985.1 Candidatus Ratteibacteria bacterium
TTTTAGGTCTTATCCAATGACCTTTCTGTATGGGAACCGTGTCTTCTAAACACCCTGGTCGGCGAAAATTCTCCTAAATAATGACCCACCATATCCTCGGTTACCCGCACCGGTATAAATTTATTCCCGTTATGCACGGCAAAAGTATGGCCGATAAATTCAGGCATAATAACGGAGCGCCGCGACCAGGTTTTAATCGGTTTTTTAGTTCTGATACTGCCTGCTTTTTTTACCTTCTCCAGCAGTTTTGTGTCCACAAAGGGACCTTTTTTAAGAGACCGCCCCACTTTTTCTCCTTTAGGTTTTCTTTTTCTTTTTTGGTCTTCTTTTTACTATAAAATTAGCCGTTCGTTTATTCCGCCGCGTCCTGAATCCATAAGCCGGCTTTCCCCAGGGAGATACACCCGGTCTTCCGCCTGAAGCCTTTCCCTCACCCCCGCCTAAAGGATGATCAACCGGATTCATAGCCACCCCTCTAACCGTCGGTCTGATACCCAGCCAGCGCTTGCGGCCGGCTTTACCATAGAGAATATTTTCATGCTCTACATTCCCCACCTGCCCAATGGTAGCGTGGCAATCCAGATGGATCAAACGCACTTCTCCGGAAGGCATTTTCACCTGGGCATACTTTCCTTCTTTGGCTACTATTTGTGCGGCCGCCCCGGCACTGCGGATTAGCTGTCCGCCTTTATTTACCTGTAACTCAAGGTTATGAATCATTGTCCCCATGGGTATATTTTTTAATGGCAGCACGTTTCCCGGGTTTACTTCGGCATTATCGCCGGCATTAACCTGGTCGTTAACCTTTATACCTAAAGGAGCCAAAATATATCTTTTCACTCCGTCGGTATATTGAAGAAGGGCGATACGCGCCGAGCGGTTGGGATCATATTCAATCGCCAATACCTTAGCCGGCAGATCGCGTTTGTCTCGTTTAAAATCTATAAGACGATAATGCCGTTTCTGACCTCCGCCCCGATGGCGAACGGATATCCTTCCCTGACTATCCCGGCCGCCCCGTTTCTTTAGAGGCCGGAGCAAGGATTTTTCCGGTTTCTTTTTTGTGATATCCTGAAAGTTATCAATATTCTTGAAACGCTGACCCGGAGTTGTCGGCTTATATTGTTTTAATCCCATCGCTGTTCCTTATTTTATTAAGTAATCTCAATTTTATCACCCGGCTTCAAGGTAACAACGGCTTTTTTCCAGCCAGCCGTCTTCCCTTCCTGCCAGCGTACCCGTCTTTTCTTCCCTTTTACCCTGAGCGTATTAACTTTATCAACCTTGACCTTGTAAACTTCCTCAATGGCTTTTTTTACCTCTATCTTGTTCGCATGGCTATCTACTTTAAAAGCGTATTTATTATACGGACCCAAATTAGCCATCTTCTCTGTTATAACCAATCCTTTTACTATCCGGTAAGGACTCTTCATTTTTAATTCCAGGTTTCTCTATTTTAAAATTAGCAATGCGAATTTAGTATTTTACAATGAAATCAAGAAAGCCTTTTCTCCAAAGAAGTAAAAGCCTTTTTAGTAAAAACTATCCATTCGTAGTATAAAAGGTCGAATGTATTGACTGAATTTATTTCTTTGCAGCCAGTTCGCTTTATATTGCCGGCCGCTCGAAAAAAAGTTTCATCCTTGCTGTCTAATAAAAATATAACCTTTTTCTCTTTCAATTTCAGCTTTTGGAAAATGGAAACCAACTCTTTAGTTTTCGGATGGGCCAGCTTTAATTCGTCAAGGATGATAATGGAGTTGGTCTTTAGTTTATCACGGAGAGCCGATTTTAAAGCCGCTCTCATCACCTTTTTAGGAATAGAAAAAGAATAATCCCTCTGATGCGGGCCAAAAACTACACCTCCTCCCCGCCAATGCGGCACGCGGATACTGCCGACCCGGGCACGTCCCGTACCCTTTTGACGCCAGGGTTTAATTCCTCCGCCCTTTACATCTTTTCTTGTTTT
>JAYEMH010000004.1:0-19974 GCA_034717985.1 Candidatus Ratteibacteria bacterium
AGCGGGCATCCGAGACGGAGATAAAGGAAAAAGTGACTGAAAAAGAGATGGTTCCTCTCCGTGAGTCTGGTTTACGAAGGGTGGTCGATGGGACCACCAGTTTAGAAGAGATTCTCAGGGTAACTGCTT
Source organism: Candidatus Ratteibacteria bacterium (assembly GCA_034717985.1). Taxonomy (GTDB): domain Bacteria; phylum CAZDME01; class JAYEMH01; order JAYEMH01; family JAYEMH01; genus JAYEMH01. The sequence goes on from JAYEMH010000004.1 coordinate 130, forward strand.
AAAAATAAGGGAGAAAAAGGAATGCCTCTTTACCGTTATACTGTTATTGATGAAAGTGGACACCGTTTTGAAAATCAACGGGAAGCCGAAAATGAAGAAGTCTTAACAAAAACCTTGCGTAGTAAGGGTTATATTGTGGTTTCCTGCCGGCCGGCGGGGAAGGGTATTTCCCTGCCTTTTGGGGACAAGAAGGAGAAGGGGAAGACGTCAGGCGGCCTGCTCAGGGGTAAGACGAGGGTAAAATTAGACAGCCTGGTAATGTTCACCCGTCAGCTGGCGACCATGGTCAATGCCGGACTGCCTTTAGTTCAGGCTTTATTTATTTTACAGAAACAGGTTGAAGATAAAACTTTAGCCGGTGTGATTGCCCGGGTTAAAGAAGATGTTGAAAGAGGTTTAAGTTTATCTGAAGCCCTGGCTAATCATCCCCGGGTTTTTTCTGTTTTCTTTGTCAGTATGGTTCAAGCCGGAGAGGTTAGCGGGATGCTGGATGTTATTATGAATGAGGTGGCGAACTATTTAGAATCTATGAGCGCTACCAGAAGAAAGGTGCGCATGGCTTTGGTTTATCCGGCGGTAGTGACGTTCATGGCGATACTTGTAACCCTGGTGTTCCTTCTCAAAGTGGTGCCTGTTTTTAAAACTATTTTTGTCGGATTGGAGGCAATGCTGCCCCGTCCGACGCAGGTACTTATTGCCCTAAGTGAGTTTATGCAGCACAATTTTTTATACGCGGTAATTGGCCTGGTTTTAGCGATTATTATCGCTATCCGAATAATCCATACCGAAAAAGGCCGATTAAAATTTGATACTTTAAAATTACATCTGCCGGTTTTTGGGATACTGTTGGAAAAATTAGCGATGGCTAGATTTAGCGGCACTTTGAGCACCCTGATTAAGGGCGGGGTCCCTATTTTGCTTGCTCTGGAAATTGTTGCCCGAACAGCGGGTAATAAAGTAGTAGAGAAAGATATTGAGTATGCCCGGCTGAGTATTAGAGAGGGAGAAAGTATTGCCGTCCCCTTGAGAGAGAGTAAAGTTTTCCCCCCCATGGTGGTAGAGATGATTGCCGTGGGTGAGGAAACCGGGGCGCTGGAATCAATGCTGGCTAAAGTGGCTGAGTTCTATAATTCTCAGGTGGAGGATGCAATTTCCGGACTTACTTCTTTGATTGAGCCGATTCTAATTGCCTTCTTAGGCCTTGTGGTGGGTTCTATGGCCATTGCCATGTTCCTTCCCATATTCAAAATGGTTCAGCTGGTTGGATAGGCGGAGTAAAAGAGATTTGTTTCCGGCCTTAGTAATATGGTATAATATATATAGAGGTGAAAGGTGAAGACCACTAAAGGGTTAACCCTGATAGAGATAATAATTATCTTGATGATAATCGGGATATTGGCTTTATTTATTTTCCCGAATATTTCTGAAATGCGCCGGAAAACCGAGGTAAAAAGCTGTATCGGCAACCTCTGGTTAATTCAAATGGCTAAAAACCAATGGGCCCTGGATGAAGGTAAGGTTACTACCTCAACTATTGAGTGGAGTGATATTATTCCGGATTACCTTGACCAATACCTGGTTTGCCCGACGACAAATTCCAGCGATTCTTACACGCTGAACATTGTCGGGGAAAATGCCACTTGCACTCAAGATGGACATGTGATAGAATAAAAGGTGAGAACCACAGAGGTCACACCTGCCTGCCGGCAGGCAGGGAGAAAAAGAAATTAAAAAATAAAGAAAAAAGAATTTCTGACGGGATTTACAGGATTAAAAGGGAAGTGAAGAAGATGGGATTTAAGTCAGGGAAAATTAAAAAACTGTGGACTGTGGACTGTGGACTGTGGACTAAAAGAGGCTTTACCCTAATTGAACTTATGATAGCGGTAGGAATTATCGGCCTTCTCCTTACCATGGCTATTCCCAACTATTATAATTCGATCAAAAAGGGAAGGGATGCTCAGAGAAAACAGGATATCCATAATATTCAGACCATACTGGCGCTGTATTATGCCGATAAGGGCGAATATCCATTATCTGGAGGAGCAAGTTCTCCTGGTGGCGGTTGGAGTAATAGCTCAGATAGCAGCTGGGATACCTTGCAGACAACACTAGCCGAATATGGGACACTTCCTAAAGATCCCTTGAACGAGACCGGAGGCTGGGCTGGAAATGGAAAGTGTAATTATTCTTTTTATTCGCAATTGGGTGGGTGTTCCCAACAATGGTATATGCTCGTTTATAAACTAGAGGCTCCCGGCAATGAGGTAAGTCCCGGGGTTACCGCCTGCAATGGCGATTATTACAATTATGGCGGAACCGGAACAATGACTGTCGGAATGTCTGGGTAGTCAGGAAAAGAATTTAACCACAGAGCACACAGAGAAAAAGAAAATTAAAAAATAAAGAAAAAAGAATTTCTGACGGGATTTACAGGATTAAAAGGGAAGTGAAGAAGATGGGATTTAAGTCAGGGAAAATTAAAAAACTGTGGACTGTGGACTGTCTGTTCCGAGTGCAGTCAAGGGATGGACTGCTTGTGCCCGCTTGTGCCCGTAAGGGTGTTAGGGTATGGACTAAAAGAGGTTTTACCCTGATTGAACTTATGATAGTGGTGGGAGTTATTGGTTTTATTCTGGCGCTGGGTATTCCTAATTATATGAAAGCAACAAAGAAAGCCAGAGATGCCAAAAGAATCAATGACTTACAGCAGATTCAGCTTGCTTTGGAGATGTATTATGACGACAATCATCATTATCCCGTGAACACGGATAACGATTGCTATGGATGGGATGCTGGATACGATAATAGCGATCCGTTTATACAACCCCTTGAAGATGGAGGATATATGACAAAGGTTCCCACGGATCCAATTTCTAAACCCGGGAACTCATGCTGGGGATATCGCTATCATCGCTATGGGGCGGGTAGCGATGGTTGTGATTCTGATCGGGGGGCTTTTTACGTTTTAGGTGTAAACTTGGAGGCCAGCGATGGACCTCATCCGGCCAGCCCGGGTTGGAGTTGTCCAGACAGGGATTGGCAGGATGAACGTGAATGGGTTACCGGGGCATTTGAACACTAATAAAAGGAAAAGGGAGGTGGAGAAGATGAGAAAGAGTAGCAAAAAACTATGCCTGCCTGCCGGCGAGGCAGGGACTATGGACTGTGGACTGTGGACTAAAAGAGGATTCACCCTGGTGGAAATTATGGTGGTAGTGGGAATCATTGGTCTTATTCTTTCAATGGCAATTCCTAATTTCATTAATGCGCGAAAGAAAACCCGGGCTAAGGTTTGTGTAAATAACCTGCATCAGATTCATGGGGCGAAACAGCAGTGGGCTTTGGATACTGATGCCGCCGAGACGGCAACACCCACTCCTACTTCAGTATTATCGGTTTATCTGGAAGAGTGGCCGGTTACCTGTCCGGCCGGCGGAACTTACGGCGTGAATGCAATAGGCACAGTGCCAACCTGCAGCGAAGGAACGGCAACTACCGCTGTAACATGGGATGACCATGTTTTTTAAAATTTGGGGATAGGAATGGGGGTAGGGGTGCCATTAGGAAAGTTAATAGTCAATAGTCGACGGTCCATAGAAAAGCGTAAAAAACTATGCCTGCCTGCCGGCGAGGCAGGGACTCTGAACTGTGGACGGTGGACTGGTTTCACCCTGGTAGAAATAATGATTGTGGTGACAATCTTGGGAATTTTAGCCGCCATTGTCGCTCCTTATTATGTCCGGGCCCGGGAAGAAGCTAAAGCTAAAGCCTGTATTTGCAATCTTAAAGAAATTGAAGGAGCCAAGGAAAGATGGGCCATTTCTATGGATGTTGACCGCTGGGCGGTGCCGGAGTGGACTGAACTCGTGCCGGATTTTTTAAAAACCGAACCCCACTGTCCGGCCGGAGGTACTTACGCGATCGGTGATTCACATACTATTCCGACCTGTGATATTGGAAGCAATGAGACGGCAGAAAAGTATGACGACCATATTCTTTATAACCAGTGAGAAACAGAAAATAACCACTAAAATGAACTACAGGAAAAGAAATTAACCACAGTGCATAGAGAAGAAAAAGAAAATGCAAAAATAAAGACAGAAAGTTTCTGACAGGATTTACAGGATTTAAAAAGGATTAAAGAATAAAAAAAGTAACAAAAAAATGTGTAGGGACAGGTCGTGACCTGTCCGTTATGGACAAAAAGATAAAAAAGATAAAGAATTTTAGACACGATAGGCAGGATGAAATTAGACAGAATTGACAAAATCAAAGATTTAAAATCCTGTTAATCCTGTCAAAAGAAAAAGAAAGGGGGTGAGAGAAAATGATAAAGCTGAAAGCGAAGCGGGGCTTTACTCTCGTTGAAATTATGATCGTGGTCGCGATTATTGGATTACTTGTTGCTATTGCCATTCCTAACTTTTTACGCGCCCGAGAAGAAGCGAGAGCAAATAGCTGTGTTGCTAACTTGAAGCAGCTGGAAGGGGCTAAGGAGCGTTGGGCGATGAGTATGAATGAAAATGCGGCTGCTGTGGCCACTACAGGAGATTTGGTGCCGGACTTTTTAAAGATAGAACCTACGTGTCCGTCAGGCGGCAGTTATGAGATCAATGCCGTTAATTCAGTGCCGACCTGCAGTGAGGGCAGCGGTACGGATGATACTGTAGGCACTTATGATGACCATGCGTTGCCTTACACTTCCTACAATTAGCAATTCAGCTTAGCAATGCTTTAAAAGAAAAGGGGACGGTCCTTTGGGCTGTCCCTTTTTCTTTTTTCCCTTTTTCTTTTTTCTTGACAGAGGATAAAAATCTATGTTAAACTTTGTAGAGAGGTTAAGATTAAAAATGATAAAACTGCCGTTTATGAAATCTGCCGGTTCCCGGTCTATTGCCGGGATTAACATTGGTACTAATAGCATAAAGATAGTTGCTATATCCAATGCCGGGAAAGGTTTCTCTTTAGATAACGTTGTCGTTGAACAAATCTCCGGAGAATCTGCTGAAGGCGGAAAGCCAAAGGATAGCCTTGGTGAAGCCTTAAGGCGGGCTGTCGATAAGGCAAAATTGGTTAGCAATAGGGTGATAACCGGAATATCCGGGCCGGCGGTAGTAGTGCGTTATATAAACCTCCCTCAAATGTCAAAAAACGATTTAGAAAGCGCGGTGAAATTCGAAGCCAAGCCCCATATTCCTTTTGATTTAAATGATGTGATTTTAGATTTCCAGGTTTTGGATCAGGGTAAGCCCGTAGAAGGAAAAAAAATGAAGGTTTTGCTGGTTGCCGCCCAGCGCAATTTCATCCACAAACATATCGCGCTTTTGGAAAAGCAGGGTTTGGTGCCGGTTATTATCGATATTGATTCCTTTGCCCTGGTTAACGCTTTTCTTCATGCCAATTCCGAAGAAGCCAAACAACAGGAGGCGACGGCTTTAGTTAATCTGGGCGCCAGTCTTTCAAACGTCAGTATTTTAAATAAAGGGGTGCCTCTTTTTACCCGCGATATCCCCATGGGCGGAAACAACTTGAGTGAAACTATTTCCAAAAAATTAAATGTGGATTTTGCCCAAGCCGAGAGACTAAAGGCAGAGATAGAGGGAGAATCCTCGGAGCCTTTTGGAATTATTGCTCCGGTATTAGAAAGTCTGGCTAATGAAATTCGGCGTTCCTTTGATTATTATGAAAGCCAGACTACGGCGGCAGAAAAAGTGTCTTTCAAAGTTTACTTAAGCGGCGGCACGGCGAAACTCAAAGGTATTGAAAATTTCCTGGGTAGAATTCTGGATTTGCCCGTTTCTCTCTGGGATCCTTTTAAAAACTTTCAAGTTGATAAAAACCGTTTCCCTAAAGATAAATTGGAAGAAAACCTGCCTCACTTATGCGTGGGGGTGGGTTTGGCTGTCAGGGCTCAAGAGTCGATATGATAAAGATAAATCTTCTCCCGGAAGAATTAAAAAGGAAACGCGAGTTTAACACCTATATTCTGATACTTCTTGGAATCAGTGTCGGTATTCTGCTTGTTGTTTTTGTTGTTTCTCTGGTTTTGGGCCTCCAGGTAAAAGTCCAGGCGGCCAGATATAATCGGTTGGGAGAAGAATGGAAAATAATCAAGGAAGAGGAAAAGGAAGTTTTGGGATTAGAGAGTCTTAAGGGTGAATTAGATACTAAGAGGAAAGCGATTATGGACTTGGCTCAAAGCCGGCTTCTTTGGTCCAGAAAGCTGTATCAACTGAGCAGGCAGGTTTTGCCTTCTATTTGGCTGGGTGAGCTTAGTATCAGCACCCGAACCGAAAAAGTCAAGGTGCCGGTTAAACCCGCCCCCCGGAAGCGGGGAAAAAAGAAAACAGCCCAGACGGTCGCCTGGATAAGAAAAAAATTCCGGACGATGATTCTTAAAGGAGTAGTTATCTCTCTGGCCGGAGAAGAAATGATTGATTCAACCGGAAAATTCATGACCAGCCTTCAAGACGACAAAGATTTTTTTGAAGATTTCCTCGATATTGAGTTAATATTTACCCAGAGAAAAATTATTCATGGTCAAGAAGCGATGGCTTTCGAGTTAGCCTGCCGCTTCAAATAGGGTGCAGAGCGATCAAATGCTTAAGATAAGAATTCCCGAATTAGACAAGGCACAGCTTAATAAACTTCTGATTATTGCCGGTTTCATTTTACTTCTTATTTTTGGCAGTTTTTTTCTCATATTTAAACCCCAAATGAAGAGTATTCGTGATTATCGTTCTCGAAGCGACTCGGTTGAGAAGAAAATTCTTAAGGCCAAAGAAAAGATTGTCCGCAAACCCCAGCTTCTGGCGGAAATTGACGAGATAAAAGAATCGTTGAGTCAATATGAGAAAAAATTACCGAGAGAGAAAGATATTCCCGTCCTTCTGGAAGAACTGACTGAAATTGTGGAGTTAGCCGAAATAGAATTTGTTTCTATCCGCCCCCAGCGAACCAGTTCAATCGAAGAATTAGCCGGTAAGGGAGGTGAAGGCGCCTATTTGCGCCTGCCGATAGAGATTCAAATGCGATGTGGTTTCCACGATTTGGAGAGGTTTTTGTTCCGCCTGGAAAAAACCAAAAGGTTTGTCAAAGTGGTTAAACTTAAAATTAAGGGGGGGGGCTCCAAAGAAAATTTGAAGCATGCCGTCAAACTGATTATTGAGGTTTATATGTATCAGGAAACTGTTCCTTTGACCTAAGTGGTGAGAAGATTGAAGAAGAGATATATCTATCCGGTTGTATTCTTTCTTTTGAGTTTTAGCGCGCCGGCAGGCGAAGCCATCCCTTCAGGGGCAGGCGGTGAAGAAACAAGTGAAAGCGCCGGGGGTTTTGATGAAAACTATCAAGACTACATTCTTGAGATTGAAAAATATAGAGACCCGTTTGTTCCCTTGCTCGGCGGGAAAAGTTACGATGAGGTGTCCATTAAACAGAAAATGAAATTAGAGGGCATACTTTGGAGTCCCATTAACCCTCTGGTGGTGATAAATGGAGAAACTTTGGAGTTAGGAGATGAAATCGACGGGGCCATTATTGAGAGAATTGACAAAGACAGGGTGGTTTTACGGTACAACAAAAAAACTTTCTCCCTGGTGTTTTGGGAGTAGGAGGGACTAAGAGGTGACAAAAAACAAAAGAGGATTACGGCTGTTAGGGGTGGTGGTCTTTCTAATTTTAGGGATGATTTCTATCTGCTGTTTTGCTCGGGAAAACGGAGAAAAATTAGAAAGCAGTCCGACCGATGTTCAAGGGGAAAAGGTAGAGGAATCCGTCGCGGCTGAATCGGCTGAAAGAGAAGATAATGTGAGCCTCGAGGAAGAGCAGCCTTTAGGGATTGAAGAAGAACCTTTAGAATTCAGTGTCGAAGAATTAGAGTTTGAGATTCCTGAAGATGAGGCGCTGGAATTTATTGAAACGGAGGAAATGCCGGCCGGGGACGAGGCGGAAATTGAAACACGAATGGTGAATTTGATTTTTAAAGAAGCAAATGTTACCGATATCTTAAACGCCCTGGCGCAGCAGACAGGAATGAACATCATCTGGGGCGATGAGGTAACCGGTGTAGTGACTTTAAGATTAGAGAATGTTCCCTGGGAAGAGGCTCTTGATATGATTTTAAAAGCTAATAAACTTACCTACGAAAGAAAAGAAAATCTTATCCGGGTTACCACCATCGCCCGTTTGAACGAAGAAAAAGAAGCTCTGCTTAAACTTGCCGAAGCTGAAAAAGACAAAGAACCATTAGTAACAGAAGTGATCGTCTTAAATTTCAGCAATGCCAGTGAGGTTAAAGCGTCCCTGAACAAGGTGCTCTCCAAAAGGGGATGTATCGTCGTCGATGATAGAACTAATTCTTTGGTGGTTACTGAAATTGCCTCAAATTTCCCGGAGGTGGAAAGGGTGGCGATGGCAATTGATACCCAGACTCCCCAGGTTATGATTGAAGCCCGGATTGTGGAAACTTCATCAGGCTTGGTTCAGGATTTAGGTATTGACTGGTCAATCAAGAACACCAAATTAGTTCCCACGCATTATAAAGGAGCGGCGCTTGATCCGATTCTGGAGAAATTATTGGGTCCTGATGCCACCGAAGAAGCAAAGAGAGAGAAGCGTTTGGAAATCGAACATAAAGCAGGTAGATTTGACAGCCGCTTTCCGACGGATGGCGCTTATGATGGCACGGCCGGCTACGGAGGGCTTTTTAAATTGGGCATTTTAGAGGCCTACGATTTTGAAATTGCCTGGCAGTTATTACAAAGTAACGCTGACACTAAAATCCTTTCTAATCCCCGGGTAGCAACTTTACACAGTAGAGAGGCATACATTGTAGTCGGTGAAAAAGTTCCTATTCAAAAGTCTACAGTTACGACGACCGGGACTGAATATACCATTACCTACGAAGATATCGGGACGAAATTAACGGTTACAGCGAACATCAACAGCGATGATATGGTTACTTTAAAGATTCAACCTGAGGTGAGCGAAATTGGAAAATGGGTGCAGCTAGCCACAGGGCTGTACCCCGTCATTAAAACTAAAGAAGCTGATGTCGAGGTTTTAGTGCAAAGCGGCGATACGGTGGTCATCGGCGGCTTAATCTACGAAAAGGAAACCAAATCAGTAGCTAAGATTCCGTTTCTCGGCGATATTCCGGTTATCGGCTGGGCCTTCAAAAAACAGAAGACTGAAATAGATTCGCAGGAAATTCTTGTTTTTGTTACTCCCACTGTTTTTGGCCAAAAAGAGAAAGAAGAAATGGCCAAAGAATTAATTAGTTTTGAGGAAGACGAAGGGGTGGAGTTGATTGAGAAAGAAGAAAGAACGGCCGAAGAAGAGAAGGCTTTTGAAGAAATAGAAAAGGAGCTTGAGAATTTAGAGAAAGAAGGAGAACTTGAGGAAGCGCAGGAAGAAACTGAAGAGACAGAGCCGCCCGCAGCTCAGATTGAACCTCCACCCGAGGAATAGCATCAATTTTTAAGAAAAGCCCCATTAGAATTCCCCGTTAGAGGCGATATCCAGCCCTTTCGGGGAAAGAGTTGAGTTGCTTCTACCGGGGTAAAAAGAAAAGCGGGTGGATTTTTTTTAGGAGTCAGGTTGTGGAAAAAACGATAGTAATAAGTTATGAAAATAAAGAAACACTGGTTGCCGTACTTGAAAATAAAGTTTTAGAGGGGCTCTACCTGGAAAGAGAAAAAGAAAGAGGCGTGGTGGGAAATATTTATAAAGGCCGGGTGGAAAGCATCCGTCCGGGAATTGAAGCGGCTTTCATTGATATTGGTCTTAGCCGAAGCGGTTTTCTTCATCGCTCTGATTTATTGGCTGGCGCTGATGAAGAGACTTTTCAAAAGATACTCCAGGGTGAAAAAGTAGGCAGCTTCAGAAAAAGAAAGTGGTCCACTTCTCTGGGTAAAGAGCTGAAAGCAAATGATGAAATTCTGGTTCAAGCGATAAAGGAATCTTACCGCCAGAAGGGGGTAAGGCTTTCTACCTACATTTCTATCCCGGGTCGTTTCCTGGTTCTTATGCCGGGGTTAGAAGGAATAGGCGTATCCAGGAAAATTGGAGATGCTAAAGAAAGAAAGAGGCTTAAAGATATAATTGAAAATATTATTCCTAAAAATTTCGGTTTTATTGTTAGAACCGAAGGAGAAAACAAAACCCCCAGGGATTTCAAGGGTGATGTGAAATATCTCCTTCATGTCTGGAAGAAAATTCAGCGGAATTTCAAAAGAGCTCCTTCCTTCAATCTTTTACATCAAGAGCTGGATTTGGCTTCTAAAGCGGTTAGAGATTTATTGGTTGAAGATGTGGATAAATTAATAGTTAATTCAAGCTCTGAGTATCGGCGCTTGAAGAAAAGCATTAATATATTGGCGCCGCGTTTTAAATCCAGGCTTGAACTTTACCGCGGAAGGAAACCGCTGCTTACGGCTTATAATTTAGATAAAGAAATCGACAAAATATTTGAAACAAAAATCTGGCTTAAATCAGGCGGGTACATTACTATTGAGCACACCGAGGGCCTCATTGCTATTGATGTCAACAGCGGGCGGTTTACCGGCAGGAAGAATTTAGAAGATACGGCTCTCAAAATTAATTTGGAAGCCGCCGGGGAAATTGCCCGCCAATTGCGTCTTCGTGATATCGGCGGAATTATCGTTATTGATTTCATAGATATGAGTTTTTCTAAAAACCGGCAAAAAGTATATCAGGGTTTAAAAGATTGTCTGAAAAAAGACCGGGCAAAAACCAAGGTTTTAAATATCAGCCAGTTTGGAATTGTAGAAATGACCCGGCAAAGGATTAGGGAAAGTTTATGCGAAGTTGTTGAAGAGCCGTGTCCTTACTGCCGGGGAAAAGGGAGAATTAAAACCGTAATCAGCACCGGTATACTGGCACTGCGAAAGCTTAAGGAATATGCCGCTTCCACCAAGGAGAAAAACATTCATATCGAAGTGCATCCCCAGGTAGCTAAGCATCTAAATACGGAGAAGCAGGAGCAGCTCAGGGAAATATCGCGCTGGTTCCGCAAGAAAATACTCGTTCAGGGTAATGAAGAACTCCACCGCGAAGTTATTAATTTTATTCCCGCTTCTTAAATTTTACTATGTTGCTCTGTCAAATAAATAAGGTTGCATAGTTCACAGATGGGCACAGATGAGAAGAAACAGATGATCACAGATATTTCCGACGACATCTGTGCTAATCTTGCATTTTTTTAATCTGTGTTAATCTGCGCTTTAATCATACCTTTATTTTGTTTACAAGGCACTATGCCGGATAGTAAAGTTTTAGAGGTCTATCGAAAAATCATTTTCTGGGGCCTGCTTGTTATCATAGCGGTTTTACCCTGTCTTTATACCACAAAAACTTTTCATCTGGTTTTAATTAAAACTGTCTTCCTTCAGCTGGCATTGAGTTTTCTTTTCTTTGTCTGGTTTTTGAAACTGGGGGAGGGTGAATTTATAAAGCTTCCTCAAAATCCCGTCATTATCCCCTTTGCTTTATTCGTATTATACGCTTTTCTCTCCGCTTCATTTTCGCTGTATAAATATAATAGTTTCCGGTCTTTTTTTTCTTATCTCGGTTATTTTTTGCTTTTTATTTTCGTAATTGAAAATGTTAAAAAAAGATGGCAAATCCGTCTCGTTTCGCAGATTATTTTAATAACGGCCGGATTTATCTGCCTTTACAGCCTTTATAAGAATATCAGCTTTTTAAAGTTTAATTTTTGGAAGGCTCCCGTTTACTTTAATTTTTTCGGCAACCCTAATTTTTTCGCCTCTTACCTGCTTGCTGTTCTCCCGTTAAGCTTCTCTCTTTTTATCTATTCGCATTTCAAGTTTGAGAAGATTGTTCTATTTATCCTTTCTCTTTTAATCAGTCTGAGTTTGCTTTTGACTTACAGCCAGGGATGCTGGATTATTTTCTTTTTCTATTTTATGCTTTTTTACATTGGTCTAATTATCAATTATTGGCGCAAAAAACAACTCTTGAAGAGTTTTCTCTTCGGCGCATTCCCTTTTTTAATCTTTGTTGTTTTATATGGTGTGCTTTTTTATTCTCAGGGACCGGTAGAGAAATATTTGTTTCCGATAAACGCCTCCTTAGCTGTTCGAAAGGATCTCTGGGGAAGTGCCTGGCAGATGATTAAGATTTTTCCGGTTATGGGCTGGGGGACAGGCAATTTCCATATTTATTTCCCTTTATACCGAACGCTTGAATCTTTACTGATAATTGAATCGCCCATTGTTTTTCATGCCCACAGTGAGTTTTTAGAGCTCGCTGCCGAGATGGGATTTCTGGGTTTAACCTTATTTCTCTGGATGATTTTATCTTTTTTAATATATACCCTGAAAGTTTGGCTGAAAGCTCCGCTTGCCTGGAAAAAATATCCGTTAGCCTTTTTTTTGGGGGGTTTAGGAATTCTAATGCATAATCTGATTTCTCCTTCTTTGCGCTGGACGGCGATTGCCGCCTTTTTCTGGCTAATGGCAGCTTTGGCGGTATCGGTGAAGAGGGTAATTTCAGAGGAAGAAAGAGACGCTGTCTTTATTACTTTGAAGAACCGGCTTTTCCCGCTTTTAAGACCGGTGAGGAAAGGACTGCTTTACGCTTTAGCCATAGTCCTATTCATACCCCTGTCTTTAGAGATAATAAAGCCATATCGGGCAGAAACCGCGTTAAAAGAGGGAATAAAAGCCTGGGATAAAGAGAATTTTTTCCAGGCTATCGTAAAATTCGAGCAAGCAAAAAGGATTAATCCCTACTGTTTATCGGCCTATTATCGATTGGGTTACAGTTACCGAATGACCGGTAACTATCAAAAGGCTTTGGAAAACTATCAGGCATTAGAGAAGATTTGTCCAAACTACGCCCGGCTTCATTACAATTTAGGCAGTCTTTATCAGGATTTAGGGCAGTTTCGGCAGGCGATCGGAGAGTTTAAGACTGCTTTACAACGGGAAGACAGAGTTTTTTCCCATGACCGGTTAAGGGAAATTTATTTTGAATTGGAAAAATGAGATTTCTGGAAAAGTCCAGAAATCTCCGATTAGACCCTTCCTTAAGAAGGAATTAGGACGGCCTATCCTTGTAGGATTAAAAGATTAAGACCAGATTACATCGATTAACTTCTCGTCGGAAGAAATCTGCGTAATCTTAACTAATCTGTGTAATCAAGGTTGCTGAAGCGTTTTTTCAGCAACCGCTAAAATAATTCTTGACAGAACTTAAATTTGATGGTACAGTTTTAACACGTAGATAACCTTTTAAGTTAGTTCAGCGAAGCTAACAAAGGAAATAAAATGAGAGAACCAGTTTCTTGCCAAAAAATCTTAGCCTATCTGGAATCAATCGGGTAGGTTTTTTTATATGGATAATTTTAAATTGCTAATTGTTAATTTTGAATTTTGCAATTAAAAAGGGATAAAGATATGATACAGAAAGAACAAGCTATAATAATGGATTCTACTGCCTTGAGCCGCACCTTGACCAGAATTACGCATGAAATCTTAGAGAAAAACAAAGGCAGTAAAAAGCTGGCAATTGTCGGCATAAGAAATCGCGGCGCATATCTTGCCGAACGGTTGGTTAAAAAAATTATGGAAATTGATAAGGGGAAGGCCCCTTTAGGTATTCTGGATATTACCCTTTATCGGGATGATTTAACCGCTATCGCTTCCCAGCCTATCGTCCGCAAAACCGAAATTCCTTTTGATATCAACGGCAAAAAAGTTGTTTTGGTAGATGATGTGCTTTATACCGGCCGCACCATTCGGGCCGCTTTGGATGCTTTAATTGATTTTGGCCGTCCAGAGGAGATTCAGTTAGCCATCCTCATTGATCGCGGGCATAGAGAACTACCTATTCGGGCTGATTTTGTGGGGAAGAATATTCCTACTTCCCCCAGGGAAATTGTTGAGGTGAGGCTTAAAGAAGTCGATGGTGAGGATGCGGTGGTAATTATGGAAAAAGAGGGATAATAAAGATGATCTGGCAAAAGAAAAATCTTCTGGGGCTGGAAGAATTGACCGCTGAAGAAATAAATTTTGTTTTAGATTCAGCCGATTCTTTTAAAGAAATTTCCACCCGGGCAATAAAAAAAGTTCCGGCTTTAAGAGGTAAAACCGTAGCCAATTTATTTTTTGAACCAAGCACCCGGACGAGAATGTCGTTTGAACTGGCGGCTAAACGACTTAGCGCCGACTTAGTAAATCTTTCTCCCTCTTCCAGTTCTCTGGTCAAAGGAGAAACTTTAATTGACACCGTTAAAAATATTGAGGCCTTTAAGGTAGATATAATGGTGGTTCGTCATTCTGTTTCCGGATTTCCCTATTGCCTCTCGGAATTCACGGATGCTCCGATTATCAATGCCGGCGACGGAGCCCACGAGCATCCTACCCAGGCTCTTCTGGATCTCTATACAATTAGGGAGAAAAAGGGAAAAATTTCCGGACTGAAAGTTGCCATAATTGGAGATATCCTGCACAGCCGGGTAGCCCGTTCCAACATCTGGGGATTAACTAAATTGGGCGCCGAGGTTATTCTTTGCGGTCCCCTGACTTTATTACCCCGGGAAGTGGATAAATTACCGGTAAAGATAAGTTTTAATTTTGAAGAGGCGGTAAAAGAAGCAGATATTGTTTATCTCTTAAGAGTTCAAAAAGAGAGGGAGAAAAGGAATCTTTTTCCCAGCCTGCGTGAATATGCCAATCTCTTCGGCCTCAATAAATATAGACTGAAATTACTCAAGAAAGAATGCCTGATTATGCATCCGGGGCCGGTTAACCGGGGAGTGGAATTGGATCCTGAGGTGGCTGACGGGCCGCGGGCGGTTATTCTGGAACAGGTAACTAACGGCTTAGCCATTCGGATGGCTGTCCTTTATATACTCTCGGGAGTGCCGCGTTAAAGAAAAGTAGACGGGAGACGGTAAATGGGAGACGGGAGATGGATCTACTAATTAAATCCGGACGGGTCATTGATCCGGAAACAAATTTGGATGAAATCCTTGATATTTTAATTGAAAAGGGAAAAATTACAAAAATCGGAAAAGTTATAAAAGCCGCCGGTGATGTGAAAATTCTCCCGGCCAAAGATAAACTGGTTTTTCCGGGATTAATCGATTTACACACCCATCTTCGGGAGCCGGGGGGAGAAGATGCGGAAACGATTGAAAGCGGAACAAAAGCCGCCGCCCGAGGCGGCTACACCTCGGTTGTCTGCATGCCTAACACCCGGCCTCCGATTGATAATCGCTCGGTAGCGGAGTTTATATACACCCATGCTAAACGAAAAAGTCCGGTTAATGTTTACGTGGCGGGAACGATAACCAATCAGCGGCAAGGAGACCGATTAAGTGAAATTGGTGAGTTAAAAGAAGCCGGGGTAGTGGCTTTATCTGATGACGGTTCTCCGGTACTGAATTCAGAAGTTATGCGTCGGGCTTTGGAATATTGCCGAATGTTTAATCTGCCGATTATCAGTCACGCCGAAGATATTTATCTTTCCAATGGGGGGGTAATGCATGAAGGTTTTATTTCCGCCCGCCTGGGCCTGCAGGGAATTCCGTCTGTTGCCGAAGAACTTGCCGTGGCTCGGGATATAATACTGGCCGAATATACCGGGGGGCGTCTTCATTTAGCCCACCTGAGCACTGAGGGCAGCGTAGAATTATTACGCCAGGCTAAAAAGAGAAAAATTAAAGTAACCGGAGAGACCTGTCCTCATTATTTTAGTTTAACGGATAAGGCCGTAGAAACTTTTAAAACCTCCACCAAGATTAATCCGCCTCTGAGAACCGAGCGTGACCGGCAAGCTGTTATCAGGGGATTAAAGGATGGAACAATTGATGTTATTGCCACCGACCACGCTCCCCATACCCTGGCGGCCAAGGAGCTGGATTATATTTCCGCTCCATTTGGCATCGTGGGATTGGAAACAGCTTTACCGGTAGCTATTACCAAATTGATAAAAGAGGCAAAATTTAGTTTTTCTGCCCTGGCGGCTAAAATGAGCCTGAATCCGGCAAAAATTCTGGGTCTTAGTGATAAGGGCAGAATTCAAGTCGGCAAAGCGGCAGACATAACCCTTGTTGCCCCGGATAAAGAGTATCTGGTTGAGGTGGAAAATTTTGCCTCAAAAGGGAGGAGTTCTCCTTTTCAAGGATGGCGGCTCCAGGGTAAAGTAGAGGCCACGATAGTTGGCGGGAAAGCAGTCTATATACCGCCCTTGATTACGCAGATTAAAATTTAGATTACACAGATTAAAAACATCGTCGAGAGTATTTGTGGTCCAAAAAGACAGCCAAAAAATTGAAAAGCAAATTGAAAATTTAGGTAAGGATATTAATTAATGCCGTCCTCTCCTGATAATATAATTCAAATAAAGGCTAAGATTCTATCGCATAAAAAAATAGCCCCGGGTTATTTTCTCCTGAAGTTAGATGCCCCGGCGATTGCCAAACTTAGCCTGCCCGGACAATTTGTCCATCTGCGAGTTTTAGATTCGGATATTCCCCTGCTTCGCCGGCCATTCAGTCTCCACCGGATTAATCCTGACTCAATTGAGCTCTTATACCAGCTCAAAGGTGAGGGGACCCGTATTTTAAGCGAGAGAAAAAAGGATGAAATGGTGGATTTAATCGGCCCTCTGGGGAACGGGTTTGATTTAACCGATATTCCTGAAGGGAAGAACATTGTTTTGATTGGCGGCGGAATCGGGACTGCCCCGCTGGTAACTCTGACTGAGGGGTTACTCAAGCGGTATGACAGAGCAAAATTAACTTTTTTCCTTGGCGCCCGCTCTCAAGAGTTAATTCTGGGGGAGGGAGAAATTCGGCATTCAGGAATAGATTGTCTCATTTCTACCGACGACGGTAGTTATGGGGAGAAAGGTCCGGTTACCCGCCTCTTTGAAAAGAAACTGACCGATTGGAAGGGAAAACCGGGAATGGTTTTTACCTGTGGTCCTAAAGGCATGTTAAAGGTTATGGGTAGTTTAAGCCGAAGATTTAAATTTCCCTGTCAGGTTTCGCTGGAAGAAAATATGGGCTGCGGGATTGGCGTTTGTTTAGGCTGTGCGGTGCGAATAAGGACTAACCAGGGAAGAGATGAATCTTTTGAGTATAAAAGGGTTTGTAAAGACGGGCCGGTTTTTTGGGCTTCAGAGGTTATTTTTGATTAAGAAAATGAACCACAGAGAACACAGAAACAAAATCAAAAGAGAAAGAATTTAACCACGAATAACATTAATTTAAACAAAAATGTGTAGGGAAAGAAAAAATAGGGAACAATCGGTTTAATCATTAATAGAAAAATAAAAGGAAATAAACCAGGTGGAAATTAAATCAAGATTAGAGATTGATTTTGCCGGAATAAAACTTAAAAATCCTATTTTAGTTTCTTCCGGAACCTTTGGCTGCGGCCGGGAATATGCTGAATTAATAGATTTAAATCGTCTGGGGGGGATTATTACTAAATCCATTACCGAGAAGCCTCATAAAGGGAATCCACCGCCCCGGCTGGCGGAGGTTTCCGGGGGTTTGCTTAATGCTATCGGTCTGGAGAATGAAGGGATTGATAATTTTCTCCGGGAAAAACTGCCGTTTTTGAGGCAGTTTAAAACATCTATCATCGTCAATATTGCCGGGTTTACCGAAGATGAGTATGTGCGTTTAACCGCTCGTTTGAATCAGGCAGAAGGTATTGCCGCCCTTGAGGTCAATCTTTCCTGTCCTAATGTCAAAAAAGGCGGCATTAACTTCGGCTCCGAACCGGAGATTTTGAAACGCTTAGTAAAGAGAATTCGCGCATCCACTAAATTGCCTCTTTTAATTAAACTTTCGCCTAATGTCGGTGATATTGTTAAATTTGCCGGAATTGCCGCCGAAGCCGGCGCGGATGGACTTTCCTTGATTAATACGGTTTTAGGCCTCTCTATAGATGTTAATTCTTTTAAACCTAAATTAGCCAATGTTACCGGCGGACTTTCCGGTCCGGCCATCCGTCCGATTGCCTTGAGGATGATTTGGGATGTTTACAAGCGTATTAAACTTCCCATTTTAGGCAGTGGGGGAATTATGAGAACAGAAGACGCTCTGGAATTCTTTATTGCCGGTGCCCGGGCAGTAGCCATCGGGACGGCCAATTTCGTTAATCCCCGGGCTTCTTTAGAAATTATTCAGGGAATTAAAAAATATCTGGATAAGCATGAGTTTAAGAGTATTAAAGAGATTATTGGAAAGTTAAAAGTGAATAGTCGATAGTAAATAGTGAATGGTGAATAGTGAATAGTGAATAGTGAATAGTGAATAGTGAATAGTCGTTAACTAGCGACTACTAAATACTAACGACTAAATACTATCGACTAACGACTAAATACTAATGAGAATGAAGATTGTTCCTCAGGATAAATTGATTGTTGCCCTGGATACGGGAAATTTGATTTCGGCCCAAAAGTTAGTAGGAAAATTGGGAAAACTGGTTTCTATCTATAAAGTGGGCATTGAACTTTTTACCGCCGTCGGCCCGGAAATTCTAAAATGGTTAAAGAAGAAAGAGAAAAAGATTTTTCTGGATTTAAAATTTCACGATATTCCCAGGAGTGTTTCCTCAGCTATTCTCTCAGCGGCCGGAAACGATATCTTTATGGTCAACATTCATCTTTCAGGCGGGGCGGCGATGGCCAGGGAAGCAGTGATAAAGGTTAAAGAAATTTCCAAAAAAGAAGGGAAGGAGCCTCCTCTTATTATCGGGGTAACGGTTTTAACCAGCCTGCTTGGCGATGATTTGAAAAGAATGGGGATTAATAAGGATTTGGAAACGCTGGTGCGTGATTTTGCCATTATGGCTGAACAAAACGGCTTGGACGGCGTGGTGGCTTCCGCCCGGGAGGCCAGGATGATAAAAGAAAATTCAGGCCGGGAATTTTTAATTGTTACCCCGGGTATTCGCCTGAAAGAGGATTCCCCGGGTGATCAAAAGAGGGTAACTACTCCGAAAGAGGCGATTGCGGCCGGGGCGGATTTCTTAGTGGTTGGCCGGCCGATAACCGAAGCGCCGAATCCCTGCCGGATAGCTCAAAGAATACTATCAGAAATTAAAGAAGGACAAAATTGCTGACTGAAAAAGAAATCTGGAAAATATTGAAAGAAACCGGGGCGATTCTTAAAGGTCATTTTCTCCTTTCCTCCGGCCGCCACAGCGACACCTATTTTGAGAAATTCAGGATTTTAGAACATCCCGATATAACCCATAGATTTTGCCGGCACTTAAAAGAAAAATTTAAAGATAAATCTATTGAGTTAGTCTTAGGGCTGGCTACCGGAGGGATTATTCTGGGTTATGAGCTGGCTGGCCTCTTTGGGACCAGAGCGATTTTTACCGAAAGGTTTCAGGGAAAAATGGCTTTGCGAAGAGGGTTTCGGATTAGAAAAGGAGAAAAAGTATTAGTGGCCGAGGATGTGATTACTACCGGAGGGTCGGTTAAGGAGACAATTGGCATTGCCGAAGAACTGGGGGCGGATATAGTCGGAATTGCCTCCCTGGTGGACAGAACCGGGGCAAAAATAGATTTGGGATATCCCCTGAAGGCTTTGGTGTCTTTAGAGGTTAAAAGTTTTCCCGCCGGCGAGTGCCCGCTTTGCAAGAGTCAACTGCCTCTGGTTCAGCCAGGTACCCCTAAAGGGATGGTTTCGCCTAGTCGAGCTGTTAGCTAAATTTTAAAAGTGCACAGTTTAAGAATTAAAAGTGCACAAGCTTTAAGTCCTTAGTTTTAGCTCTTTGGATACCCGTAAGTTTATTGTTGTGCCATATCCTTATCTCAGATAATCCG
>JAYEMH010000005.1:0-52660 GCA_034717985.1 Candidatus Ratteibacteria bacterium
TTAGGAATTGGAAATATTGCCTCATCCTAAGCGGCTTAAAATTTCTTCGAAATTTTTACGCCAGAATGAGGCATGGATTTCCCTGCCATAATGACAGGGAAATCTTATGGCGGAGAGGGAGGGATTCTGTTAGAATGATTTCCCCATTTCTCCGTCGACAAATATGCTAAAAAGTAGTCCCTTTCTGAGCTTATTAAGGGGTCAGGTAAATCTGGATATTTCCCGATTCTTCCCTTTCTTTCTCTATGTTTTTGACTTAAATAGGCACCGTTTGGGCAACAAAAAAACTTATTGACAAGAGAGGTTTTGTAGTGTATATTTATTATGTAAATGACTAAAGCCCCGAAACTTCGGGGCGAATGGGAACTGCTACGGCAGTTCCTTCTTTTTTTCTACCAGAGCTCTAATATCTTGAAAAAATACCTTCCGATTAGCTGTAATCGCAAGATTACTATTCAATCTATCCTTATGTGCGACAATAGTCACTTTTTTATGCTTACCCTTAATATACTTTGCCAACTTAATGAAGTCTCCATCACCACTGCATAAAACCAACTCTTCATATTCTTGTAACCTATCTATAGCAGAAATAGTTATCTCAACATCAAAATTACATTTTCTTTTATAATCTCCTTCTGTGCTGTCATATACACTTGTCACTGGTTTAGTTCTTACTTTATATCCAATGTTTTTTAACTTCCTTAAAAATGATTTTCTGTCCTTTTGGGCTTTAACAAATCCACTAATAGTATGGGCAGGGTGTCTATCAAAAAAAGTCTTTTTTGAAATTATTCCCCCAAAGAAAAAAATGTCAATCGGGTTAAATTCTTTCTTAAGCCAGAGGTAAAACTTCTCGTAATCTAATTTCCTTTCCTGAAATTTAAACCCATAGTAAAGATTACTGTCATCTATGAGCACTAAGGCTTTTTTGTGTTCTTTCTCCATAATTGCTTTCCGGTAATTTTGAAATCTTTTTGGATATGGTTTAGAGGCAGTCTAACACTAAAAGAAGAAAAGCTCAAGAATTATTTGCTAAATAGGCATTTTATAGGTAGGTCTTCCCTTTTTTCTTCGCATTTTCAACCATTTTTCAATTTCTGACGCTTTAAACCGCACCCCTTTAGGAAGCTTAAAATGAGGTATAAAGCCGGTATGAGTCCATTGATAAAGTGTCTTAGGGCTTACCTGGATTAAGTCGCTTAATTGGTCAACTGTCAGTAGTTTTTCCACTGGTTTAGAATACTTTACTCTCCGCCCCTGTAGCTTAATCTATCTTAAAATAGACTATTTTAGGCTTTAGAATGGGCATCTGGTGCCCAAAAATTGCCCAAAATCTGCTTATTTCTCTTTTTCAGGGCTATGTTTAATCACCTTATAACCGGATTCTTTTAGTATCTTCTGTCCTTCTTCAGAAGAACCCTCTATGCTTCTGTGGGTGGTCGTTTCAGTAATAATAATATCTTTGTGTCTTGTTCCATCCTTTTCAAATTCTACGCCCCGCAGGTTTGGTGTATAGCGAGTTATAAATATATATTCCAGCTCTCCGGGAACACATTTTCCCTCAATTTTCTTCAACCTTGTTTCAATGCTCATCTTTTTCAACCTTCCCTTTCCTCATTATTTTTGTTTGCCTGAATTTTTCTAATTACCTTATAACCGAACTCTTTTAGTATTCGTTGCCCTTCTTCAGAAAAAACATCTACATCCACCCATTTATTTCCTGTCCGCCAAAGTAAAATATCCGCATATCTCTTTCCACCTTTTTCGCATATTACCTCTTTGGGTTGATAGTTTTTAATAGGAATTCCGGATAAAAGGAACATATATCCTTCATTATCCACCCCGCATTTTTCTTCAATTTTCCTTAATCTTCTTTTAATGCTCACCTGTAAGATTTCCTTTCAAAAACTATCTTTTCCACCTTATCTAACCTTTCCTCTATATGCTCAACTTCAATACTCTTTAAAGTATGATTGATAATATCATTACAAGCCAAACGTCTAACTTCTTCTCTTTCAGCCCCCATTAGCTTAATCAATTCTTCAACTGCTGTAGTTATAGAAGATTTAAGCCTCTCTAAAGCAATCCTGATAACCTCATCCCTTTGCCTCTTTAGCTCCATCCGAAAATCTTCATCTTTAAGCCAAAGATAGATTGTATTTCTGCTAACCCTTGCCTTTTGGGAAGCTTTTTCAATGGAAGGAGAACCAATTAAATGCGATATTGCTAATAACTGCCGGTTAGATAGTTTATTGTCTTTATCCATTTTTACCCCTTAAATTTGTCCTAAATTGCTAAATTTCGTCATTTTTTCTCTGCTTCTGATATTTACCCTACCGTTTAACTCACTATATTTCCTCTTGAGAAATAGTGAGTGGGGTGGTAGGGGAGATAAGTATTTTCCTTTTGTCAGTAGGATCGGCTTCCTGAATTATTAACCCTGCTGTCTCAAGCATAGGAATAATCTGCTGTCTCAACACCCAATCAGCTACCGGTCTATTGTAAATCCTAAAATACCCCTGCATTATCGCCTTTCTGCTTAATCCTGTCTCTTTTTCCTGATAAAGAGGTAAAATTACTTCTTTAAACATCCTGTAGATATATGGCGGAAGATTTAATTCCTGACTAAATGATATTTCTTCCCAGATTCTAAAACCCGCCTCTATATCCTCATCAGAGGTCAATATAATATCTAATCCCTCTGCTTCTCTATGCCAGAGATTAAGAAGGGTAAAACTTTTAATAATAGAAACCAACCTTTTTATATCTCTCTGATGACGGGGTTTTAGAGCTTTATGCTTTTCAAAAAACCATTCTCTTATTTTATCCGGATTATGGATTTTTATTGCTGTAATATTTTCTTCTTTTATGCCTTTAATTCTATTTATTAAAAGCTGTCTTTGAGGATTATTGTTTAGCTTTGCAAGATAAGCTTCTAAATCTGCCTCTTTGTTCAAAGCTTCATCAATCCCTTGTTTAATTTTTCCCTGGTTGGTTTCCGGAGAAAGAAGCAGAAATCTTGTAGCTTCCTGCTCATCAATTTTTAACCCGGCGCTACAAAATATAACTGAAAGAAATCCCTTAATAACTATGTTCTTGGTCTTTAAACCATATTTCTGGCTTTTATCGGTAATCTTTATATTGATTTCCTTTTCATCGTGGGAAAGAAGGGGTCTCAGGTGCTGTAAAAGCAAAGTATGGGGCTGGTCAAGGAAAATCAGAATCTTCCGCTCTAAATCCACGAAATAGCCCTCTTGTTCTTTAACAAACTTTCCCTTATCATGAAAGAAAGCCGTTGGTGAACAATAGCCCACTTTTATAACATCTTCTTTAGGAAACAAGGAAGCTATCTCTATCGGAATATAAGACTTGCCGGTAGAAGAAGGGGCGTTGAAACTTATATTAAACTGGGAGCTTTCTGTATAAGCGGATAGACAGCAAAGAAAGGTTATAAGCTTATTTACTTTATCCTCTTTAATCGTTAATCCCAATATCTCTAATAGCCCACTGATAGATAAAGGTAAAAAAATCTCCTTCCTGTTTTGCCGATTTTGAAGTCTTTCTTCTTTTTGCTCAATCTCAACCTCAACCTCTTGAACTGTTCTTTCTACAACATCTCCATCTCCCTTCATTGTCTTTACCTCCTCGTTAAATATTCAACCGCTTTTTTAAAACTATATTCAAAATACAGCTCTACAAACTTAATTACATCACCACCTTTAGCGCATCCAAAACAGTAAAAACTATTGCTGTCCGGATAGATAAAGAAACTTGGGTGTTTTTCTTGATGAAAAGGACAGAGGGCTGTATGGTTCTTTCCTTGCTTTCTTAATTTCAAAAAAGACTGGGCTATTTCTAAAATGGGGGATAATCTTGCCTGTTCAATTTTCTCCTGAGTAAGCATTTTGGGGCTTGGAAGTTTGCCTTTAGAGAAAAGAAATAGTCTCTTTAACCTCTGTGTTTGCCTATTATTCTCCAATACTTCATCGGCTATTTCCATTTTCACCACCTCTCGCCAGAACCAGCGGGAAAACTCATCTTTTACCCTATTTCTCACTATCTTTAAGTTATGCCTAATGACTCCCTTAATTTCTTTTTCTGTTTCTTCCCGCTCTTTTAGCTTTTCCGGGATGACAGCTTTTGCTTCAGGAAATATATTAAGAAGTTCTCTTTCAGTAAGCCGGGGAGCTTGGGATGGGGAGTATAGATTAGTGGATATTTTCGTCATTTAAAAAGTCCTCCTTTATCCGTTCTTTTTCTGCCCTTTCCATCAATTCTTCAAACTTCCCTATCACTGCCTTTTCAATCGTCTTTGATACCTCTTTAGTAATCGGATGAAAGCAATTTACCTTTGCCCCATTTGCTAAAACTTTTATAGGATAAACAAGTCTGTAACCTTCTTGATTTAACCGGGAATAAAGCGCTATATCGCCAACATAAAAAGAATCATTTAAGACAAAAGTAACAAAGGCAAGTAGTCCGTTGCGTGGCTTACAAGGAATTATCTGTATTTCGGAAAGGTCTATTTTCATATTCTTGCTTTCTCCTTTCTCTATCATCACATTCTTAACCTAAATAAAAAAACCTGTAAGTATTTCTACCTACAGGCTAACATATTTCCTAAATTTGCGATATTACAGCAAGTCGCTATTTGCTACTATACTTCTTTACATACTTTTTTTGCCTCCATTTATAAAGATTCTTTCTATCATAGTCTAAATCTCTAAGTTCTTCAATTTTCACATCATTTATGGGATTAGCATTTGCATCAAAAAACGATTTGTCAGTATCAACAAATTCCATTGCATAGAAATTTTTACATCTAAATAACTGCCCCCCCTTAATTTTGTACTTTTCGATAAGTTTACCAATATCAATTTTTTCAACATGCTTTCTTTCAGTATCAGCATATACTTCAATCCATATTACTTTAACCCCTTCCGGGCTACAAATTTTTATCTTATAATAGCTCTTCTCTTTACACATAGGATAGTTTTTGACTTTATATTCTTTCCTAACCTTTCTAACGGTCTTCCATGAATCTCTTATATGCTTTTTTTTGGTGTCCCCATATATTTCAATAAATATTCTTTTTTTACCCTTGTCCTCAAAAACTTTAATCAAACATGGGTAATCATTTGCAGAATATAAAAGCCAGCGGTTATATATTACAAATGTAGTCAAAGGCATACGGAACCTTTCAGGCAAGTTAGAATAATGCAAAAGGTCTGTAATTTTCTCTTGAAATGCGGCCTTTCTGCTTTTTCCTATTTGGTAACCACGCTTTCTTAAATCGTAATCATAATAAGAAATACGTTCTAAGTTTTTGAACTTTTCCATATTACGCTTTTCTTTATCTTTATTGATTTCCGTTACACGCATAAATCTTTTTACCCCAAGAGCAGGAATACCAAACTTATCTCTAATCTGCCAAATTTGATTAACAAATTCTGAATCCCCAAGCAAATACTTGAGTTGTTTAATATATTTTCCGGATCGCTTTTCAAGTTCCTCTATAGTACCAGGTATCCATGTTGCAATCTCTCTCACTTCTTCCTCATTTCAAATGCAGGGACAGTCCCACTGGGTCTTGCGGTAGAAGGCTTTCTACCTAACCCCCCGCTAAGTTCCAATACTCCATCCGCAGTTCTTCGTCCGGTAATAGGTGTTTCGGTTCTACTATATCCCCTTGGTGTAGGAATGGGAGCAACCCATTCAGGCATAACTCCAGCTTGGCGCACTTCCTCCGGAGTATAACCACAAGCAGATATATAAAGTTCTATCTCTGATGATGGTGCTCCCATCCTCGCCATTTTCTGAACATTTCTTTTAACCCGCAATAAATCAGCAGTCGTTATATCTCTGGGTTGTTTGGATCTTTTTGCTCGTGCTGAATTTTCTGATTTCCTAAACTCTATTTTACTATCCTCATCTGCGGATTCAGCATCATTGGCTGACGACTCGGCATTCTCAGCTGCGGATTTAGCATCATTGGCTGACGACTCGGCATTCTCAGCTGCGGATTTAGCATTATTGGCTGACGACTCGGCATCCTCAGCTGCGGATTTAGCATTATTGGCTAACGACTCGGCATCCTCAGCATCAGACATTGCTTTTTTAGCGTAATATTGAGCTTCTTCAAGGGTATCAGCCATATATGCTTTTCTTGCATAAGTATAGGCATCACTTGCATAACTTGCAGCGTCATTTGTATAATTTGCGGCACTGCTTGCATAAGTTGCAGCATCCTTTGCATAATTTGCGGCACTGCTTGCATAAGTTGCAGCATCCTTTGCATAACTTGCGGCACTGCCTGCATAAATTGCAGCATCATTTATATCTCCATAAGCAAATACAAATCTTCTGCTACACAAAATTAGAATACAAAATCCAAGTAAAATAATAAGTGATTTTTTTCTCATTTATGAACCTCCTTAAACACAATTAGAATTGACTTATTTTTTGTCCATTTTCTACCAGTCCATATTGGGAGCTTTCATTTTACTGCTTATATAGCCCGGTGTCAATCCTGAATGCATATCTTTATTAAACCGATATATTCTAAAACTCCAATTTTTCTACGGCCTTATCTATATGCTCATCGGCAAGATGTGAATATATCATCGTTGTCTCTATATCTGCATGCCCCATCAGCTTCTTTACCGTAGGTAAATCCACCCCTTTCATAACCAGATGACTGGCAAAGGTATGGCGAAGGGTATGTAGCTTTGTAACATCCGGGAAACCAGAACGTTTAGTCAATCGCATAAGCCTTTTTCTTAATCGGTTATTCTCGATGGGATTCCCTTTGCCATCGTGAAATACTAAATTGCCTTTTTTGTTTTTCTCCTTCTGCTTTTTGAGAAGGTTAAATAATCCGTTGTTTAAAGGTATTTGTCTTTCATCCGTTTTAGGACTCCAGCCCTTCTTAACGGCTATTTTGATTTTTCTTCTATTTAAGTCTATATCTGTCCACTCAAGGTTTTGCAATTCACTTTTTCTCATCCCGGTATTTAAGAAAGTATAAAATATTGGATATTCCCATTCATTACAATTCTCTAATAAGATTTTACATTCTTCCTCTGAAAGAAATCTTGGGGCAATATGGTTTGTAATCTTTAACATTTTGACACTTTCGGTGGGATTTTCTTTCGTATAGCCCCAGGTTTTGGCCAGATTAAACACTGCCCGCAAGGTCTGCAACTCCATATTTATAGTTTTGTTTTGTGCCCTCTGGTCAAAACGAAATTTTTTATAATCTTCAAATGTTTTAGGGTTAAGATGGGATATCTTGGCAATAAAAGGGTGATGGGCTAAAAATCTCTTAAAATTATCTACAATAGCCCGGTATCTTTTTTGCGTGGAGGGGGTATGATTAGTTTGTGAATAAGAGAAGAAATCGCTGAATAACTTATTTAGATTTTCGTCTTTTTTTTCAAAACCTGCTTCACCTTTGGCAATTTTAACTTCTACATCTTTTAATGCCAATTCAGCGATTTTTTTTGAAGCGCCTATTATTTTTCTGATTCGCCTACCGTTTATCCGGAAGTCAATAAAATACTTCCCATTCTTTTTCCGAAGAGTTGCCACATTTTCCTCACTTCTTCAACTGCCCCTAAGCCCTTTAAATTATGGGCACCACTTGGGCATTAAGCCTTTGAGAAAAATATAGCATATCCATAACTCCTTGTCAATCAAAAAGTTATGATACTGTATTATTGCATTGGCGGAGAGGGAGGGATTCGAACCCCCGTGACTTTTCAGTCAAGACGATTTCGAGTCGTCCCCGTTATGACCACTTCGGTACCTCTCCATATCGTCTGCTTACTATATCACAAATCTATCGGGAAATCAAAGGAAGTCGGTTTCTAATCCTTTGGCCATAAGATATCCTCTTGCTCTTTCAGCCAATCTGTATCGAGACACAATCTTCCAGAAAGCTCTGCTATGATTGGGTTCGATTATATGCGCCATCTCATGGAAAACAACATAATCCCTTACCCAGGGCGGCATCTCGAGAAGACGATGTGATATCCGAATAGTCCTTGCCTCATAATTACAACAGCCAAACTTTTTATGCTGGTCGGTGACATACTCTATTCCTTTAATCTTTAACCTGCCGCCAAAGTATCTTTCGTTTAACCTTTCCGCTATATCTCTCAGGTCTTCCTTGGCATTGAGCTCCTTCTTGAGTGTTCTCCTTTCAAATCGTTTCTTAAAATTATTAATAACCTTCTCAAGTCTAACCTCTGATATATCGGCTGGGGCATTGATATACATTGTATCCTCAACAAAACGCGCGCCAATTGTTTTCCGCCGCTTACTACTTCGGCTAATTTTTACTTCCATTATTCTCTCGCATCTATTCATCACTCCGGACAAAAGCGGCTTTAGTAATCGGAGACCCCTTGACCGGTCATCGGCACAAACCTGACCGGAATAATACTTTTGGTTTTTATCCGGCCATTTAGCTTTTCTACCAACTTTAATTCCTGCCAATGAACACCCAGCGGAACAACCATCCTCCCCCCTTCGGCCAATTGTTCAATAAGGGGTTGAGGTATATCCGGCGGGGCGCAGGTGATAATAATTGCCTCAAAAGGTGCATATTCCTCCCAACCGAGATATCCATCGCCACACTTGACCTTAATATTTTCATAACCCAATTCCTTAAGGAGTTTTTCTGCTCGCTTGGCTAATGGCTCTACTATTTCAATGCTGTATACCTCTTTTGTCAGTTCAGCTAATATAGCCGCTTGATAGCCGGAGCCGGTCCCGATTTCTAAAACCCTCTCATCGCCTTTCAATCTCAACAGGTCAGTCATCAAGGCGACAATATAGGGTTGGGAGATTGTTTGACTTTCGCCGATAGGCAAAGGTTTATCCATATAAGCAAGGTGGCGATATTGGGGTGGCACAAATAGATGCCTCTTTACCCTGCGCATTGCCTTTAACAAGGCTCTATTTTTAATGCCCCTTGCTTCGATTTGCGAACTGACCATTTCTTCGCGCCGGTTATTGAAATCCAAATCCGACCGGGTAGAGACTTCAGCAAAACCAATTTTGCCAATCAAAATCAATAAAAATAAAATTAGTCCCCAGAATAAATTCTTATTTCTTAAACTCCAGCTTTTGCTTAGCATAATTGACTATATTTAATTTTTATCTGCTCTTTCACTAAATTTTGCTTATCAACCTTTGATTCCTGAATAGAAAATTTAAAAACTCTCTTTGCTCCCCTGTCTTTTACTTCTTTTTCCATTATGTCTAAACAACGTCTTACCCCCACCCCGCTCCCATAAGTAACAAATAAAATAACATCTTTACCCTCTATGCCTTTACATTCATTTAAATATCTATTCATCGCCGGAACCGGTGCAAAAGCCCAAACCGGCGTTCCCAGACAAATAAGAGCGTATTCCGAAAGGTCTGTCTTGGCCGCTTTGAGTTTCGCTTTTGCTCTTCTAAATGCCCGCACCGCTTGAGTAAAAAAGGCATTTGGTTCATCAATGGCCTCTAATTTAATTACCTCAACAAAGCCGTCTTCTTTAATATGTTCACTTAATATTTCGGCAACCCTGGCCGTATTCCCTGTATGAGAGTAATAAATAATAATTGATTTCATTCCATCCTCCAATTTTTGTTTATTAAATCCTGTGAATTACACCTGCCGGGCGGTGGTATTACAATGTTAACGCGGAGTTAGCGTAATCGTTGAATATCTCTTTCTACAACTAAATTATCTGTCATTCTTAACCATTCGATTACAAGCTTTTTATATGACATATTGTGTAGTATCTTATTGAAACGATTATTGTCAAAAACATTCACTGCATCAATATAATCGTTGAGCGTTATTTTCCCAAATGAATAATTCTCCGTTTCATCTTTCAAAACTGATTTTGCGAGGGCGATTTTTTCTTTGGCAATACTCAAAAGCTCTTTTTCGCTCTCCATCCCAATAGATAAATTTTTAATATCTGTGTATAGTTTAAAATGCGTGCCGACGGCAGATAGTTTTGTCTTCTCCAAGGCGATCTTCGCGGTTTCGTATTCAGCCTTCTCTACCTGTCCAGGAAACGGCCACTCTATTGATAAGCCCGCATAAGCCGTATTATCTTCATTTTTTATGCCCCAATCTTTTCCTTTAACCTTGCAGCCTAAAAGCAAATCTATCGACGGCAAAAGAGCATTGGCATCTTCATTAACCTTTAATGAGCTTTTTTCTTCCAACAGATTAAGCATCTTATAGGTTCGGCTTTCTTTCTCGAAAACTCCGTAATCCTCGTTAAATGAAATTGTAATCTCATCATAGAGATAAGGTTCTTTTGGTATTATTTCCTCGTTCCCTTCCAAGCGAATCGCTTTCTTAACAAAGTTAAGGGCCTTGTCGTATTCTTTTTTAAGTTCAATAAGCTTTTCCCTTTTAGCCAAAACCTGCAAACTGATTTTATTGACATCGATAGGAAGCGCTATACTAGCCTTCCGGCGTTCTCTAATATTACCTAATAATTTCGTGTTTTCCTGATAAGAGGACTCACCTATCTTTAAATTTTCATATGCTTGGTACCAATCGTAGTAACCCGCGATGAGAACGGCTAAATAGTCTTCATAAGCCTCAACGATTTGATGCCTGGCAACGTCAATTTCAATACCGATAATTTTATCTTGCAGTTTAGTAGCCTTACCAAAGGCGTTTTTCGCTATTGGCTGGGACACCTCAAATGTAAATTCGGACGTGCTTTCTGTTGATGTATAGGACGGTGTTACATCATACCCGGCCGTGAGGGTCGTGTCCACGGAAGGGAATAATTTGCTAAGTGAGACACCGGCCTCTGTCTCTTCTCTATCCTGGCTTAGAATAAAATCATATTGGCCCTTAACCGAAAACACTATATCCCGGGCTGGAAGCCCTAAGTCTTTTTCATACTGCAATGAAAGCTCATTAATTAGAATTTTTTCGAATTCAGTATCTTTCCTTGTGGACAGATCGATGAACTCCCTGATTGAAAGCACAGTATTATTGTTTTGCTTTTGTATTTTAGGACCTTCTTCTGCAGCTAATTTTATTGAAACAAAAACAATCATTAAAACGACAATTAATATTAGAACCTTTCTTTTTTGCATATTTTAAATCCTTATAAGATTGGACAATTTATGTTCCAAGTCTTTTGAAAAAGAGTAAGCGCACGGAATAAGTATTAAGGTAATAAGTGTTCCAAAAAGAAGCCCCCATGTCAATGCCAGCATCATCTCTGCAAGCATGGCGTCGTATCCGGTAAATCCATATGTGGTTGGCAGAAGACCCGCGACCGTCGTAAGCGTGGTGAGTATAACTGCCTTTAACCTGGTCTTTGCTATGGAAGAAATTTGTTCATCTGAGCCTTCTTTTCCCCGGGTCTTATCGAATTTCTTTTCTAATTTTACAAGCATGATAATAGAATCATTAACAACAACGCCTGCCAATCCTATCGCTCCAATAGCCGCAAAAAAGCCAAACAAGACTTTACCGTGCAGCCAGAAGGCAAGCACTATCCCCACAACACCGAATGGAATTGCCAGCATGATAATAATAGGCTTGGTCAATGAGTTTAATAACAGAACCAGAACTATATATATAAATAAAACTGCCATAATTACAGCATTGGTAAAATCCCCTTTGGATTCACGCGTATCTTTCACTTCTCCTTCGAAATTAAGAAGGGTCGTAGGGTATTTAGATAAAATTTCGGGAAATTCCTTGTTTTCAAAATCTTCAGCTATTTCAACAGGGGTTAAATCCGCCCCGGCCTTTATATCGGAAAAGACTGTTGTAATCCTTTTGGCGTCTTTCCTTTCAATAGAATTAGGGGTGGAGGTTTTCTTAACATCAACTATATCCCTTAAAGGAACCAGATAATTCCTGGTATTCTCTATCGGGATATCAAGAATTTTCTCGATATCGACTTTTGCCTGCTCAACAATAGTAAAACGAACGTCTATTTCTTCATCACCTTGCAGCAACTCGTAAATAACCGTTCCTTCAAGGGCGGCTCTTAAAGTAGAGGCAACATCACCCGAATTTATAGACAAGCTTTTAATCTTTTCGCGGTCGAGGCTGATTTTATATTCCGAGTTTTGCAAAGGGCGGTCTATTTCAACATTTTCAAGTGCGGGATGCTGTTTCATTGACAGGGCAAGCTGTTCAGCTATCCCCTCTCTTATTTCATTATCATTTTCCTGGATAATTAGCTCTATCGGGCTTCCGCTGGCATGACCCCATCTGCTTTTGACGGCTTTTACCTCTTTAAGATCTTTAATATCTGTAAATTGCTTTTCCCACTCTTTAATAAGCCAGTCTGCTGACTTCCTGCGTTTTTCCTTGGGCAGAATTTCAATTCTCATCCGGAATTTATTCTCTTCAATCGCTCTGCCCCATCTGTTTCTAGCAATCCGTGTTCTAAAACCTATTACTTCTTTTCCGAGATACGGGGCAATGATATCCTCAACCTGCTTTGTCAGTTCGGCAGTTTCATGTCTGTCTGCCTGGGGAGATGCCTCGCCGGTTAAACGAATTTCCCTTGTTTCTTCACGCGGAAACATAACATACTTCATCTTTGTTTTGACGATATATCCGGAAAAAATAAAGAGTACGATAAAAGCTGTAAATATAAACAATTTGAAAGGCAGAATCTTCTTTAGAATCTTCCCGTAAGAATCTTCAACTTTATTAAACCAGTGTGCTTTCTCTTTCTTAGGCATTGTCTTCCTGTGTTTACCTGAAAGTTTACTGAATATCGGGAAATCCAGGTGCATATGTCCGGGAAGTATCAACAGTGATTCAAAAAGGCTCGCCCCGAGCATACAAAATATAACCGGTGGAATATATACAAGCATCTTGCCAAACCGGGCGCGAAAGAAGAATAGAGGGACAAAAGCAATGCATGTAGTGAGAATACTTGCGACTATGGGAGTAAAAACAAATGCTGTCCCTTTAACGGTAGCTTGTTCGGATGACAGGCCTTCCGAACGCAATCGAGTTATATTTTCCGACACCACAATAGCATCATCAACGATCATGCCTAAAACTATAATAACGGCGGCGAGGGTTATATTGTTTATCGTGTAGCCTATCATTACCATGCAAATCATCGAAAAGCAAAGCGTAAAAGGTATACCCACTGCCACCCAGACAGCGGATCTGAAATTCAGGAAAACAAAGAGCATAATGAGTATCAATATGAATCCTATAGAACCGTTCGTTACAACAAGAGATAACCTGTTTTTTAAATCCACAGATTCATCATCAAGGGTAGTAAGCTCAATCCCCGTATCCTTGAGACTGTTCTTTTGGAAGTCCTTAATTTGCTTTTTTACAGCTTCAAGCGCCTCGAGTATCCCGTAAGAAGTATTTTTAACTACTCTTAGCATTATTCCTTCGTGGCCGTTAACCTTGATTATCGCCTTATTCTTCTTAAAGCCGCGATTAATATCAGCTACTTCTTTGAGTCTTACAACCTGACCCTCAAAACCTCCCTGTATTATAAGGTCTTCCAATTTATCAACTGTATCAAGCTCGGAGAGTAGTGTTACTTTCGGTTCGCTTTTTGTTTCTATATTTCCGGCAGGCTGACGAACATGGTTGTTTTTAACTTCCTCCATTACAGTATTAAAAGGTATATTGAATTTCCTCAATTTCTCCGGCCTAACCATTATCCGTATCTCTTCCTGCAGATAACCGGATTTTTCAATGCTGTTTATTTCGGGCAGATTCAGAAACTGCTGCTCCAGAGTATATGCATACTGCTGCAGCCGTTTGCGTGATTTAGTATCAAGAAGATGTCTTTGTGTATCGATTAAAGCTACATCTATAATAGCCATTTTTGTAGTCTTCCATACATGTACCTCTGGATCATCGATGACATCATCAGGAAGATTTACATCCAGCGCCGCACTTCTTAGTTCCATCAAGGCTTCATCAAGATTAGAATAGTCCTGTTCAAACTCTACAGTTATATTAGCACCTCCGTCGGTGGAAGTGCTTGTAATCCTGTAAATACCATCAATACCTCTTACCTGTTCTTCGAAGGGTTTGGTAACAAAATGTTCGACTTCTTCGGCAGTTGCGCCAGGATAACTTGCTGTTATGTTCGCATGGTCAAAGTCAATATCCGGCATTTCCTCCTTGCCTGTGTTGTTCCAGGCAAATATACCACCAATCAAAACAGCGATTAGGATAAGATTGGTAAGAAGATGTCTTCCGGCAAAATAAGCTATTATTTTCTCTATCATAACTATTAGTATATGGTTTTATGCCTGTAATTGAAGGGAAGGAAGCGCCGGTTTCGTAGCGAGTATGTCCCTATATTCTTATTGGAAGTATACCCCCTCGCCTAAACATTCAAAAAATCTCTACGATATTTTTTAAATAGGCTTCGGGATAGTTTTCCTTCGCAAAACTTATGGCGGAGGAGAGAGGATTCGAACCCCTGAGAGTCTTTCGACTCTAACGGTTTTCAAGACCGCCGCCTTCAACCGCTCAGCCACTCCTCCGTACTTCCCGTTTGCCAGTTTGCCTGTTCTCCTGTTAACCGGTTAACTGGTTAACTGGTTAACTGGTTAACTGGCCAGCCGGACAACTGGTTAACTATTTATTCTTCTCTATCTTCTCCATCCCATCCATATACGGGCAGAGGACTTCGGGAATGGTAATTGAGCCGTCTTTATTCTGATAATTCTCAAGCAGGGCAATGACGGTGCGCGCCAGGGCGACACCCGAACCATTTAAGGTATGAACATATTCCGTATTCCGTATTCCGTATTCCGTATCTCGTCTGTATTTAATATTCGCCCGGCGGGCCTGGAAATCTTCAAAATTACTGCAGGAAGAAATCTCTAAATACCTTTCCAGTCCGGGCGCCCAGGTTTCGATATCATAACATTTGGTCCCGGCAAAACTCAAATCGCCGGTTGACAACAAAGATATCCGATAGGGCAGGCCTAAAAGCTGGACTATTTCCTCGGCGTCCACCAGCAGTTTTTCCAGCTCCTCATACGAACTTTCCGGCTTGACCAACTTGACCAATTCAACTTTATTAAACTGATGCACCCGGGTTAAGCCCACGGTATTCTTTCCGTAAGAACCGGCTTCCCTGCGAAAGCAGGCCGTATAAGCGGCATAAGAACGAGGTAAGTCCTTCTCCTCAAGAATTTCGCCGGCATTGATATTAGTCAGGGGCACCTCGCCGGTGGGAATGAGAAAATAATCATCCCGGCGGAGGCGATACATATCATCTTCTAATTTCGGCAGCTGTCCGGTATTTATCATACTCGCTCGATTGACGAGATAGGGAGGAAAAACCTCGATATAGCCGTGTTTCCCGGTGTGTAAATCCAGCATAAAATTTATCAGGGCGCGTTCCAGCCTGGCCCCCTGGCCGATATAAAGAGGAAAAGCCCGTCCGGTAATTTTTGCCCCCCGGGCAAAATCAATAATCCCCAGGGAATCAGCTAAATCCATATGGGTTAAAGGTTTAAAATCAAACCGTCGGGGTTCACCCCGGCTTTTGACCACTTTATTAGAATCGGAACCAGCTCCGACGGGGACTGATTCATGGGGAATATTAGGAACAGTCAAAAGAAGCGTATCTAATCTTTCGGCAATTTTTAGCAGTTTATTATCTAAAGATTTAATCTCGTCAGTCAGTTTTTTCGTCTCGTCAATTTTCTTTTCTGCTTTTTTCTTTTGTCTCAGCAAATCTCCGATTTCACGGGATACAACATTTTTTTCGCTTTTTAATTTTTCTACCCGGCTGATTACCTTTCGGCGTATCTCATCCAATTTTAGAATCTCATCCAGATCAACTTTTTCTTTTTTATCTTTAATCGCCTGTTTAACCTTTTCTGCGTTTTCACGAATAAATTTTAAATCTAACATTTTTTAATTCCTTTTATCACGGGCTGGGCATACCCAGCCCCTACACATATATTAGAATTCTTTTTACCTATCACCTACTACCTATTACCTACAACCTAACCTTTAACTACTCCCATAGGCTTCATCTTAGCCACTTTCCTGGAAATTCCCGCTTGCTGGACGATATTAACCACATCATTAATGTTTTTATAAGCATCCGGGGCTTCCTCAGATAAAGTGCCGCGGGATTTCGCCCGCACCATTATATTTCGCCTGGCAAGCTCTCTATTTAACTCAGCCACCGGAAACCTGCGGATGGCTTCTTTTCGGCTCATCAGCCGGCCGGCACCATGACAGGTAGACCCAAACGTTTCCTTCATCGCTCCCTCCGTGCCTACTAATAGATAAGATGCCCGGCCCATATCACCGGGGATAATCACCGGCTGGCCAATTTTCCGGTATTTCTCGGGTATCAGGGGATGATTTGGTCCAAAGGAGCGGGTAGCTCCCTTGCGGTGAACACAGAGTTTTACTTTTCTGCCTTCAAGAACGTGCTCTTCAATTTTAGCAATGTTATGGCAAACATCATAGATTAATTCCATGCCCAACCCGCCGCCGGAACGTTTAAATATCTTTTTAAATACCCCGCGGGTCCAATGCATAATACATTGCCGGTTAGCCCAGGCATAATTGGCGGCACAGGCCATCGCCGAGAGGTAATCCTGCCCTTCGGGGGACATTAGAGGGGCGCAGGATAATTGCCGGTCGGGAAGCTTGATGTCATATTTATTTACCGCCCCCATCATCCGGTGAAGATAATCATCACAGACCTGGTGACCAAGCCCGCGAGAACCGCAGTGAATCATAAAAGTAATCTGGCCTTTTTGCAAACCAAAAGCCGAAGCCAATTCTTTATCAAAGATTTCTTCCACATACTGAATTTCTAAAAAATGATTGCCTGAACCCAAAGTTCCCAACTGATTTGCGCCTCTTTGACGCGCCCGCTGGCTGATTTTATCCGGATTCGCCCCCTTAATACAGCCTCCATCTTCTGTTACCGCCAGGTCCTCTTGCCAGCCAAAACCGCGGGAGACCGCCCAGGCCGCCCCTTTAAGGAATACCTCATCTTCTTCCCGGGGAGAAAGCTTTATCGTTCCTTTGGAACCAACGCCGGCGGGAATTTGATAAAAGAGGCCTTCAATAAGACTTTTTAATTTATCTTTAAGGTCATCCCGGAATAAATTAGTTTTTCCCATTCTGATCCCGCAATTTATGTCGTACCCAACTCCACCGGGTGAGATAATACCGTCTTCCAGGCGAAAAGCGGCCACACCGCCGATAGGAAAGCCGTACCCCCAGTGCATATCAGGCATCGCCATCGAGGCCTTAACAATGCCGGGAAGGGCGGCTACATTAGCCACCTGGTCAGGGCTTTTGTCCTGAAGAATTTTACTGAGCAGTTTTTCGTCAGCATAAATAATGCCGGGAACGCGCATCCCCGGCTTATAATCTCTGGGAATTCTCCAGCGATAATCATCTATCTTCTCTAAATGCCCGACCCATTTCTCAGACATCTCTCATCCTTTTTTAAAGGAGGTTTAGCCTCCTTCAACCCTGCACCCAACGTGGTGCGGGGCTACCATCTGCTTCTTACCGTATAGGTAACAACCGTTTCCCGGTCTTTTACGACATCAACCGTAAATTCAATCGTATAGGCATCTTTGTTAATGTAGTCATGCGTCGTCCGGGTAATCCGCCATTCTCTGCCGCCGGGGATATGCTCCACCACCAGAATTTCCACATCACTATCTTTATGATTACGCAGTTTAATTTCATAGGTATCATCCTGTATCCGCTTGCTGATGCGCTCGGTTTTAACGCGCTTTCTTTCTCCGACCAGATCAAAGGCATCGCCCACATAGAGGCGGAACTTTTCATCCTTGGGGGTATGTTCAATTAAATCCTCCCCGACAAATTGGAGGCTGCCTTCCTGGTCAGCTTTATAAACTCTGACCTTCCCTTTGGGTAAAGCCATACCCAGGCCAAGTTCCCGGCGATTTTCCAGCTCCAGTTTTACGTTAATTTTTTTCTTTCGCCGGGCAATTATCCAGCCATATGGACCGGACATATCAAAAACATAAAGTTTTTTGACCGCAACACCCGGCGCCGATAACAGGGTGATTTGCTTAATCTGGTTATCCTTAAGAGTAACCAGGCGCGGCAGGCTATACAGATGATATTCAAAAAAGGGCATCTCTTTAAAACCTTCTTTCCCCATTCTTGCCGTTTTAAGTTCTCCCCCGAATACCAGAGAAGGCTTTTTCCCGGCCAAATGTATCTCGCCGGCTACCAATTTAAGTTTGGCGTTTTGATAAGCGGCACCGCTTCGGTTATCAATGCTCACCCAGCCGGATAAATCCAGTTTGGTGTCATCGTTGTTTACCACCGCCACATAATCTGCTTGCCAGTTAATCCCTTCGGTAAGATAAGAAACCTCGATGGTTTGCCCGCCGGCCTTCTGAGCCATTACCTCCCATGCCAGGGTGGGTTTGGTGATTAAACCTTCGGGCAAAACCGGAAAAAGGATAGTTTGGATATTATCGTTACGATGAATAAGATTAATTGTGCCGCTTTCCCTGCCGGAGCCCAGAATGATTTGTCCCTGGTCAAAGCTTAAAAGAAACCCTTCATAGGTTTTGCCGTCTTTGGTTTGCACCCGAATCTTTCGGTCAACATATTTCTGGAGGAGTTTACCGCCGCTTAGCAGGTCATACTCATAATTTTGTTCCCGAATAGAGCAGGCCTCCGGGTCACTGATAGATTTGAAATGGACGCTGGTCGGGTCAATAAGAGAGGCGACTTCCTTTAAAGAGACGCGATTTAATCCCTTTTTAAAAGGCATTAAGCGTCTGTCCTTGACCAAGGCCAGATTCTGGTTATAGACGGTTAGCTCCAGCCTCGGCGACTTTTCTTGGGCCCAAATTTCAAAAGTTAGCATTAAACCAATGGTGATAATTCCAAAAATAAAAAATAATTTTTTCATCTTCCTCTCCTTTGTCATACAATCGGTGCTGCCAAAAATATCTATTAAATCACCGACACCCAAGATACAAGATACAAACAAATTCCAATCACCAATAATCAATCACCAAACCTATCAGTTTATTACTAATTTTTTTATATCTTTTGGTTATTGGAATCTGGGTATTGGGTATTATTTGGTTATTGTCTCTTGGTTATTGTATCTTGGGCATTCTATCTTGGTTATCATACATCAAAAATAATCTCTACCGAACAAATCCCGCCGTTGTTTTTTTTTATGGTTAAGTTATGGTAGGTAACGGCCTTAATCTCGCGTTTAAGAGGGGTCTTATTATACTCGATTTTCTGCCCTTTTACTGCGGCCGTCAAAAAAAATTTATTTTCTCTTTCGCCGAGGGAAGAAATGTCAAACTCTATCCCCAGCCAGCGCTCCTCCGTCAGCTTATACAGCAATTCACCCAGCCAGCTGACTAACAACTCCTCGACGCTTAAACCGGAAACCTTAATCCTCGTTTCTTCCCGGGGAGTGAAATCATTTAGGTCATCCAGCACCAGGCTCAACATCCCCCTGGCCGCAGTAGAAAAAAGCTCTTTTAAATCCCGGCCAAAAACGCGTAAGCCAATATCAGCCGTATGGGGAATTATTTCATACCTTGCCATTGGCATCTTGTTCGTAACTGAACACCGGGGCAATCGCCCTGACTTGATCGCCGGATTTCAGGGTGATTAAACGCACCCCCTGGGTGCTGCGGCCCATCACCCGAATGGGCTTGATGGGAATACGAATTATCATTCCGTGGGCGGTGATAATCATTACCTCATCTTCGTCTTTAACCGATTCAATCCCCACCACGCTGCCTTTGCGCTCCCCCACTTTAATATTAATCACCCCGCTGCCCCCGCGGCTCTGAGAGCGATAGGCCTTAAATTGCGTTCGTTTCCCGTATCCCTGATTGGTAACGGTCAGAAGAGCCATCTCTTTCTGGACAATTTTCATGCCGACCACTTTATCTTCTTTGGTCAGCCTGATTCCTTTAACCCCTCTGGCGGCCCGGGCTATCGGCCGAACATCTTTCTCAGAGAAGCGGATACATTTGCCCTGGCGGGTTGCCAGGAGGATTTCTTCCTTACCGCTGGTCAGGATAACGTTAACAAGTTTATCTTCCTCATCTATCTTTATCGCCGCAATTCCCCCTTTGCGCGGGCGGCTATAAGCCTCTAAATTAGTTTTTTTAACCACGCCCTTTTCGGTGGCCATCAACAAAAAGTGCCGGCTGTCAAACTTTCTAACCGGGATAGTGGCCGAAATGCTTTCCTGGCTGTTCAGCCGGAGCAGATTAACGATGGCTTTTCCTTTGGAAAGACGCCCGGCTTGAGGAATTTCGTAAACCTTAACCCAATAAACCCGGCCCCCATCGGTGAAAACCAGAATATAGTCGTGGGTGGAGGCAATGAAAAAATGTTCGATAAAATCTTCCTCTTTAGTTCCGGCGCCGGTGACGCCCTTGCCCCCCCTTGCCTGTCTTCGGTAGGTGCTGACCGGGAGCCGCTTGATATATCCGGTGTGGGATATGGTAATAATCATATCTTCCTCGGCGATTAAATCCTCTATGGCTAACTCTTCTTCCTCTTCGACAATCTCTGTCCTCCGGGGATCGCTATATTTATCCTTGATTACTAATAATTCCTCTTTAATTACCTCCCAGACCTTTTTCTCGCTGCCTAAAATAGCCTGAAGCCGTTCGATATTCTTAATTAGCTCCAAATATTCAGCGTCGATTTTATCTCTCTCCAGGCGGGTGAGACGCTGTAAGCGCATATCAAGAATAGCCTGGGCCTGTTCCCGGCTCAACTTAAAATTAATCATCAATTTCTCGCGGGCTGCCTCCGGGCTTGAGGCACTGCGAATTGTTTTAATGACCGCATCGAGATTTTTTAAAGCAACCTTTAATCCTTCCAGAATATGGGCCCGTTTTTCGGCTCCCCGGAGCTCAAATTGACTCCGCCTGACCACCACCACCCGGCGATGGTCCAGATAGTGATGGAGCATCTGTGAAAGATTGAGAACCCTGGGCTGGCCGTGAACCAGGGCCAGTAGAATTATCCCGAAAGTGCTTTGAAGCTGGGTGTGCTTATTCAGTTGATTAAGGACCGTCCGGGGTTCAGCGTCCCGTTTCAACTCAACAATAATGCGTATCCCATCTTTATCTGATTCATCCCTGAGGTCGCTCGCTCCTTCAACCCGCCCGCTTCGGATGAGTCCGGCAATAGATTCAAGCAAAGAAGATTTGTTGACCTGGAAAGGAATTTCGCTGATGACAATATTTGCCTTGCCGCTTTTTATTTCTTCGATATTCGTCCGCGCCCTCATTTTTATAATCCCCCGCCCGGTCCGATAGGCGGTTTTAATCGCCTTGTTTCCCAAAACAAAGGCTCCGGTAGGAAAATCCGGCCCGGGAATATGCTCCATTAGTTCCTCAACCCCGGCCTCTGGATTATCAATCAGGTAAAGCAGGCCGCCAATAACCTCACCCAAATTGTGCGGCGGGATGTTACAGGCCATACCCACGGCAATCCCTGAAGAGCCGTTAACCAAAAGGCTGGGTATGCCCGCCGGTAAAACACGCGGCTCCTGAAGGGATTCATCAAAATTGAGGGAGAAATCAACTGTTTCTTTTTCAATATCATGAAGCATCTCTTCGCTTATCGGCGCCAGCCGCGCCTCGGTATATCTCATCGCCGCCGCCGCATCTCCGTCAATCGAACCCCAGTTTCCCTGGCCGTCAATGAAGGGATAGCGCGAGGCAAACTCCTGAACTAAACGGACCATGGTGTCATAAACAGCCATATCGCCATGCGGGTGATATTTCCCTAATGTCTCTCCCACGATGCGGGCGGATTTCTTATAAGGTTTATTGGCCGTCATCCCCATATCATACATCGCATAGAGAATCCGTCGGTGGACGGGCTTTAATCCGTCACGCACGTCAGGAAGGGCCCGGCCCACAATTACGCTCATTGCATAATCAAGATAAGACTTCTGCATCTCATCTTCAATATTTACGGGAATAATCTTTTCTCTCCGTTCAGCTTTTTCTTTTTGTTCAACCATTTAAAACTCCTTTTAAGTCTCCGTCTTTTTTCTAAATTCTATGGAAGCCCGACTTCGATAATCATTTTTCCCAAAACCAATCTGTTTTAGTATCCCATAAAAAAAAAGAGAAGTCAATAAAAAAACCCCGTCGTAAAACGGGGTTTTTTTCTCCATTCCATCATTTAGCAGGGAGAGTTCTGGTTCAGCGCTTTAATCCTGTAAACCTCGTTAGAGAATCCCTTTTGCCTCTGTCACTTCTTTCCAGATACTTTTGCGCATCATTGTTTCCCTTAACATCCTTCTCTGACGGGGTAAATCCTGTCCGAAATTCTTTTTTTGGTCTAAACCTTTCGCGGCCCGGGTCAAATAGATTCTTTTTCGCCCTCAGGCGAAGTTTTGGTGCTGTCCCTTCCCGAGTAGGCGGTGCTTTTACGAACTCCCGGCCATTTTTGGCAAATTCTTTTACTTTAGCAAATAATAATTCTTTGAGTTCTCTTCTCTTTTCGGCCGTTTTGATTTTTTGAGTTATCTTTTTCACTATTTTTATACTGGCAGATACGGTCTTTTTTCCAATTTTGCTTTCGGCCCATCCCCTTAGCTTCTCCATATCCGCCTTAAACGCCGATAAATCAAAATCAGGTTTAGGAAAATTGTTGAAAAGGCGGGTTCCCCGGGCCGGGGGGGTAACCGGGCCCGAGGGTTTGGGGATAAAGGGGTTAAATTGGGCTTTAGCGTTGGGGATATGGGCGCGGGCAAAAACTTTCTCGTTTATCTCTCTAAAATAGATTCTTTGGTCAAGGGTTTGCTTTATGTTTTTAAATGAATTGGGTATGTTTATACCCCAGGCAGCATTGGATTGAAACAAAACTCCAATTATAATAATAGATATGAATAACTTTTTCTTACTTCTTTTCATTCCCAACACCACTTTGTTTAATTACCAACCCCGGCTTGACAATGTGGGCAATAGATGTATGCTTTCCGGCCTTTTTCAAAACAAGAAACTCAGTAAAGGGTGGAGCGGAACTAACAAACATCAAGCAGAGGAAAAAAGCGCTTCCTTTGAGCAATGCCTGGTTGATACACCTGTCAGCCGAACGACACAGGGTAATTACCGCTTTCTGCCTCTCGCTCAACATTTTCCTCTCCTTCTTGGTTTTCAAAATCCCTGTCTATCCGTGTTAACAAAAAAGCCGAACTCCCAAAGTTTCTTTATCCTCCGGCAGCCCGGCTATCCTTCGATAAACTCAGGATCCGTGGCTTTGCTTGCCCTGAACCCTACGTTGGTTCAGGGCGTCCCTGCCTTACGGCAGGTTTGCCTTTTTCGGGATTTTCTCACCCTCGAAAAACCCTGCTAACGAGACTTTATCGGGTTGAAAATGCTGCGTTGAGACTCTTTCGGCTTATATCCTCCAGAATAACCACCATTCCTGGAAGATTTCTTAACTGCGACAGGGATGCTGCTTCGTATAGTTGTGCTTGGCAGCTTAATTTTATTACCTCCGCGCCTTCTCACAGCTTTCTTCTTTATAGCAAAGGCATCTGCCGGAATGGGTCCAAGCCTCTCCATCCGTATTCCCCTCGCCGCTTCTTTCTGAGCACGTCTCTTTTTATACTCTTTTTTTCTTGCTTCTTTCTTGGCCGCGTTCTCCGCTTGTTCCTTTGCTCGTCTTTTTTCTATCTTTTCCATCCGTGCTTTTCTTGCCGCTTCTCTCTTGGCCAGCAATTCAGCGCGTCTCTTTTCTCGCTCTTCTCTTTTCGCTTTCATCTCCGCTTCTTTCTTGGCCGCGTTCTCCGCTTGTTCCTTTGCTCGTCTTTTTTCTATCTTTTCCATCCGCGCTTTTCTTGCCGCTTCTACCTTGGCCTTTCTCTCAGCCCGCAATTCAGCGCGTCTCTTTTCTCGCTCTTCTCTTTTCGCTTCCATCTCCGCCCGATAAGCAGCAAGTTTTTCCTTATGTTTTTCTATCCTGGCTCTAAAAGCCGCTCTTCTTGCTTCTTTCCTGCCCTTTCTCTCCTCCTGAGCAGCAGCAATTTTCTCTTTACGCTCTTTCCTTCTCGCTTCCATTTCCGCCCGATGAGCGGCAATCTCGGCCTGATAAAGAGTGTTCTTCTCTTTGTGCTCTCCTCTTTCGACCTCTCTTTCAGCCCGATCTACCGTATGTTTCTCCTTAAGCTCCGCAATTTTCGCTTCCATCTCCGCCCGATAAGCAGCAAGTTTTTCCTTATGTTTTTCTATCCTGGCTTTAAAAGCCGCTCTTCTTGCCTCTTTCCTGGCCTTTCTCTCAGCTCGCATTGATGTATATTTCTCTTTAAGCTCTTCTTTTTTCGTTTTTATTACCTCTTTCGCAGTTTCCTTAGTGTCCCAGATGGACCCCTGCTTTTCCTCGATGGTGTCGAGGTCGTTTGCGATCGTGCTGGTGTCAACCGTTGCTGGCGTTGTAGTGTTACCAATGACAATCTCTTCTCTTG
Organism: Candidatus Ratteibacteria bacterium; assembly: GCA_034717985.1. GTDB lineage: Bacteria > CAZDME01 > JAYEMH01 > JAYEMH01 > JAYEMH01 > JAYEMH01. Next base: position 24,501 of record JAYEMH010000005.1, read on the forward strand.
CCTCGCCTCCAATGACAATCTCTTCCCTTGGATTACCACCTATTTCCACTGCTTCCTTATCTGTTACGATGGTTTCAGGTTGAGTGTTTATATTAACCAGATAATTCTTTGCTATCTGCAGCTTCTCTATGTTAGAAGGATCCGATTCTCTTTCCATCTGCCTTTCTATGGTGCCAATCATTCCTTGTATGCTTTTTAGATAGTCATCCTCTGCCTCGGGAGTGATAACTGTTGTCCCTGCTGGATTCAGGACAGTAATTTCTCCGGTTACAAGGTCTAAGGTGCTTATTCCAAATCCTCCCGAAGCTCCACTTTCTTCTGTCTGAAGTTTATCGTCCGTGGCTATAGTTGCTCTTTTAGCTACTGCAACTCCACTAGGGAGTTCATCTAAAGTAACTATATCCATTTCCGGTAGTACTGTTCCCGGCTCTTCTGGAGCTGGCTCGTCCGCCCCACCAATGACAATCTCTTCTCTTGCCTTACCACCAATGACAATCTCGTCCCTTGGCTCGCCACCAATGACAATCTCTTCTCTTGGTTCACCACCAATGACGATTTCTTCCTCCCTCGGTGTAAGGAGTTCATCCTCGGGGTCGGTAACCGTGGCATCAGTGTCCCAGCTGGACCCCTGCTTTTCCTCGATGGTGTCGAGGTTGTTTGCGATCGTGCTGGTGTCAACCGTTGCTGGCGTTGTAGTGTTACCAATGACAATCTCTTCTCTTGGCTCGCCTCCAATGACATACGCTTCCGCTGGCACTGTAGCCGCATCTTCAGATGTATATTTCTCTTTAAGCTCTTCTTTTTTCGTTTTCCTCTCCGCCCGAGCTGCAACCTTCTCTACATGTCTTCCTTTTGTCTCTTTGAAATCGGCTCGAGTATCCAATGGTTGCTCTTTTGCCAAATCGTCATTTTCTTTCCATGTGTAATAAAGCTCTATCTCTTTCTCTGTCAACGGTGTAATCACCTGGGCGTAGAACATACCCGGCTCATGAATGCCCCGTCCGGCATCCCGCCAACATAATTGTCCATTTTCAACAATTACTCGAGACCAATCAGGCTTCAGGGTATCATCGGCAAATGCCTTATCAACTCCCAGAATTAAAAACATCCCTGCTACCACTAATACTATTAATCCTGCTTTACTTATTCTAATCATTTTATTTCCCTTCCTTTTTTTCCGCTTTGGTTGTTTTGCCTCTTTGTTTATCATTTCCATTTCACCTACATCCTCACTAATAAAAAATCCGGATTGCCTTCCCTTCGGCAACCCGGCTTTCCTTCGATAAACTCAGGATCCGTGGCTTTGCGACTCCACCTTGCGATGAATTAGCCTTTTTCGGTCTTTTTCGATTTCATTGTAAGTATAGCATAAAATCTGCCCTTTGTCAAATTTTTTTTGTTTTTTTTGGGATTCCCCTTCCAACCAGCACGGATGGACTGGGATTAAATATCCAGGTTTCTCGCTTCCAAAGCATGACTCTGGATAAATTCTCTTCTCGGCTCCACCCGGTCACCCATTAAAACAGTAAAAATTTCATCTGCCTGAACCGCATCTTCCAGGCTGACTTTAAGAAGGGTCCGTTTCTCCGGATCCATGGTAGTCTCCCAGAGCTGAGCCGGATTCATTTCCCCCAACCCTTTATAGCGCTGGATGTTCATTCCCTGCCTTCCTAAATCCTTAACCTTTTCTAAAACCTCCAGCAGGTTATAAAGGAGAATTTCTTCTCTTTTGTCTTTTTTGTCTTTCTTCCCGTTAAGCAGGAAAAGCGGTTTTTTCTTCCCTTCTTCCCCGGCTGACAGAATTTCCTGATTAACTTTGATTCCTTTTTTCTCCAGCTCTTTTATCACCTCTTCAATGTCCACCCCTTCCACGAATTCAACTGTTTCAAGGGCCTGATGATTTTCCTCCTCCATAAATTTAGCCAGCTCCTTCTCCGAATAGACAAAAATTTCCTCTTTGTCTTTGGTCCGAATTTGATAAAGCGGGAATTTCCTGCTCTTGGGGTGACGCCGGGAGAAGAATTTTTCCAAAGAAATGCCTTTGCGCTTAAGGGTGAAAGCTAATTTCTCCAGCTCTAATAAATCCTTAACAATCTCTCGGAACTGACCGGAGGGGAAAAAATGTTTGTTTTTCAGCCGCACCAACTCCCGCCCGGCAATTCCCTGCTGGATGAGAAAATTCTCCAATTCCTTTTCGCTGGCCAGGTAGCGTCCGTCCTTTCCTTTAGCCACCCGAAAAAGGGGCGGCTGGGCAATATAAACATAGCCGGATTCAATAAGCTTCCGCATCTGCTTGTAGAAGAAAGTAAGAAGCAGTGTTCTAATATGCGCCCCATCTACATCGGCATCAGTCATCAAAATAATTTTGTTATACCTGGCCTTGTCTAGATTAAATTCATTGTGCACCCCGGCCCCGATCGCGGTAATCATGTTGCGAATTTCTTCATTGCTCAAGACTTTGTCCAGGCGCGCTTTCTCAACATTGATGATTTTGCCTTTAATCGGAAGGATGGCCTGAAACCGGCGGTCCCGGCCCTGCCTGGCGCTACCCCCGGCAGAATCTCCTTCCACCAGATAAAGTTCACAGAGAGCCGGATCTGTCTCTGAACAATCAGCCAATTTCCCCGGCAGGCCGCCTCCTTCCAAAGCGCCCTTGCGGCGGGTTAACTCCCGGGCTTTCCTGGCCGCTTCCCGGGCCTGGCGGGAAAGAACGCACTTTTCCATAATCCGTCTGGCCACTGCCGGGGTTTCCTCCAAAAACTCAGACAAGCCGGCATTAACCAGCGACTCAACAATACCTTTGAGCTCGCTATTCCCCAGGCGGGTTTTAGTCTGTCCTTCAAACTGGGGGTTGGGAAGCTTAACGGCAATTAAAGCGGTCAGGCCTTCGCGAACATCATCTCCGGAAAGAGACAGCCCGGGAGATTTTAAAATATTCCTCTTTCGGGCATACTCGTTAGTGGTCCGGGTCAGAGCGGCGCGAAAGCCGATTAAATGGCTTCCCCCTTCAATGGTGTTAATGTTATTGGCAAAGGAAAAAACGTTCTCGGCATATCCATCGTTATATTGAATGGCTACCTCGACTAAAACCCCGTCTTTTTCCTTGCGTAAATAAATCGGTTTTTTATGTAAAACGTTTTTGTTTTTGTTAAGGTGCTGGACAAAAGAAGCGATCCCGCCTTCATATTGAAAGACAAGCTCTTTGTTCTTTCGCTCATCGGCAAACTTTATCTTTAACCCCGGATTAAGAAAGGCTAATTCGCGCAGGCGGTTGGAAAGCACATCAAAAACAAACTCAATGGAAGAAAAAATCTTCCTGTCCGGTTTGAAAGAAATCCGCGTTCCCCGTTTCTTGGTTTTGCCGATTATTTCCAGGCCGGCTGCCGGTTCACCTCGTTGATAACGCTGATAATAGATTTTCGCATCGCGAAAGACTTCCGCTTCGAGCCATTCAGAAAGGGCGTTAACCACCGAAACCCCGACGCCATGCAACCCCCCGGAAACACGATAGCTCTTGTGGTCAAACTTGCCGCCGGCATGCAGGGTGGTCATAACAACCTCCAGCGCCGGTTTTTTCTGGAGGCGGTGCTGGTCAACCGGAATCCCCCGGCCGTCATCAATGACCGTAACCGTATTATTGGAGTGGACAATTACCTCGATGTTCCGGCAGAAACCGGACATAGCCTCATCAACACTATTGTCCACCACTTCATAAACAAGATGATGGAGACCCCGGGTAGAGGTATCCCCGATATACATACTGGGACGTTTTCTAACCGCCTCAAGGCCTTCCAAAACCCGGATAGTAGTCGCATCGTACTTATGTCCCTCTTCTTTTGTGTTTTTCTTAATTTCCTTCTTTTTCTCTGCCATATTCTTCCTTTTTAGACACTGTCCATTTCTGTCAAAAACCACAGAGAACTTCTTGAACATCTTTTACGGGAAACGGTAAACGTAAGAAGGGAAAAGGCCATCTCCCTTCTCTCGTCTCCCGTCTACCATTTACCACAATAGAACTATGGAAGCCCGACTTCGATAGTATTGTTTTTCGCTATTCTCTGCCAAGCTTGCCTAACTTAAAATGGATATCGCGAATAAGCGGCTCTTCGGCTTCCTGATTGAGCTTATCCAAAATATCTATTTTGTGATGGAGTGTCAATTGATAAACCCAATTGGAGTTATCCACTTGAACAAAAAGCTTTTTCCTTTTTATGCCCAACGGCTGGGCGTGCCTGGCAATCTGTTCGCCCACCAGCTTGTCCCATGCCCCCAAAACCCGGCCTTCTTTAAGCCTTTTTTCCATCCCCAGATTCTCAAAGGCTCTCTTTAAGACTTTATCAATTTTTTCTACACTCATTTTTTTATCTCGTATATAGTATCTGGTGTCTGGTATCTCGTATTTAGTATTTCGTATCTCGTCCGAATTCTGATTCGTTTTTTGCGATTCACGAGATACGAACGACGAGATACGGCCTTTAGTTGAGCCGCATGGGCATAATTACACAGATATAGTTTTCGTTCTTATCTGCGGGCTGAATCACCCCCGGGCTTAAAGAATTGCTTAAACCTATATTAATTTCTTCGCTTTCTATATTCTTTAAAACATCAATTAAAAAATGCGGGTTAAAAGCGATGTTTAACTCTTCTCCTTTATATACCGTATCCATTTCCTCTTTAGACTCCCCCACCTCAGGAGTGTTAGCGGAAATGATTAATTTTCCCTGTGGGGTAAAACTAAATTTGACTGAATTGGCTTTTTCGCTGGTAAGAATAGCCGCTCTTCGAGTAGCGGTCAGGAATTCCTCCCGCTTAATTTTTATCCTTTTCTCTATTTCCTTGGGGATAACTTGTTCATAATTTGGGTATGTCCCTTCAATTAAGCGGCTGGTTAGGTTAATCTCGCCTAACCCAAGCGAAGATGGTATTTTACAAGAAACCTGATTCTCTCCAACCTTTAAAACCACTTCACTTTTTTCATCCTGTAGAATCTGTGATAACTCCTGAATGGCTTTGATAGGGATAATAAAACTAAAGGATACACCTTTAGTCTCTTTAAGCTTTACCGAAACACAAGATAGTCTTCTTCCATCGGTTCCTACCACATTTAAAATTCCTTTATCAATTTTAAAATAAAGACCGTTTAAAACATAGCGGGTTTCGTTATAAGAAACAGAAAAATTGGTTTTTTTTATAATTGTTTTAAGAGTGTTCTGGGATAAAGAAATTTCTTTATCTTCTTTAAAAATAGGAATTTTAGGAAATTCTTCCTTGGGTAAACCGAATATTTTAAAAAAGCTTTTACTACACTTGATTTCAATTTGATTTTTGATAACTTCTAACGAAATTTCCTTATCAGGTAATTCCTTTATGATATCCCCTGTCTTTTTTACCGGAATGGATATACTGCCCGGCCTTATGACCTCAGCGGAAATAGTTGTGTTTATCCCTAATTCAAGGTCTGTGCAGAATAAATTAAGGCGGTTTTTTTGTGTATCAAGTAAAAGATTGGATAGAATTGGTAAGGTGCTTTTGGGAGATACGGCATTTTGGACAGTTTGGATTCCTTTTAAAATACTTTCTTTTTCCACTTTAACTTTCATTATTTTCTCCTTTTATTTTTACTAATTATATAGTTATTTAAGTAGTAGTATTATTAAGGGTTGTGGATTTGTGTATAATTTAAAATCAATCTTAAAACTCCTAAAAACAAGAAGCACAACCTGTGTATAACTCATTAATAAATATCCACAAAATCCACAACCAACCTTTCCTGCTTTTTATCCTATCAAGAAGTCAATAAAAAAACAACCTTATTCTTTTTCGCTTATCTTCCCTTTTAGCTGGTCAAGCAGTTTTTGCAGGTTAATATCGGTTTTACGATGATTCTCAACAACGTTTATGGCGTGAAGCACGGTAGTGTGGTCCCGGCCGCCAAAAAACTCCCCTATTTCAGGCAAAGAACACTCGGTTAGTTCACGAGCCAGAAACATAGCTACCTGGCGGGGAAAAACAACAGTTTTTGTCCTTTTTTTTATTTTCATATCAGAAACACTTAAATCGAAATACTCACAAACTTTCCTTTGAATCAAATCTACCGAGACATGCCCGACGGCCTGGTTGTGGGCAAATAGATCTTTAAGGGAGTCTTCGGCCAGAGCAATAGTTATCGGCGGCCCGACAAGGCTGGCATAAGCCACCAAGCGGATTAAAGCTCCCTCCAGTTCCCGGATATTACAGCGGATTTTTGACGCCAGAAAATCAATGACTTCTGCCGGAATGGGGATTGCCTCTTTTTCTGCTTTCTTTCTTAAAATTGCAATGCGGGTTTCTAAATCCGGGGGCTGAATGTCAGTTACCAGGCCCCATTCAAACCGCGATATCAACCGTTCCTCTAAACCAGGAATCTCCTTAGGGGGAGAATCAGAGGAAACTACTATCTGTTTATGGGCGTCATAAAGGGTGTTAAAGGTATGAAAAAATTCTTCCTGAGTGCTTTCTTTTCCGGCCAGAAACTGAATATCATCTAAAAGGAGGATATCAACCTTGCGATATTTATTTCGAAACCTCAGGGTGGTCTGGTTCTGAATAGCATCTATCAGTTGATTGGTAAATCTTTCACAGGACCCATAAAAAACATTTAAGGATGGAGCGGCCTTTTTGGCCAGGTGTCCGATGGCCTGCAAAAGATGAGTTTTTCCCAATCCTACTCCGCCATAGATAAAAAGGGGATTGTACGCCTTGGCCGGCGATTGGGCCACGGCTAAAGAGGCGGCGTGAGCAAAGCGGTTGCCGGGACCGACCACATAGTGTTCAAATTGATATTTCGGATTAAGATAGGTGTCTTCCGGGGATAGAATGTTATTTCTAAAGGCATAGACCGGTTCGGCGGCCAGCTTTACTTCCTGAGCAGACTTTCTTATTGCCACCGAAGTCTCAGGAGTTGCCAGCATGGTTACTACGGCTAATAGCTGCTCCAAATAATGCTCCCTGACCCAATCTTCAATAAAAGCATTGGGGGCCTCCAGAAGAAGCCGGGAGTTTTCCAGACTCAAAGCCCGCAAAGGCTTCAACCATGTTTCAAAACTTTGCCCGGGAACAGCTTTTTGGAGCTCTGCCAGGGCTTGCTGCCAGAGAATGGCGGCCGAATCAGACAAAATCGTCTCCCCAAAGGCTTAAAAACAACCGGTTAGACAAAAAAGAACGGTTTTCCAAAGACAATCCACAAATTATCCACAGCCAACTTAATAGACTGAACCTGTTAGACTTGTAAAGAAAACCGGCGACAGTTCTTCGCTGTTTGACTTGATTAAGAAAATTCATTTTTGGCGAGAATGTTTAAAAATATGTATAAGTCCAACAAAATCAGAGAGTTGTGAAAAACTAAACTGCGCGTTCGGCGACAAGACCGCCTCTGTTTACCCAAAACAGCAGGCCGCTCTGCGCCGCCCTCGAAACGACTTTCCTCAAGTTGCCCAGAAAATATTAACAACTTATCCACAAGAACAAAACTTTTCGCAAAGGGGAGGATACTTTACCATATTTCCGGCAGGATAGCAAAGAAATTTTACCAAAAATTCTTTTTTTGTCAAATTTTTCAAGAAGAGGTCTCTGAAAAAACTCAGAGCCCTCTGATTACACAGATTTCTAAAACCTGCCTGCCGGCAGGCAGGGATTACACAGATACTCTTCCGACGAGAACTTAATCTGGTGGTCAAAATCAACGATGGCGGATAATCTTTAGCCGGCAATTGTTTCACGTGAAACAATTTAAAAGGGACAAATACCCCGTTATGCCTAACCATGCACACGCGATAATTATTATTCAAAATATTGTAGGGGTCGACCCCCGTGTCGACCCGAGTCTCTTTTTCGTCTTTCGCCTTTGGGTTTTTGTTTTTTGTCTTCTGCCTTTTGTCTATGGTCTATGGTCTGTGGTCTGTGGTCTCTATGATTTCGAGGAAAGCTCTTGACAAGCCACGGTAATTAAATTATAATCTCTTAACACTTATCAGAGCAGGCATAATCCATTTTATACCAGAAGATAATACCCGGAGAAAAAATTGAAAAGAACCTATCAGCCCTCTAAAAGGAGCCGCAAGACAACGCACGGATTTCGCCGCCGCCGCCTGACCAAAGGCGGCCGGAAATGTTTAAATCGTCGACGGAAAAAGGGCCGAAAGCGGTTGGCAGCTTAAGCCCCGTTAGAGATAGGTTGCCCGGGGCAACCGACGACAGACACCTTCGGTGTCTTACCTCTAACGGGGTAAGCCCCGATAGAGATTAGGAAGCAAGAAAATAGCGGTAAAAAGCCGGCTATTAAGGGGTAGTGTCAAACAAAGCATGAAAGAACATGATTAACGGGGTAAACCCAAGCTTAAAACATGCCTTCCCAAAAGAAGAAAGGCTCCGCAAGAAAAAAGAGTTTACGGCGCTTTTTAAAGAAGGCCGGGTTTATACGGGCAGAGATTTACAGCTTTTCGTTCTCCCCCGCCCTGACGGGCTGCGGAAAGCGGGTTTTGTTTTCAGCCGGCGGATAAAATCCAGTGTTCAGCGAAATCGGCTCCGCCGGCTCCTCCGCCAGGCTTATAGACAGAATAAAGAGAGGTTTTTCGAAGGATACAGCCTTCTCGTAAGGGTAAACCGCCCTCTGAAAAGGGTCAGTTTTTCCCTGGTTGAAGCGGAATTTTTGGATTTAACCAGGCAGGCGGAGATACTGCGGCGCCAAATTGTTTCACGTGAAACAATTTACCCTGGGACAGACGAAAGACGAGAGACGATTGACGAGAGACGAGAGACGATTGACGAGAAACAATAGGCAAAAACAAAAGGCATAAGACTATAGACGAAGGATAAAGACTAGAGACTATAGACAAAGTCTAATGTCTAAAAGCTGAAGTCTGAAATCTAATGTCTGGAGACTGATGTCTGAAGTCTCAACAAAAGATAGACAATAGATAATAGACTATAGACAAAGCCTGATGTCTAAAGTTTAAAATCTGAAGGTTAATGTCTATAGTCTGCTTTTTTGGAGGTTCTATAGGGATTTTACCTCCAAGTGTCTCTGTGTTCTCTATGGATAAACATATCGTTATGCCTAAACAGACACAAGTGCCCGCCCCTACGACATGATAAAAAAAACGGTTTTACGGCTAATTTCTCTCTATCGGCGCTTTATATCGCCAATTTTGCCTCATAGCTGCCGCTTTTACCCGTCCTGTTCAGAGTACGCCCGCCAGGCCATAGAGAAACACGGGCTCATTCGAGGCGCCGGGCTTGGATTGAGCCGGCTTCTCCACTGCGGGCCATGGAGTCCGGGTGGATATGACCCGGTAAAGTAGCTCATTGTTTATAGCGCATAGCTGTTAGCGTATGGCTGATGGTTCATAGGTAAAAACCTATGAGCTAAAAGTTAAGAGCTGTGAGTTGAATTGTTTCACGTGAAACAATTTTAGGTAGTGGCAAAAATTAAATAAAAGAAAATGAAAAGAACCACAAAGGGCACAGAGAAAAAATAACCACAGAAAAAGAGATTAAACCACAGAAAAACACAGGTGAACACAGAAACAATTTCAAAAGGACAAATGCCCCGTTATGCCTAACCAGGCACAGGCGATAATTATTATTCAAAATATTGTAGGGGTCGACCTCCGTGTCGCCCCGGGACTAAATAATAATAAGATATCGGTTAACGGGCGGACACAGGGGTCCGCCCCTACAAAATTATCGTTATCGTCTATCATAAAACGCGTTAAACCATAACACCAGAAAAGGATAATTATGGACAAAAAGTTGTTAATGGCTTTTGTTTTATCGGTTGTGGTTTTATTGACCTTTAATTACTATAACGCCAGGATAGCCCCCCAGCCCGGGCCGGTTCAGGAGGAAGAGCTAATAACCCAGGCATCTCCTCAGCCAGCCGCCTTATTGCCCGCTCAAGAGGCGCGGCCGGAAATAGTTTTAACCGCCGGGGAGTCCCGGGTGGAAACCGCTCTCTTTGAGGCGGATGTCAATCTCAACGGCGGGGGATTAGCCTCCTTTACGCTTAAGGAATACACGGATAAGGATGGGAGCTTGATTAATCTGGTTCGCCCCGAGAGGCAAGCTTCAAGCCTCCCTTTAAATAGCTATTGGCCGGAGGCGCCTGTTTTAATCTTCCATGGAGACAAAGACCTGAGCTTATCTGAGGGACGGTCCCAGGGGGAACTCCTTCTCCGGGCCAGGGGAGAAGACTGGGATGTAAGCAGAAGGTTGTCGTTTGACAACCAGCAATACCTGCTCTGGCTTGAGCTCAACTGGGAAAATCTTTCCTCGCAAAGACGGCGCCTGCCTGACTATTACCTGGTTTGTACCCCCGGTTTTGGTTCCCGGGATAAGGAAAACCGGCAATACGCCGAGGTGAGAGCCGGTATCTTCCAGGGCGATCGGGTTAAAACCAACCGCTGGAAAATTAATTCACTGGTCAGACAGCTCATAAAGAGGTCCCGGGAGACGAATATTGTTTCCCGGCTGGATAAGGAAATACCGGGGGAGGTTAAATGGATAGCTTACAGGAATAAGTATTTTGCGGTGATTGTTAAGCCTGAGGGCGAAACCAAAGGGGTGCTTTTTTCAGGTCTGGGAGAGGATGAGGTTCTTTGCCGGCTTAAAATGCCCGGAGGGGAGCTTGAGCCGGGAGAAAAACTCAGCCAGCGCTTTGCCGTTTATCTCGGGCCGGTAGATTACCACCAGCTCCAGGGCTTAAATCTGGGTTTTGAGACAATTTTTGACAGCGGGGGACTGGCACCTTTAAGAAGGCTGGTAATGGTCGTTCTGAGGTTCTTCTATCGGCTGGTAGGGAACTGGGGTGTGGCCATCATTCTTTTAACCATTGTGGCCAAAATCATTCTTCTTCCGCTTACCCAGAAAAGCTTCCGTTCAATGAGGGAGATGCAAAAATTACAGCCGCAGATAACCAGCCTCCGTCAGGTTTATAAAGAGAGCCCCCAGAAGCTGCAAAAGGAGATTATGGATCTCTACCGCCGGCATAAGGTGAATCCCATGGGGGGCTGTTTCCCCATGCTCCTTCAAATGCCGATATTTATCGCCTTGTTTACCGCTCTGAGAAGTGCCATCGAACTGCGGCAGGCGCCATTTATTTTCTGGATTCATGACCTGTCAGCCAAAGACCCCTTTTATGTTCTGCCTATTCTTATGGGCGGGACGATGTTCTTACAGCAAAAAATGACGCCTCAAGCGGACCCGCAGCAGGCCCGCCTGGGGATGATTATGCCCATATTCTTCACCTTTATATTTATGAATTTTCCCAGCGGCCTGGTTCTCTACTGGCTGCTTAACAGCGTTCTTTCTTTAGGTGAGCAGTGGCGGATAAAAAAGGGAAAATAGGCAAACCCGCCGGAAGAAAGAAGCGCCCGGCTCGAAATGGCCGCGATACCATAGCGGCTATTGCCACCTCCGAAGGTGTTGGGGGAATCGGAATTGTTCGCTTAAGCGGTCCGCGGGCGATCTCCATTGCGGCCGGGATTTTTCGTTTGAACCCGAAGCGGAATATTACGAAACTTCCCAGCCATACCCTCCATTATGGTCTGGCAGTCTCCGGAAAAAAGACCGTTGATGAAGGCCTCCTGGCCGTTATGCGGGCCCCACATTCCTATACCCGGGAAAATGTGGTGGAAATACAAGCCCACGGCGGGATGTTTCCCCTGCAGAAGATTCTGGGGGCGGCCGTTAAAAAGGGAGCCCGGCTGGCGGAGCCGGGAGAATTTACCCGGCGGGCATTTATTAATGGGCGGCTGGATTTAGCTCAGGCCGAGGCGGTGGTGGATTTAATCCGGGCCAGGACCGAGACGGCTTATGAAACCGCCCTAGGACAGCTCTCCGGAGGCTTATCCGAGCGGGTGAAGGACTTACGCCGGAGGCTCAGAAAGAGCTTAACCGGGCTGGAGGCGCAAATTGACTTTCCAGGGGAAAGCGGGGTGGTTCCGGGTAAATCTTTTTCACGCTCGCTTAAAGCCATCCTGGAAGAGATAAGAGAGTTGGAGGGTAGCGCTGATAAGGGCCGAATTATCCGGGAAGGCATTAAGGCGGTTATAATCGGCCGGCCTAATGTCGGCAAGTCCAGCTTGATGAATGCCCTTCTCCAGGAAAAAAGGGTAATTGTCACCCATCTTCCCGGCACTACCCGGGATGTAATTGAAGAAACGGTTAATATCCGGGGCATCCCGGTAAGAATTGCCGATACCGCCGGCTTCGGCCGAAGCCGCAATCTTATTGAAATCCAGGGGGCAGCCCGGGCGCGGGTTTATTTGGAAATGGCCGATTTAGTCATTCTGGTGCTGGACGGTAGTCAGGGGATAAAAAAAGAAGATCGGGAGATTATAAAGCTGGCGGGGGAAAGCCAAAAAAAGGTGCTGGCAGCCATTAATAAAAGCGATTTGCCTGCCATGTGGAAACCTGAGGCGGTCAAAAGATTTTTCCCTGCCCGCCAAATAGTTCGAATTTCGGCCAAGACCCTTTTGGGGATTCCGGCCCTCCGGCGGAAATTAGCCGTTCTCCTGGGGATTAAGCAAGCTGAGACTAAAGAGGGTGTTTTGGTCAGCCGATTAAGGCACCGGCTGGCCCTGCAAAGAGCGGCGGAGAATTTAAATAACGCTCTGGCGGCGCGGCAAAAGGGTTTCTCGGGTGAGTTTGTTGCTTTTGATCTCTGGCAGGCGGTTGAATCCCTGGGGACAATTTTAGGATTGAATTATAAAGAAGATGTGCTGGAGGAGATTTTCAGTGAATTCTGTATCGGGAAATAGACCCCGTTAGAGAACTTTGTTCTCTAACCCTAATCCTAAAGGATAGCCCTTTCTGTTCCTCTTTGAGGAAGGAGCTAACGTCTTGCGCTGACAGTGGCTTTCTCTAACGGGGTAGAACAAATTTACACATATTTATACACATTTAGACATAGTTGCACAGAGTTTTTTTGAGGAGAATCCAGTCAACCCTGTGGATAAGACCCTTCCTTTAAGAGGAATAGGAAGGTCTATCTTTGTGGATAAGATCCCTCCTTCAAGGGAATTAGGAGGATCTATCCCTGTGGATAAGATGATGTTTCTGTGGATAACCTAAGACAGTTATGGACAAGTTTGGGCGGGGAAAGATAATTATAAACAAATTTACACAGTTTTGCACACTTCTGCACAAGAATCGGGGATTTTGTAAATGTCAAGAATTTTTGCGGTGGCCAACCAAAAAGGCGGTGTGGGTAAGACAACTACCGCCGTTAACCTGGCGACCTGTTTTGCCTTAGCCGGGCAAAAGGTGCTGGTGGTCGATTTTGATCCCCAGGGACAGGCTACTTCCGGGCTGGGGCTGGAAAAAAAGAATCTGCCGCGGACAATTTATTCCAGTCTTTTCAATCTAAACTCCCCGGTGGAACTGATTCAGGAAACGGGTATCCAAAACCTCCGGATTATTCCGGCCAATATTGAGTTGGCCGGGGCGGAAGTTGAATTAGTTGAGGTTTCCCAGCGGGAAAGCCGCCTGCGGCGTATTCTGGAAAATGTCCGCAAACGCTTTGATTTTATCTTGATTGACTGCCCTCCTTCGCTGGGCATATTGACCGTTAATGCCCTGACGGCCGCCGACAGCATTATTATTCCGGTCCAGTGTGAATACTATGCCCTGGAAGGATTGAGCCAACTGGTGACATCCGTCAATTTAGTCCAGGCCGGGCTTAATCCTCATCTCTCCATTGAGGGGGTGGTCTTGACTATGAACGATATTCGCACCAATCTTTCCCAGCAGGTGGTAAATGAGGTGAGGAACTTTTTTCAGGACAAGGTTTTCCGGACGGTTATTCCCCGCAATATTCGTTTAGCGGAGGCGCCCAGCTTTGGTCAGTCAATCATTCAATATGATATTCGCTCAACCGGCGCCGAGGCTTATACCCGATTAGCCAGGGAAATCTTAAAAAGATATGAATAACCAAGATACAAAAGACAAAATACCCAAGAAACAAGATACCTGCCTCGCCGGCAAGGCGGGCAATAACCAAACAATGACCAATAACCAAATTCAAATAACCAAACAAAAACAATGAGAGAAAATCGCAAGACAAGAAGAGAAGGGAAAGAAAGTCTTCAATGTTTGGTGATTGGTTATTGAATATTGGTAATTGTTTGTATCTTGTAACTTGGTGATTGGTGATTTAATCGATATTTTTGGCAGTACAGGAGAAAAAAATGGCTAAACAGGTTTTGGGCCGGGGTTTAAGCGCGCTTATCTCTCGCGAAGGGACAGAACGAAAAGAATCGGTCCGCGAATTAAACGTTAAGGATATCATGGCTAGCAAGTTTCAGCCGCGGAGAGATTTTGATTTAAAACAGCTTAAAGAGCTTATGGCTTCCATCAGAGAAAAAGGTGTGGTGCAGCCGATTTTGGTGCGTCCCAGCGGAGATAAATATGAACTGGTGGCCGGAGAGCGGCGCTGGCGGGCGGCCAAAGAGCTGGGCTGGAAAAAGATTCCGGCCATGCTCCGGGATGCCTCTGATACCGAGGCTTTAGAGTTGGCCTTGATTGAAAACCTGCAAAGACAGGATTTGAATCCTATGGAAGAAGCTTATGCTTACCAGCAGTTAATCCAGGAATTCAAACTTACCCAGGAGAAGCTTTCCCGACAAATCGGCAAGGAGCGCTCTTCGGTGGCTAATACTTTGCGGCTGCTTAAATTGCCCGCCTCGGTTAAAGAAGAAATCTCGCGGGGAAATCTTTCGGCCGGACAGGCCCGACCTCTGCTGGCCCTAAAGAATCAACGCAAACAAGAAGAACTGGGCAAAAAAATTGTAAAGACCGGTTTGTCAGCGCGCGAAGTCGAAAACCTCGTTCAGAAAATTCTTTCTCCGGTTCGTTTTCAGCCGAGACACTTTAAAAAGAATGTCCAGCTCCTTGAAATTGAAGAAAAACTTCGACATATCTTTGGCACCCAGGTGCGGATTAAGCAAAAAGGAAACAAGGGCCGGATAGAAATTGAATTCTATTCTGCCGAAGACTTAGACCGCATTCTTGAAGTCGTCAAGACGAAATAAGAAATTTCTGAAACACTCAATTTTGCACAGATGTGATAAAGAAAATTTTTCAGGAACCCCGATAAAATGCCTATTCCAAACCGGCTCTTGACCAAAATTGGCACCAAACGGCATTTAGGTAAAATTCCCCGGATTCTAAAAGAGCTTAAACTTCACACGGTTTGTCAGGAAGCCCGTTGTCCTAATATTGGCGAATGCTTCGAGCGGGGGACGGCCACCTTCTTGATTTTGGGAAACCTTTGCACCCGAGACTGCCGGTTCTGCGGGATAAAAAAGGCGGCCGGGTCTCTTTTAAATTTGGACCGGAAGGAACCGGAACGGGTGGCCAGAACGGTCAAACAGCTTGGCCTTAGACATGTGGTGGTTACCTCAGTGACCCGGGATGACCTGCCCGAAGGAGGGGCGGAACATTTTGCCCAAACCATCAGGGAGATAAGAAAACTTACCCCCGAAGTTTCCATAGAAGTTTTAATACCCGATTTTTCGGGTAATCCGGAGGCTTTAAAGCTCGTCATTAAAGAAAAGCCCGAGGTTATTAATCACAATATAGAGGTGGTAGAGCGTCTTTATCCGGATTTCCGCCCTCAGGCAGATTATCGGCGTTCGCTTTCGGTTATAAGGAAAATAAAGGAGTTGGCTCCGGGGATTTTTAGCAAGTCGGGATTAATGCTGGGAGTAGGGGAAGAAGAAAAGGAAGTTTTAGCCGCCCTTAAAGATTTACGGAAGGCAGGCGGTGAGATTTTAACCTTGGGTCAGTACTTCCAGCCGACCGGCCGTCAGCTGGCGGTGAGGAAATATCTTACCCCGGAGGCATTCGCTTCTTTTCAAAGAGAGGCGGAAAGTTTAGGCTTTCTTTTTGTCGCCGCGGGGAGTTTCGTTCGCAGTTCTTATCGGGCCCGGGAGGCATATCAAAAGGCCGTATCTCGCTGCTCGCATCTGGCGAAGCGGGGAAAAGAAATAAAAATAACCACGAAGAGCACGAAGAAAAAAATAAAAAGACAAAAAGAGGCAACCACAGGTGAACACAGGAAAAGAAACAAAATCAACCCGAAATTTTGTAGGGGACGGGCATGCCCGTCCCTCTAATATAGAGTAAATAGACCAATATACAACAGTGTTTACCCGTGTTTATCTGTGGTTTTTGCACCACCAATTGTAAAAAAAGGAAAAGACAGTGGCAAAATTGCCGATTTGTAAATATGGGGCGCCGGTATTGCGGCGGAGGTGTCCGGAAGTAAAGGAAATTACCGGAGATATCCGGAAAATTCTGGAGGATATGCGACAGACGATGTATGAGGAAGACGGGGTGGGATTGGCCGCTTCGCAGGTTGGAGAGGCGAAACGTTTAATTGTCTTGGACGGGGGAGGGGGGCTCTGGCAGTTGATTAATCCCCGAATTATTTCTCGGCGGGATGAAGGTGCTTCATTAGAGGGATGTTTGAGTCTGCCGGGCGTTACGGTGAAGATTAATCGTTCCCAAGAGGTTACCGTGGAAGCTTTGAATAAAAAAGGAGAGAAGATAATTGTGGAAGGGAAAGGCTTGTTGTCTTATATTCTCCAACATGAGATTGACCATCTTAACGGCATTCTGATTATTGATTATCTGGATAAAAAAAAGAAAAAGAAAACAGAGGAAAAGCTGAAGAAATGGATAAAAGAAACCCCAAAGATGTAAGCCCCGTTAGAGATAGGTTGCCAGAGGCAACCGACGACAGACATCTTCGGTGCTTACCTCTAACGGGGTAAATCTGTAAGTTCTCGGAAACGACGGTTAAAACTGATGATAAAAGGCAAGGGAGTTTTTGTATTATTTATTTTATCGATTTTTCTTTTATGTATCTTCGGCCGCGCCCAGGCGATGGAGAGGATGCGGCCCGGAAGATGCCATGGGCAGGTCGGGGAAACAGTCCCCCGGATTATACTCCCCCGGCTTGACGGGAAATTCTTCGCCTCCTCTGAGCTTCAAGGCAAGGTGGTAATCTTTGATTTCTGGGCGACCTGGCATCCGCCCTGCCGGTCGGCTATCCCGGCTTTTATCGAACTTTATAATAAATACGGGGAGGAAAAATTTGAAATTATCGGTATTTGTCTGGATAAAGATATGCCGGCCTTAAAACAATTTGCTCACGAGATACAAATTAACTATCCGATTGCCATTGGCAGTAAAAGCATTGAGCGGAGCTTCGGCGGCATAAAAGCTTTACCCACCACTCTTTTAGTGGATAAAAGGGGGAGAATCCGCTTCCGCTTCACCGGCTATACACCCAAAGAAGTTTTTGAGGAGAAAATTAAATTTCTTCTTCGGGAGTGAGGGAGAATAAAAAATAAAGAGCCGCCGTCCCTATTTAATTGCCGCTTTTATCCTGACCGGGTTCACCGCGACGGTAACCCAGGTCCTGTTGGTTCGCGAATTAATCGTCGTTTTTTGGGGCAATGAATTATCGCTGGGAATTATCTTTTCAAGCTGGCTTTTTTGGATTGCCTGCGGCAGTTTGTTCCTGGGCCGGTTTGTTGACCGGCTTAAGGATAAGTTAAAGGCTTATATTAGCTGTCAGATTTTATTCTCCCTGTTTTTACTCCCGACCGTCTTAGGGATAAAAGCCATCAGGGCGCTCTGGAATATTCCGCCCGGAGAATTAATCGGCCCCTTCCCTTTTTTAATCTCTGTTTTTTTACTACTGGCCCCGGGTTGTCTTATTCTTGGTTTCCAATTTGCCCTGGCCTGTGGTCTTTATGCCGGGGAGAAAGCCCGCCCGGACTTCCGGGATACACCCATGGCCGCCGGAAGGGTTTATCGCCTTGATGCCCTGGGAGATATGCTGGGGGGAATAGCCTTTGCCTGCCTTTTGGTCAACATTTTCTATTCTTTCAAAACTCTTTTCACCCTGGCTATTTTAAACCTTTCTTTAGCCTTAATGACGGCCCTGTTATTTTTGAAGAAAAGGACTATCGCCTTTTTTTGTTTTTGCCTTCTTATAATTTTTGCCGCTGTTTTAAATACCTCTTTAGTTGACAAATTGAATAGTTATGCCGGCCGGCTCGAATGGAAAGGCATGCCTCTTCAGGCGGCTGCTTTCTCTAAATATGCCGATTATGCGGTGATTAAGGGTGCGGGAAGTTTCTATATTTACGGCAACGGGCAGCTGCTTTTTAGCCTGCCGGATGAGGCTTTGGCCGAGGAGATAATTCATCTGAGTTTTTCTCAAATCAGAAAACCGGAACGCATTCTTTTAATCGGCGGGGTTTTAAGCGGCGCGGTTACGCAGGCATTAAAATATTCCGGTTTAAAAGAAATTATTATTCTTGAGAAGGACCCCGGGCTTATCCGCCTGGGGCAAAGGTATATAAGTTCCCGGGAGAGAAGGTCTTTAGCCGCCTCCGGCAGCCGCATCGTTATTGGCGACGGCCGGTGGTTTGTAAAAAATTACCAGGGGGAAAATTTTGACGGCATTATTTTAAACGTTATCAATCCTTTAACCGCCGAACGCAACCGCTTTTATACCCTGGAATTTTTTAAAGAGGCCAAGAAAATCCTAAAGCCGGAGGGAATATTTTTTTTGGGGATTGACTCGCACGAAAACTATCTCTCACCGGAGATGAGAAAATTTAACGGCTGTATTTACCGGACGCTAAAGGAAGTTTTTCCCCGAATTGTTCTTTTCCCCGGGAGTACCCTTTATCTGGCGGCCTCTTCTCAGAGCGGCTTTTTAACCGACAACCCCGCGATTTTATCCCGGCGGCTGGCCGGGCGCCGGATTTTTGCCCGGTACATAAACGAATATACTTTGCCCCATCGCTTGAGTCAGGAAAGAATCTCTTATATCCGGGGAATTTTATCCTCCGAGGAGAAAGAGAGCCGGAGATTAAACCGCGATTTTCATCCGATTAGCTATTATTACAACATAATTCTCCGGGGAAGCAAAATTTTCCCCCAAAAGGCGGCTCAGGTTTTCTGGCGGCTTTCCCGGATGAAAATCAGATCCGTAGCCGGCGGTCTTATCCTTGTCAGCCTGGTATTAATTGCCTGGCGGCGAAGATTAAGAAAAGGCTTTGTTCCTCTGGCGGTTTCTATCGGGGGGATGGCCGGAATTTCTCTGGAATTAATTTTGATTATCGGGTTTCAAATTATTTACGGCAACCTTTATTTTATGATTGGCGTCATTGTGGCTTCGTTTATGATGGGACTGGTTATTGGGGCAGGCCTTATTACCCGCTCCATGGGAAAATTTAGAAACGAGCGTTTAGCCCTCGGCCGGATTGAACTGGCCCTGGGGATTTATGCTTTATTTGTCGCCTTCATTCTTTTAATCCTGGCCCGCTGGCGGGGGGTGCCTTTTTTAATAAGCACCCGGGTTTTATTCCCTTTTTTAACCATCCTGGCCGGCTTATGGGTGGGAATGATTTTCCCTTTAGCCAACAATATATGTTCGGCCGGGAGAGACAGAATAGGGGAAACAGCCGGCAGGCTTTATGCTTTTGATTTGTTGGGCGCCTGTTTCGGGGCACTGGTGACGACGGTATTTCTTATCCCTCTCTTCGGCCTTATCCAGACCTGTCTTTTAATCGGCTTGGTCTGCGGTTTAGGGTTCGCGGTTTTATCAGTCCCAAATTAATCCTGTCAGGAGATAGCAATAATGTTGTTCAGGTAGGTACGGCTTTTGATACCGCTTTGGAGGCTTTTTTAGCTAAGGATGGAAAAGGCATTTTTGAAATCACCGAATTACAGGAAGTGGCTGAAGAACATAAATCCTACATTAAAAATGTGCGTGACATCACCGGCGCCAATTAGTGATAAATTGAATCCCTCCGTTACAAAAAGCAGCCATTAAAAGTGTCAAGGTGTCAGGGTGTCAGAGGAAAGAAAGTTATGGAAAAGAGGACATTGCGAATGTATGAAATGATAAAGGGAAAAAGCATAAAGGAAAACCAATTTAAAAACCAATTTAAAAAACATTTGCCAAATTACAGTTCATAGTGTATAATGTGAAACATCTAGGGTTATCTCTACATGAAAGGGAATTGTTGTATGCGTTTGCCCAGGCGATTTTCAATCTATCTTATCCTGCTGGTCGGAGTTTTAGCCCTTCAGATTGGCGGTTTCTTTAAATCCGAGACAGATAATTCTATCGCCAATCCTTTAGCCGCTGAAGAACAAGTCCGGTCCGAAGAAGTTTTACCGGAAAGTTTCGCCGGTAAAGGCGGACCAAAAGAGCCGCCTCTTCAATTAAGCCTTTTTCCCTATGAAGTGCAGCCCGGAGATAATCTCTGGGAGATAGCCAGGAGAGAAAATCTTGATTTAGATACCTTGATCAGCGCCAACTGTCTTCAGCGGGCAAATTTAATTAATATCGGCGACATTCTTCATATCCCCAATCAAAAAGGAGTATTTCATAAAGTCAGAAAAGGCCAGACTATCTCGGAAATTGCTAAAGCCTATAAAACAGCCGTAGAAGAGATTCTGGCGATAAATGACATAGCGCGGCCCGACACCATAAGTGTCAATAAACAATTATTCATTCCCGGGGCTAAGCTTCTTTCTGAAGAAAAAGAATACATTTTAGGCTGGGGATTTATTAAGCCCTGCCGAGGTTGGGTTTCTTCCCGTTACGGCTGGCGGCGGGACCCTTTTACCAGACGGCGGCGTTTTCATCGCGGGATAGATTTTGCCGCCCCCAGGGGGACACCGATTTATGCGGCGCGGGACGGCAAGGTAATCTTGTCGGGCTGGTCGGGAGGATATGGAAGATTAATTGTTATTAAACATACCCGGGGTTATTCTACCCGCTATGGTCATAATTCAGTTAATCTGGTCAAAAGAGGGCAAAAGGTGAGACAGGGCCAACTCATTGCCCGGGTTGGCAATACCGGGCGTTCTACCGGTTCCCACCTCCATTTTGAAATTCGCCGCTGGGGGCGTTCACTTAATCCAGCCCCTTTAATCAGGCGTTATGCCCGCCGGAAGTAATAAAATAACCAAGATACAAGAAACCTGCCTCGCCGGCAAGGCGGGCAATAACCAAATAATGACCAATAACCAAATTCAAATAATCAAACAAAAATAACGAGAGGTTTTGATTTAGAAAAAAGAACTACCAATATTGATAAATCACAATAATGTCTGGTAATTGGGTATTGAATATTGGTAATTGTTTGTATCTTGTAACTTGGTTATTGGTGATTTAATAGATATTTTTGACAGCACCCTAAATTGAGAAAGGAGGAGCAAATGCGTAAGAATTTTTGGTGGGGAGCAGCGGCAATTCTAATTTTGGCTATGTTAGCCGGCGGTTGTGCCGGCAAGCGGCCGTTCTGGAAAAAGAAAGCAGGCGAAGGAAGGTTAGGCGCCGGATTAGCCGAGATATCCGAAGAGGCCATCCCGACGGAACTTTCGGCGCGAGGCAAGGAGTTTGTGGATACCGAATCTCTTGGTGATGTCTATTTTGACTATGATAGATATAACATCCGGGCCGATGCCAGGAAAGAGCTGGCGAAAAATGCCAGGTGGCTTACGCGCTATGGCGGGGTAGAAATTCAGGTTGAAGGTCATTGCGATGAACGAGGCACCAGCGAATACAATATGGCTTTGGGGCAGCGCCGGGCAGCCAGCGTCCGAAATTATCTTGTTTCGCTGGGGGTTAAGCCGGAGCAGATTTACACCATTAGCTACGGCGAAGAAAAACCCTTTGCCATGGGCCGCAGCGAAGATGCCTGGGCTCAGAACCGCCGCGGGCATTTCTTGATTAGAAGGAAAAAATAGATTGTAGGGACAGCCCTTGTGGCTGTCCGAAGGTATTCCACGGAAAATCAAAAATCCGCACGTCGCATTGGATGAATTCGCCGTTACGCCAATCATATACATGGAATATTGATTATCGATAACAATAAACGGGAGGGGGCAAGCCCCTCCCCTACAGTATCAAATATCATCGGTTCATTTAAATCAAAATGTTCCGCCGCATATTTAAATTACATAAAACAGAGCAATTTAAATACGTCTCTTATTAAACAACATAGAAATGTTTAACAACGCGTTGCTAAAATACTCTTTACTGATATGTTCGGTTTTTTTATCGGGCTGCATGGCCACCTTAGGAAGTGAAGAGCTGGCCCGTCTGCAGTATGGTTTGGCTCGAGTGAACAAGCAAAATAAAGCGGCCGTGGAAAAACTTGAGAAAAAAGAAGTGGCGCTGGAGAAGAAAATAGCAGTTTTGGAGGAAGAAGTCCAGGATTTAAAGAAGGAAACCGCGGCTAACCGGGAGGCTATCGGCAAAATTGAGCCGGGAGCGCTTGCCGGAAAAGACTGGATTTTACCCCGGGAAAAGGACGGCCAGTTATTCCAGTCCGCCCATAACGATTATCTCAAAGGGCAGTATTCTTTAGCCATTATGGGTTTTCAAGAGTATCTCCGTCTTTATCCTGAAGGTTTGCGGGCGGCTGAAGCGCAGTACTGGCTGGCTGAATCCTGTTTCAGCCAGAAGGATTTCAAATCTGCCGTCGAGGAATTTGATAAATTGCTCAAGACTTATCCAAAAAGCCGCTGGTTTTCTCCGGCTCTATACAAAAAAGCGCTGTCTCTGGCCCGGGAAGAACGGCCGGCTGAAGCCCTGGTAATTACCGAGGAAATCATAGAGAGGTTTCCGGAAAGCAAAGAAAACAAATTAGCCCGGGAATTGAAGAAGGAATTAGAAAACCAGATTTCTAAAGACCCGCCCCGTTAGAGAGAAAAAGGGGTGGGACTTTTGTTAGCCGGAAAAACCACCTCTAAAACGATGGGTCTTTTTACTGAAGCAGTTTATTTAAAAAAAGCCTTGCTGGCTTCTTTGGCGGTTCATCTTTTTTTTATCTGGGCGGCTTCGAGCCTCCCTTTTTTTCAGCGGCGGATTACCTACACCGTTCCCCTGTTCGTTGATATAGTAAAAATACCCCCTCCCCCCTCCAAAAAGGCGAAGAAGAAAAGCATTGTCTATAAGAAACCTAAAAAGAAAAAGCCTAAAAAAAAGACCACAAAAAAGGTTAAGAAGAAACCCAGGGAAATAACCAAGAAGGCGCCCGATAAAAAAACAAGGCCTCCGGAGAAGACGGCTAAGCCGGTTGTTCAGGGCAAGATATCGGTTGAGGGGACTAAATTTCCTTTTACCTATTACCTCACCATTATTCAGAGTAAAGTTACCGGGGGCTGGGAACCCGGAGGCGGGAAAACAGGAAAAAAAGAAGTCGTAGTTTATTTCCGCATTTTAAAAAGCGGAGAAATAACTTATACCCGGATAGAAAAAAGTTCCGGCAGCAGACCGCTTGACCTGTCGGCTTTAAGGGCGGTTGCCCTGGCCAGTCCTTTACCGCCGCTGCCGGATGAATTTGAAGAGAGCTTTCTGGGAGTGCATTTTGGGTTCAGGCTTGAGGTGCAAGGATAAAAAAGCAACAACTATCGAAGCCCGACTTCGATAGTCTATAGTTTTGGATAGTTTTCAAAATAATTTTTGAATTGGGGGAACAGAATGAAAAAGTTAGTTTTTTTATCATATAGGAAAGGATATCATCCCCCCTTGATTTCTCAGCCTTCTCCACAAATTTGTTTACACAAATTTAATCGTGGAGACGGGTCGGCTTCGAAATCAAAGCAGGGGGGACGGCGAAAATCGCCAAAAGGTTATCGCGAAGCGATTTTCTTGGGTTTAATTTTGGCAATACTTGCCTTTTCCATCAATCTCTGGGCGGTGGATGTCTATCTTAATATCGTTAAGGGCCAGGGGAGAAAAGTAAGAATCGCCGTTCCTGCCTTTATCGGGCAGAAAGGGGATTTTTCACAAATACTTTCTCAAATTGTCCAGGATGATTTGCGCCAATCCGGATATTTTCGTTTGGTTGAGGCGTTAGAGATAATGCCGGGGAAGATGAGCCTTGGAGAAAAGTTTCAAGAATTAAAGAGCGCCGGGGCGGAAGTGATGGCGGACGGACAATTCTCTCTTAAGGGAGAAAAAATGGTTCTTAACGGCCGCCTCTATGATTTAACTAATAATCGGCAGATTACGGGGAGGGCTTATCGGGGGAAGAAAAATGATTTCCGCCAGATTGCCCACCGCTTTTCCGATGAAATTGTTTATCGCTTTACCGGGATAAAAGGCATCGCCCACACCAAGATTGCCTTTGTTCATCAGGAAGGAAAGAACAAGGAGCTTTATCTGGTGGATTATGACGGGCATAATTTGGAGAAACTTACCTTTGATTATTCCCTGGGGCTTTTCCCGGCCTGGTCCCCGGACGGTAAAACGCTCCTCTATACCACTTTTAAAAAAGGAAACCCGGATTTGTATCTCATTGATTTTGTCAGTCGGGAGGCGCGCGGGCTTCTGACCTTTCAGGGATTAAATATGGGGGCAAAATTTTCTCCCAACGGCAAAGAAATAGTTTTGGTAATGAGTAAAGACGGCAATCCGGAACTTTATCTTTATTCGTTAAGGAAGAAAAAATTGAAGCGGTTAACCTATTATCGGGGTATTGATTCCGATCCAACCTGGTCTCCCAACGGCCGGGAAATCGCCTTTTCTTCCGATCGTTCAGGCACGCCCCAGATTTATATAATGGATAAGGAAGGCGGTAATCTTCGGCGGTTAACCTTTAAAGGAGGGTATAATACCTCGCCTGATTGGTCTCCCCGGGGTGATAAGATTGTTTATGCCGGAATGAAAGGCGGCAGTTTCGACATTTATACGGTTGGCGTCCACAGCCGAAAGATAGAAAGATTGACCGATAGTTTATTCGAAGGCGGAGGCAGTGAAGACCCCTGCTGGTCGCCCGACGGCAGATATCTCGTTTACACCGTTACCCGGGGGGGGGAAAAAGAGATTTTTATTATGAGGGACGGCGGAACAAACAACAGAAAATTAGTCAGCCTCCAGGGAAACTGTTTCAGTCCGGCCTGGTCACCCTGAGACACCGTGTTCAAAAAATTCTTGCAATAGCCTATAGCTTATGTTAATATCCTATGGGTGGAGAGAAGATAAAATAACCAAGATACAAGAAACCTGCCTCGCCGGCAAGGCGGGCAATAACCAAATAATAATCAATGACCCAATCACCAATGACTGAAACAATACTACATCCGTTTGATTATTGACCATTGGTGATTGCCCTCTGCAATTCGTAGAATTGCGAGGATTTAGTCCCGGAAATTCTTTGAATTTCTCGGGAGAATTTATTTGCCCTCTGGAATTTTCCCAAAAGGAAAATTCCGAGGATTTAGTCCCCGCAATCTTTCAGATTGCAGGGGATATCTTGTATCTTGATTATTGGTAATTATTTGTAACTTGTATCTTGGTGATTGGTGATTTAGGTAATTGGTGATTTAATAGATATTTTGAACAGTACCCAGTATATAAGGGGGAGGAATAAATGATTCATAACATTGCCGGCACATTTGGGTTTATCGCCAAGGGCGGAATATTAATGATTCCCATCATTCTCTGTTCGGTGCTTGCCCTGGCCATTATTATTGAACGGTTTTATTCTCTTCATCGCGCCCAGATTAATACCCAGGCGTTTATGGCCCGGATCAGAGAGGTTCTGAAGCGAAATAAGATTATGGAGGCGATTCAGGTTTGTGAAGATACTCCCGGTCCGATTGCCCAGATTCTTAAGGCCGGCATCCTTAAGTACGACCGGGGCAAAGAAGAAATTAAAGAGGCTATTGACGACGCCGGGCGGCACGAAGTTCCCCTCTTAGAAAAATATTTTAATGTTCTTGCCACCATTATCGCCGTAGCTCCCCTCTTGGGTTTTCTGGGAACGGTTTCGGGTATGATTCGCGCTTTTATGAATATACAGGAAAAAGGCGGGGCGGTCAATCCGGGGGATTTAGCCAGCGGTATCTGGGAGGCTTTATTAACTACCGCCGCTGGTTTAAGCGTGGCCATTCCCATCCTGGTGGTTTATAATTATCTGGTCAGCCGGGTGGACGGGTTTGTTTTAGATATGGAGAAAAGTTCGACAGATTTGGTGGAGATACTTTCGGAAGAAAAATAACGGGATAAGCGATGAGATTCAAACGGCGCACCAAAGTTTTAAGAGGAATAGCAACGACTACGCCGCTGGTGGACGTAGTCTTTAATCTTTTGATTTTTTTCATGCTTTCCTCCTCATTTATTGTCCATCCGGGAATAAAAATTAAATTGCCGCAGGCTTCTATAAAAGAAACCGAACGGGAGGCGAAATTAAACGTAACCATTACCCGGGACAAGCGTATTTTCCTAAACGATAAGAGAGTGCGTCTCAAAAATCTTCCCCGGGAGATGAAAGATTTTGTAAGCACAGAAAGGGAAGAAGTTCTTTTTATCAAAGCAGATTCTGACGTTCGCCATGGATTGGTAGTAGAGGTTATGGATATTGCCAAAAGAGCGGGGGTTGAACGCCTGGCCATTGCGACGCAGCCGAAAAAATAAAGGAGAAAGGCATTGTTTAAAAAGCGGCTATCTTTAAAAGAGGCTATAGCGATTGCCTTTGGCATCCACGCTCTGGTTTTTGTCTTTTTTTCCATAGCTGCCGTTAAAGAATTTTATCCTGAATCCAGGTACCTTAGGGTCTCCCTTGTTTCTCCGTCGGCTATTAAATATACCGGAAGAGATTTTCCTCTGCCCATAGAAAAGGCAGGTTTTCAATCAAACGCTCATATCCCGGCGAACTTTTTCTGCCGGGTCAGGAGGGCTTCTTTAGAGATTTCCTTAACTCATCCCCGGGGAACAACAGGGCAAGTGAACCCCGTTAGAGAACTTCGTTCTCTAACGACCTACGCTGACGGGGGCTTTAAACTACCGTCAGCTTCAAGCGATGATGACCACCGATTAGACCCTTCCTTAACAGCAGGTATAGGAAGGTTTATCCCTGTGGGATTAAAATCGGGGGCTTTCTCTAACGGGGTGAAGTTACCCCGAAAGGGATGGCTTCGCTTACCCGGTCTGCCAGAGAGTTCTTCCGGGTTGGTTTTGCCTGTTGACGATAAAGACCTGAGGAAGGTTTTACATATTGCCACCCCCGAATATCAGTATTGGATGCGGAAAATTGCCGTTGAGAAAGAAATCAAACTAAAGGTTCATCTTACTCCTGATGGGCGGGTAAGCTGGATAGAATTAAATACTTCTTCCGGTGATCCAGCGCTGGATGCGTTAATAAAAACAGCGGTCTCCCGGTGGCAATTTGGGACATCGTATCAGAATGATTAAACTTCCGTTTTCAGCTGCCGTTGCCCTGTATATTCTGCTTATCCTGGGGATAATATTTGCCTGCTGGATATATTCGGAGATAAAAAGAAGGCGGCGGGTTTCGTCCGACAAGAAAATCTTATGGGAATGTCCCATCTGTGCCAGGGTTTATTGGCTGGATTCGGACAGGCAAATTTCACAATGCCCTCATTGTCAGAGTTTTAACAAAAAAGGCGATAAAGCGGGTATCAACAACAGACAACAGACCACAGACCAGAGACCATAGACAAAGCCTGACGTCTAAAGTCTGAAGTCCAGTGTTTGAATCAGAGATTCTATAAGTGTTTTATTTTTAAGCATCTCTGCGGTCTCTGTGGTTAAGTATTTGACAAAACCGTAATTATACCAGGGAGAATAAAAATGAATATCGGGTTATTGACCGGCGGCGGTGATTGTCCGGGATTAAACGCAGTTATTCGCGCCGCTATTAGAAAGGGACTTCAATTCGACTTCAAAGCAATCGGGTTTTGTCGGGGTTGGGCCGGTTTGATTGACGGAGATTCTATACCTTTGGGGCTGAATGACTCCTCCGGCATTTTAGCCCGCGGGGGAACTATTCTGGGGACTTCGCGCACCAATCCTTTTAAGGTCGAAGGCGGCCCGGAGAAGATTTTAGCCAATATTAAAAAGTTTGACATTGGGGCTTTAATTGCTATCGGCGGCGACGATACCCTGGGCGTGGCCCAAAAATTATATCAGGAAAGGGGAGTCAAGCTCATCGGGGTGCCTAAGACTATTGACAACGACCTATCGGCCACCGATTACACCTTTGGTTTTGATACGGCGGTAACGATTGCTGCCGAGGCAATTGACCGGCTGCATAGCACTGCTGAGTCGCACC
>JAYEMH010000006.1:0-5532 GCA_034717985.1 Candidatus Ratteibacteria bacterium
GAGAAATTTCTCTGCCTCCGGATGGGTCTCTTTTTTGAATCGTCCTCCCCAAAGTTTCATCGTTTCCCTCCTTAATACAGATTACGATACTGTCAAATACTTAACCACAGAGACCACAGAGATACTTCTTTTCTTTCTTTTGACCCTTTTATTCTTTTATCTATAACGGACAGGTCATGACCTGTCCCTACACATTTTTTTGTTATTTTTCCTCTGTGCCCTCTATGGTTTATTTTTTTTATCCTGTAACCCCGTCAGAAACGTTTTGTTTTTATTTTTGTATTTTCTTTTTCTTCTCTGTGGACTCTGTGGTTAAATTCTTTCTCTTTTAATTTTGTTTCTGTGTTCACCTGTGTTTATCTGTGGTTAATTTCTTTTTTCTTGTTTTTCTCCGTGCGCTCTGTGGTTAATTTTCTTTTTTTGTTTATTTTTCGTCTGTGTTCACCTGTGTTTATCTGTGGTTATTTTTTGTTTTCCGCCTGAACCTTTAGCGGTAATCCCCAGAGCTTTATAAATCCTTCCGCCAGCGTCCGGTCAAAGATATCTCCCTTCTCATAGGTGGCTAAGCTTTTTTTGTAAAGACTGAAAGGAGATTTGCGGCTGACAATTTCGCAGTTTCCTTTATAAAGCTTCAATTTGACCGAACCGGAGACGTTCTTTTGCGTTACCTCAACAAAGGCATCCATCGCTTTTTTTAAAGGCGAAACCCAATAACCGCAATAAATCAGTTCGGCATATTTTAAGGCCAGGCCCTCTTTAAAATGAAAGGTTTCCCGTCCCAGGGTTAATTCTTCTAAAGCCCGATGAGCGGTATAAAGAATTTTGGCCGCCGGCGCTTCATAAATCTCCCGGGATTTTATACCAACCAGGCGGTTCTCCACTAAATCCGTCCGCCCCACCCCATGTTTGCCTCCGATTTTGTTAAGCGCTGAGACCAGTTTCACCGGGGATAACTGTTTTTTATTGAGCTTGAGAGGCACTCCTTTTTTAAATTCCAACTCCACTGTTTCGGCTTTATCCGGCGCTTTCTCTAAACTCTGAGTAAGCCGATAAGCATCTTCAGGCGGCATCCGGCCCGGCTCTTCCAGAAGACCGCATTCAATACTGGTCCCCCAAAGATTCTGATCAATACTATAGGGGGATTCTTTTGTCTGTTCAATAGGAATCTTATGTTTCCTGGCATAAGCTATCGCTTCTTCCCGGGATTTTATGGGCCACTCGCGCATCGGAGCAATAACCTTTAACTTCGGATTTAAAGCCATAAGGGACACCTCGAAGCGCACCTGGTCATTTCCTTTCCCGGTACAGCCATGGGCGACAAAATCAGCTTTTTCCCGCTCAGCCGTTTCAGCCAGTTTTTTTGCAATCAAAGGCCGCCCTAAAGCGGTCGCCAAAAAATATTTCCCTTCATAGATAGCGCCGGCTTTAAGCGTCGGATAGGCATAATGGCGCAAAAATTCCTCTTTGGCTTCCGCCAGATAAACCCGTCCGGCACCAATCTTTAAAGCCTTCTTCTTAACCATACCCAGGTCACTGGTTTGTCCCAGGTCAACCAATAGAGCCACTACCTCCAGATTCCGCTTCTCCTTAAGCCAGGAGATAGCCACCGAGGTATCCAGTCCTCCCGAATAAGCCAGAACAACCTTTTTCTTCTTCATTTCCCCTCCATGCTTAACCACAGAACACAGAGAACTTCTTTTCTTTCTTTTGACCCTTTTATTCTTTTATCTATAACGGACAGGTCATGACCTGTCCCTACACATTTTTTTGTTATTTTTCCTCTGTGCCCTCTCTGGTTAATCTTTCTCTTTTAATTTTGTTTCTGTGTTCACCTGTGTCCATCTGTGGTTAATTTCTTTTTTCTTGTTTTTCTCCGCGCTCTCTGTGGTTTGTCTTTTGTTTTTTCCTCTCTGTGAGCTCTGTGGTTCATTCTTTCATGCTTGCGCCCCGGGAGCGCCAGTTTCGGGTGAAAGCTTACCAATGGCTAAAACCAAAATGAGGATATAAAGCAACGCGTAAATTAGCCCAAACAAACGAAATTGAACATTAAATAAAACCAAAAAAGCCGCTAAAACTGTCGGCGCCGTTAAAGCATAAATGCCGATATTCAAAAGCTCGGGGTAGGTTAAATTTTTCTTTTTCAGATTATTGGCAAAGAGTGAAACCAGGCTGAAAAGAAAAACCTGAATGAATTTGCTGATGATAAACCAGACGGTCAGGGCGACAAATAGCGCCGGGACCAAAATTTTACTCCCCTTTTTAAGTCCCCGCTGTAATGTTTCCGGGGTAATATGCAGGGCAGCAATTTTGGATAAATCATAGCTTTCGGTTTTCATCCGGGCTTTATCTCTATAGATAATTTTATCTCTTAGTAAAAGCAGCCCTGAATCGTAATTATCCAGAGAGGTAATTTCCCCGGTCGTATCGATGATAAAGGCATACTCTGCCGCCTCATAAATATATGGCTGCTCAACCGGAACAGAAACCACGCCCTCGGTAATACGAATCTCCGGGATTTCCTGCCCGGCTTTATCAATAAATTCAGCGGCCACCCTGGTAAAAACCGAAGTGAATTTTACTGAAAATAAAGCAGAAATTACCAGAACGATAACCAGAAGATAAAGAAAACTCCGGCTAAATTTTTGTTTAACGATTTTTCCATAGGCTTCCGGATTGAAACTATTAACAAATCCTGTCCAAATTCCTACTTTTCCCTCTTCCATTTTGCACCCCCCCAGTTTAGTCCATAGTCCACAGTCCGTAGTCCGTAGTCCACAGTTATTTGAGTGAATTGCGTAATCCCTGAAGCATTTTAATAATTTCTTCTAATTCATTGTAGAATTTCTCGAAATTTCTCTTATTTATGATCTTTCTCTCTTTGCCAATGAACAGACACGAGACAACCTCAATTGCTGACCTAACAGCATATCCTAAAAACTGTTTAAACTCCGCATTGCTTTGACCAGTTGAACCTTCGGCAATATTTAAAACAATAGAATCTGCCGCTCGTTTAATCTGACTGGCCAGTATATACAATTCCTCTCTAGGAAATTCTCTAGTTAAATTATGAATTTCTGTACTAAGACCCATTGCTCTTTGCCAAACTTTCAGCTTCTCAAATTTAAACATCCTTAACCTCACTTCGTTCGGTTAGTCCATAGTCCACAGTCCATAGTTTTTTCTATCGACTATGGACTTCTTCTCTCTATGGACTACTTGTGCCCGTTAGGGTATCGACTATGGTCTATGGACTCTGTATCTCCTTAAGAAGGAGATACAGAACAGCCTTCTGAACATGAAGCCGATTTTCGGCTTCATCCCAGACGACGGACTGCTTCCCGTCAATTACACTGTCGGTAATCTCCTCCCCCCGGTGAGCCGGTAAACAATGCATCACAAGGCTTTCCGAATTAGCCAAAGAAACCAGCTTATCATTAACTTGATAGGGTGAAAAAATCTCCCGTCGCTTTTCTTTTTCTTCTTCCTGCCCCATACTTGCCCAGACATCGGTATAGATAAGGTCAGCGGACCGGACTGCTTTTTCGGGATTGGATTCAAGTTCGATAAAACCGCCGTTTTCCCGGGCAATCTTGTTCGCCCGGCTAATCAAAGATCCGTCAATTTGATACTGGCTCGGGGAAGAAAGAATCAGGTTCAACCCTATCTTGGCCGCCCCCCAGACCCAGGAACAAGCTACATTATTTCCATCGCCGAGAAAGGTCACCTTTTTCCCTTTCAAACCAAAACCTGCTTTATCTGAAAATTTTCCTCTTTTTTCGATAAAGGTAAAAATATCGGCTAAAACCTGACAGGGGTGACAGCAATCGGAAAGACCGTTTATTACCGGAATAGAAGCAAATTTGGCAAATTCAAGAATCCCCTGATGAGAAAAAGTCCGCAAGACCACCCCGTCAAGATAGCGGGAAGCTGTCCGGGCAACGTCAGCCACACTTTCCCGTTTTCCCAGCTGAGTCTGGTCCTCGCCGAGATATATGACATATCCACCCATCTGGTGCATTGCTACCTCAAAAGATATACGCGTCCGGCTGGAGGGCTTTTCAAAAATCATCCCTAAGCTTTTTCCTGCAAGCAAACGATTAAAACCTCGCCTCTTACCGCGTTTAAAGATAGCCGCCCACTTAAAAATTTGATTTATATCGTCCTTCGAAACGTCAGCTATAGAAATCAAATCCTTTTTCATCTTGCCACCCTATCACCTATCACCTATTACCTATCACCTTCTTTAAAATCCCCACTGTCTGGTCTATCTCTCTTTTGCTAACAGTCAGCGGCGGTAAAAACCGCAAAACATTTTCATTGGCGCAATTTATCAATAAACCGGCCTCAAGACTTGCCTTAACCAAATCTTTACCCGGAAAATCTAATTCCATCCCAATCATTAAACCTTCTCCGCGCACTTCCCGGATACAGCCAAAATTGTTTTTTAAATCTTCCAACTTAGCTTTAAAATAAGCGCCTTTCTCCGCTACCTCATTCAGAAAACCCTCCCTGTTTAACTGCTGACAAAAAGCTAAAGCGGCCGCACAGCTAACCGGATTACCGCCAAAGGTTGAGGCGTGAGCTGAAGGTGAGAAAGCCTGAGCAACTTTTTCCTGAGCAACTATCGATCCCAGGGGAAGCCCCCCGCCTAAACTCTTAGCTAAAACCATAACATCCGGAATAATTCCATAATGCTGATGGGCAAAAAGTTTTCCCGTCCGTCCCATGCCGCATTGAATTTCATCGAAAATAAGAAGGGCGTCTTTGGCGGCGCAAATATTTTTTAAACCGGCCAGAAATTCTTTGGCGGCTAAGTTTACCCCGCCTTCACCCTGTATTGGCTCAACGATAACCGCACAGCAATCTTCGTCAATTACCTCTCCCGCCGCCCCTAAATCATTAAAAGGCGTATATTCAAAACCTTCGAGCATCGGTTCAAATCCCTTTTGATATTTAGTCTGTCCGGTAGCGCTTAAAGCGCCGTAGGTTCGACCGTGAAATGAATTCTCCATAGAAACAATTTTGAATTTTGAACCGCTTTTACCTTTAGCAAATTTTCGGGCAAGTTTAATCGCTCCTTCAACCGCCTCAGCGCCGCTATTACAAAAAAATGCTTTATCGCCAAAAGAATTTTCTGCCAGCCACCCGGCTAATTCTGCCTGGGGCTCACTATAATACAAATTGGATGAGTGTATAAGCAGTTCACTCTGCTTTTTTATCGCGTGGACTATCTTTTTATTACCGTAACCGAGATTATTTACAGAAATACCGGCCATAAAATCCAGATAAACCTTACCCGTGTCGTCAAAAACGCGCGAGCCCTTACCTTTAACCAGGGCAATCTCCCGGCGATAAGTAGGCATTATATACTTGTCAGATAGTTCTTTAATTTTGGGCATCTTTAGCTTTCTTCATCCAGCGAATAACCTTTTTATTCCCCGGTTCGATGGCTAAGACTTTCTCGAACTCTTTTATGGCCGCTTGATAATCACCTTTATTATGGAATCCCTTACCGCGTTCGATAGATTTATT
>JAYEMH010000007.1:0-49955 GCA_034717985.1 Candidatus Ratteibacteria bacterium
AAATTAAAAAATAGAGACAAGGAATTTTAGACAGGATTTACAGGATAAAAAAAATAACCACAGAGCTTATGAAGAATATCAAATGGAACCACAGGTGAACACAGATGAACACCGAAGAAGAACTTTTTCATAAGGAGGTGCAGGGGGAAAATATAACAGTGTTTCCCTGTGTTAATCTGTGGTTTAAATAAAAATCCTGTTAATCCCGTCAAAAAAAGAAAAAGATTTTTGACAGAACCAAGATGGAAGATGGGAGTGTTTATGGATATTTTCTCGGAAATAAAATTTAATAAATCGGGACTTGTCCCGGCAGTCATCCAGGACAGTGAAACCAATCAGGTCTTGATGCAGGCCTATATGAATGAGGAGTCAGTAAGACTTTCGCTGAAGACCGGACTGGCGCATTTTTATAGCCGAAGCCGGAAGAAAATCTGGCGTAAAGGGGAAAAATCCGGCAATGTTCAAGAGATAAAGGAGATTTTTTTAGATTGCGACGGAGATTCCCTCCTGATTAAAGCGAAACAGAAAACAGCCGCCTGTCATTTAGGATACAAATCTTGTTTTTTCAGAAAGTTAGATCAGGGAAAATGGGGGATTATCGCTCCTAAAATTTTTGACCCGGAAAAGGCCTATGGGAAAAAATAAATACTCTCTCAGTCTTGAAGAGTTTAAAAAGAAAGCGCTTTGCGGCAATCTTATTCCGGTATATCGGGAGATTCTGGCGGATATGGAAACCCCGGTATCGGCTTTTCTTAAAATCGGCGCCCGGCCTTACTCTTATCTGCTGGAAAGTGTTGAAGGAGGGGAGAAATGGGCGCGTTATTCTTTTCTGGGCAGCCAGCCTTCACTGGTTTTCCAGGCTAAGGGGAAGAGGGTTGAAATCAGGGAGGGAAAAGATAAAAAAATTATGGAATCGGATGAGCCTCTCCGGGAATTAAAGAAGATTATGGGAAGATTTCGGCCGGTTTCAAGCAAAGCTCTCCCTCGTTTCTATGGCGGGCTGGTGGGATATTTGAGTTATGATGCGGTGCGCCATTTTGAGAAACTTCCGGATAGGAATCCCGATGATTTGAACCTGCCCGATTACTTTTTTATGTTAACCGATACCCTTTTGATATTTGATAACATCGAGCACACCATAAAGATTGTCTCTAACGCCTTTGTCAGCGGTAGTGAAAAAGAGGCCTATCGGAAAGCGATAGAGAAGATTGAACGGATCGAAGAGCTGCTGAAAAAACCTTTATCTTTAAAAGGTGGAAAGAAAGAAAAGAGACCGGGCAAGGGTTGGATTTCTAATTTTACTCCCCGGAATTTTGAAACAGCTGTTGATAGGGCAAAAAAGAACATTTATGAAGGAGAGGCAATTCAGGTTGTTCTTTCCCAGCGTTTAAAAGAGGCTTCGCCGCCTGAGGCAGTTGATATATACCGGGCGCTCAGGATGATTAATCCTTCGCCTTATATGTATTATCTGGGCGGCGAGGATTTTCAAATTATCGGTTCTTCACCCGAGATTTTGGTGAGAAAAGAGGGGGAGAAAGTTGAATTGCGGCCGATTGCCGGGACGCGTCAAAGGGGCAAAGATAATGAAGAAGATGAAAAATTAGCCGGAGAGCTGCTCGCTGACCCAAAAGAGAAAGCGGAGCATATTATGCTGGTTGATCTGGGAAGGAATGATGTCGGCCGGGTGAGTCTTTACGGAACGGTTGAGGTTTCCGAGCGGATGGTTATTGAAAAGTATTCCCACGTGATGCATATTGTCTCCCATGTCCAGGGGAAGCTTGCTCCGGGACGCGACGAATTCGATGTTTTAAAAGCCTGTTTCCCGGCCGGGACGGTAACCGGCGCTCCCAAGATTCGGGCGATGGAAATTATCGATGAATTAGAAAATGTCAAGCGGGGTCCCTATGCCGGGGCCCTGGGATATTTTAGCTTCTCCCATAATATGGATATGGCCATTATTATCCGCACCCTGGTAATCAAGGATAATTTTGCCTATGTCCAGGCCGGCGCCGGGATAGTAGCCGATTCTATTCCCGAGAAAGAATATCAGGAAACAATGAATAAAGCCCGGGCGATGATTAAGGCGGTTGAGCTGGCCAGGAAGGGGTTGTAAATGATCGTTATTATTGATAATTTCGACTCTTTTACCTACAATCTGGTGCAAGCTTTAGGTCAGGGCGGAGAAGAGATCAAGGTTTTTCGAAACAATGCCTTTTCGCTGGAAGAGATACAGAATCTTAATCCGGAAAAGATTGTCATTTCTCCCGGACCGGGACGGCCGGCAATGGCCGGCTTAAGTTGTTTACTGGTGCAAAAACTGGCCGGGAAATTTCCCATTCTTGGCGTTTGTCTGGGGCATCAGGTTATCGGCGAGGTCTTCGGAGCAGAGGTGGTTCAGGCCGAACGGATAATGCACGGGAAGACTTCTCTTATTCATCATCAGGGAAAAGATATTTTTAAAAATCTCGCCAATCCCTTTGAGGCAACTCGATATCACTCTTTAATTCTTAAAAAGGAATTTTTTCCGGATTGTTTGGAGATAACGGCCGAAACGGAAGAAAAAGAGATTATGGCGGTAAAGCATCGCCGTTATCCTGTTTTTGGAGTCCAGTTTCATCCGGAATCCATTTTGAGCAAAGAGGGAAAAAAACTGCTTAATAACTTTTTGGAGATATGAAATGAATTGGTCTGAGGCTTTATTTGAACCCAGCGGGGCAATTTTTCAAAAAATCGGTGTGTTTTTCTTAATTTTACTCACCGTGCTGGTGTTTCTTCTTTTTGGCTGGCTGCTGGCGCATTTACTCAGAAAGGCGGCCCGGGTGTTATTTAAAAAGTTAAGTCTGAACGAGCTTCTTGCGGAAACCTGGGCAGGGAAATTTTTAAGGCGGGGAGGGATAACTAAATCCCCGACCGAACTTTTAGGCGGATTTTTGTATTGGCTGATAATTGTTATTTTCATTGTTATTGCCTCTCAGAGTTTGGGACTGGATTCTACAGCTGATTTATTGGACCGATTTCTGATTTTTCTTCCCCGGGTGATTGCCTTTGCCTTAATTTTGATCTTCGGGATTGTTTTTGGAAGTTTCATGGGAAAATTATTTCAGATTGTTTCCGGAAATCTCGGGGTGAAAGAATTTAAAGTTATCGGCCGGATTCTTCAGGTAGTGATTGTTTTGTATGCGGGCGTTTTGGCTTTGGAGCAGTTAGGTATGGCGGTTTTTGCCGTGGCTGCTTCTTTTAATATTCTATGGGCGGCTGTTTGTCTTACTTTAGCCCTGGCCATGGGATTGGGAGGAAAGGATTGGGTCAAAAATCTTCTGGATAATTTTGCTAAAAAAAGGTTCGGCAAGGGAAATTCCCCGAAACAAAGCACTCAAAGAGTTAATAGAAAAAAGTCAAAAAAAGCCGGCGGAAAACAGGAGACGTTTCCTTATGATTAAAGAAGCGATAAGCAAAGTTATTGAAAAAATAGATTTGAGTCAAAGAGAGATGGAATCGGTAATGGATGAGATTATGACCGGCCGGAGTTCACCGGCTCAAATTGGAGCTTTTCTGACGGCTTTGCGGCTTAAAGGGGAGACGGTTGAAGAAATTACCGGAGCGGCCCGGGTGATGCGCCAGAAAGCCGCCCGGATAAAAACTTTCGGGGATAAAGTTAAAATCGATGAGGATGAAATTATTGATACCTGCGGCACCGGCGGAACCGGTACCAATACTTTTAATGTTTCCACTACCAGCGCTTTTGTGGCTGCCGGGGCCGGTTTGAAAGTAGCCAAGCATGGAAACAAATCTGTTTCCTCCCTCTGCGGCAGCGCCGATGTTATCGATGCCCTGGGGATTAGTTTGAAGCTTAGTTCCGAGGCGGTGGGTGAGTGTATTAAAGAAGTGGGGATAGGTTTTCTCTTTGCTCCTCTTTTTCATAGAGCGATGAAATATGCCATTGGCCCCCGAAGAGAGATTGGCATCCGCACAATTTTTAACATTTTAGGGCCCTTGACCAACCCTGCCGGAGCAACTTCCCAGGTAATGGGTGTTTATGAGGAAAAGCTGACTGAAATTTTAGCCCGGGTGTTAGGGAATCTGGGTCTGAGGCATGCTTTAGTTGTTCACGGAATGGACGGTCTGGATGAAATTACCGTAACCCGGGAAAGTAAAATTTCTGAATTCAAGGAAGGGAAGGTCAAGACTTATTATCTAAAGCCGGATGATTTTAGCCTCAGCCGCGCTGTTATGGAAGATATAAAAGGCGGCCGGGTAAAAAAGAATGCCGAGATGGTTATTGAGGTTTTGAAGGGAGAAAAGGGCGCTCCCCGGGATATAGTTCTGCTTAATGCGGCGGCCGCTTTTATCGCCGCTGATAGAGTAAAGAATTTTAAAGAAGGTATCAATATGGCCGAGGCCTCTATTGATGAAGGCAAAGCCCTGGAAAAGTTAGAGGCACTTAGGAAAAAGACACAGGAGTTGGGAAAAAGCTGTTGATAAGGTAATATGGTTTCTTTAGATGAAATTTTAAAGGTAACTCACGAGAGGGTTGAAAGAGCGAAATCGAGCCTGCCTCCGGATGAACTTCAAAAAAGATGCCAGAATAGCCCTCCTGTCCGCAGTTTTCAAAAAGCCTTAATAACCTCCCCGACAATAGCCTTAATTGGCGAGATAAAAAAAGCCTCTCCCTCCGCCGGTCTTATTCGAGAAGATTTTTCGCCGTTGAAGCTGGCTAAAATCTATTTAGAAAACGGGGCGCGCGCTTTATCGGTTTTAACCGAGGAGAAATTTTTCCAGGGGAAGCTTGATTATCTTTTAAAGATAAGGGGAAAGATAGAGCTGCCCCTCCTGCGTAAAGATTTCATTATTGACGAATATCAGGTCTTTGAATCGCGTTTCTTCGGGGCGGATGCGATTCTGCTGATTGTCTCTGTCTTAAGCGACGAAAAAATAAATAGACTTTTCCGTTTAGCCCGGGAATCAGGCATGGAGGTAATAGTGGAAATTCACAGCGAAGAAGACTGGCGGCGGATATCTTCTCTTCCGGCTAAATTAATCGGTATAAACAACCGCAATTTAAAAACTTTGACGACAGACTTATCCACCACCTTTAAGTTAGCGCCGTTTATTTCCAAAAATCAGGTAGTCATCAGTGAAAGCGGCATAAAGACGAGGGAGGATGTTCTGAATTTGGAAAAAGCCGGGGTTAAAGGGATTTTAGTCGGTGAAACAATTATGGGAAGCCGGGATGCGGCGCAGAAGATAAGGTATTTACTGGGGAAATGACGCGGATAAAAATATGCGGGATTACTAATCTGGAAGATGCGCTGTTGGCGGCGAGTTTGGGTGCGGACGCGGTGGGTTTTATATTTGCTCCCAGTCCCCGGCAGATTAATTTAGCTAAAGCCAGGGATATTATTAAAAAGATCCCTCCTTTTATCAGTCCGGTCGGTGTTTTTGTTAATGAAAAGCTGGAAAAAATTAGAGAGACAGCTGATGAATGTCCCCTGGATTATATTCAGCTTCACGGGGAAGAGCCGCCGGAATTCTGCCGGAGTTTGTTTCCGCAAAAAATTATTAAAACCTTCCGGATAAAAGATGAAAAAAGCTTAGAACGAGTTTCTTCCTATTTTCAAGTTAGAGCGATTTTGCTGGATACATTTGTGGAGGGCCAAGCCGGCGGAACCGGAAAAACTTTTAACTGGCGGCTGGCCGAAGAAACTAAAAAAATTGGCAGACCGATTATTCTCTCCGGCGGGCTTTCACCGCAAAATGTCCGACAGGCAATCGAATCGGCTGCCCCTTTTGCCGTAGATGTTTCCAGCGGCATCGAATCCCATCCGGGGAAAAAAGACAGGGTGAAACTGGCCGCTTTTATAAAGGCCGTCCGGGAAATACCTCAAAATGGTTAAAAGAGAATTTCTTTTTTTATTTATTTTAACCGCTCTTTTTTTTAATCTTGGTCTGGATATTAAAGGGAATATTCTCCACCAGGTGTATTATGTTAAAGGGGTAAAGGCTTTAAACAATGAGCAATATCCCGAAGCTATCGGGCAATTAAGAAAAGCCTTTGAGATTGACCCGGGTTCTATGAAGATAAAGAAGGCTTTAGCGGTGGCTTTGAATAATTATGCTCTATCACTTGGAGATGGGAATAAAGAAGAGTCGGTTGAACTTATGGAAGAAGCGATCCGGGTTTTACCTGAAGATACCTCGCCAAAACAGAATTTAGCGGTGCTGTTTAATGAATGGGGACTGGCGCTTCATAAAAAAGGAGATTTGGAAGGCGCGGCCGAAAAATTTAAAAAAGCGGCAGAGCTTCACCCCCGAAAAAAAACCTATCAAAAAAATCTGGGCGCTGTCGTGAGCCAGCAGGGGAGTAATTATTTGAAGAAAGGTGAATTTGATTCGGCCATAAAGGCATTCCATGAAGCTGTCCGATGTATGCCCGAAAGTGAACATCCATGGATAATGATGGGAGACTGTTACTATCAGTTGGATGATCTGGGAGAAGCGATAGATTGCTGGGAAGAAGCAAAAAAATTATCGCCTGAGAACCGGCTGGTAAAAAACAGATTAGACAAGGCGAAGAAAGAGTGGCCGGTTCAGAAAAATTTCGACCAGTTCAGTTCCAGCTATTTTAGAATAAACTTCTCGCCGGATTTTAGCCGCGATAAAACCGACGAAATCTATAATTATGTCAAAGAGGCAATCTGGGATGTCGGCCGGGATTTAGGTTTTTATCCCAGGCAGAAATTTTCTGTTTTTGTTTATCAAAGCGAGCAATTTAAAGAAGTTTTCGGGCCCAAAAAACATCTGGCCGGACTTTATGACGGAAAAATCCATCTCCATATAAACGATAAGACGGCTCCGGAAAGAATAGCGGCCGTGGTCAGGCACGAATATACCCACGCGGTAATCTTCTGGATAACTCAGGGGAACTGTCCTCTCTGGCTTAACGAAGGATTGGCCTGTTTTGAAGAGAAAAAAAAGGAGGCCGTTAATTTCAAGGAGCTTAAAATACCGGCTCAGCAGAATAGACTGATTCCTTTATTTAAGCTTTCAGAGGCCTGTTTTTATTCAGCCGATTTTGAAGAGGCAAGTTTAGCCTACCGGGAAGCCCACAGTGTGGTGAAATACCTGCTTGGTGAATATGGCTGGTGGACGGTGCGAAAAATACTGGTTTTATTTGGAGAAGGAAAAACGGAGGAAGAGGTTATAAAAGAAGCTTTACGGATGACTCCGGCAAGGTTAGAAGAGAAGTGGAGAAGCAGTTTAGACGATGAGTAAGAGTTCTTTGGTAAAATTTAATTTTAGTTAGTGCTTGCCAGAAAATACGTAATGTTATAGGATAGCAGGTTAGGAGGCAAGATGGAGTTAAAGAGTGAATGTTTGTTCTGCCGGATTATTGAAAGAAAAATTCCGGCTAAGGTTATTTATGAAAACGAGAAGGTTTTAGCCTTCCACGATATTAACCCTCAAGCTCCGGTTCATATTATTGTTATTCCCAAGAATCACATCGAGCGGGTTTCTGATTTGAAGCGGGAAAATGCCGGCTGGGGAGACGAACTAATTCTGGCGGCGAATAAAATTGCCTCCGATTTAGAGATAAAAGACAGTGGATACCGTTTAATCATTAATTGCAACAAAGATGCCGGACAGGCAGTTTTTCATCTTCATCTCCATCTCCTCGGCGGACGAAAAATGGCTTGGCCCCCGGGATGAAATTAGTCAACAGTTAATAGTCCATAGACCATAGTCGATAGTCCATAGAGAGAAGAAGTCCAAAGGCGATAGAAAAAACTGTGGACTATGGACTAACCGAACGAAGTGAGGTTAAGGATGTTTAAATTTGAAAAGCTGAAAGTTTGGCAGAGAGCAATAAATCTCAGTGCAGAAATTCATAATTTAACTAGAGAATTCCCTAGAGAGGAATTATATATATATTGGCCAGTCAGATTAAACGAGCCGGAGATTCTATTGCTTTAAATATTGCCGAAGGTTCAACTGGTCAAAGCAGTGCGGAGTTTAACCAGTTTTTAGGATATGCTATTAGGTCAGCAATTGAGGTTGTCTCGTGTCTGTTCATTGGCAGAGAGAGAAAGATCGTAAATAAGAGAAATTTCGAGAAATTATATAATGAATTAGAAGAAATTATTAAAATGCTTCAGGGATTACGCAATTCACTTAAATAACTGTGGATTATTAACTATGGACTGCGGACTGTCGACTATGGACTAGATGGGAGGAAGCAATGATTCCGATAGAGTTAATTTCTAAACTTGCGGTAGAAAATAAAGCCAGGATAATCTATCTGGTTATCGATGGATTGGGAGGTTTACCCTCAGAGGACGGAAAAACAGAATTGGAGTTTGCTTCTACACCTGAGTTGGATAAATTAGCCGGGGATTCTATCTGCGGGTTAAGTATTCCCGTCTCTTTCGGTATTACCCCGGGCAGCGGGCCGGGACACCTGAGTTTGTTTGGCTATGACCCGCTTAAATATGAAATTGGCCGGGGGGCTTTATCCGCGGCCGGGATTGGTTTTTATCAAGAAAAAAATGATTTAGCCGTTCGGATTAACTTTGCTACCCTGGATTCAGCCGGGCGGGTAAGTGATAGACGGGCCGGAAGGATTTCTACCACCAGGGCGGCCCGGTTATGCCGGCTGCTTGAAGAAGGTCTTGATTTGAAGGAGATAAAAGTTTTTATCCGCTCAGTAAAGGAACATCGGGGAGTAGTGATTTTCCGCGGCAAGAAACTTTCGGATAGAATAACCGATTCGGACCCGCAGATTAGCGGGGTTTCCCCTCTGGCGGTAAAAGCAAAAGAAAAATCGGCCCAGGCAACCGCTAAAATGGTTAATCAATTTTTGTCTAAAGTAAAAAAGATTCTTAAAGACGAAAAACCGGCTAATATGATTTTAATGAGGGGATTTGCCAAAGCTCCGCATCTTCCCCAAATGAAGGCTCTTTACAAATTAAATCCAGCGGTTATTGCCGGTTACCCGATGTATAAAGGTATTGCCAGACTTATGGGCATGGAAGTTCTTAAAACCGGGGAAAATATGGCAGGGGAATTTGAAACACTGGAGAAGAATTTTTCAAGGTTTAATTTCTTTTTTGTTCACATTAAAGGGACAGACAGCGCCGGTGAAGATGGTGATTTTAAACGGAAGGTTAAAGTTATTGAAGAGGTAGACGGGTATATTGCCGGATTAAGGGCCTTGAATCCTGAGGTGCTGGTAGTGGCCGGCGATCATTCCACCCCGGCCGCTTTGAAACTGCACAGCTGGCATCCTAGTCCGTTTTTGTTGCATTCTAAGTGGTGCCGCCGTGATGAGGTCAGGAGTTTTTCTGAAAAAGATTGTTTGCGGGGAGGGCTGGGTTTATTTTCCGCTTTAGATATTATGCCTTTAGTCCTGGCCAATGCAGGTAAGCTTAAAAAATTAGGAGCTTGAATTGGAAAGACAACCGAATACTCATGGATATTTTGGCCGGTTTGGCGGCCAATTTGTTCCGGAAACATTAATGCCGGCTTTGGAAGAATTAAGCCGGGTTTATACCAAAGCTAAAAAAGACAAAAATTTCCGCAAAGAACTGAATTATTATTTAAAAAATTATGTCGGCCGGCCGACACCTCTTTATCGGGCGGAAAAACTTTCCAGGGCTTTAGGCGGGGCGAAAATTTATTTAAAAAGGGAGGATTTAGCTCATACCGGAGCGCATAAAATCAATAATACCGTCGCTCAGGTACTTCTGGCTAAAAAGATGGGTAAGAAGCGGGTTATAGCCGAAACCGGAGCCGGGCAGCATGGCGTGGCGACGGCGACGGCGGCCGCTCTCTTTGGGCTGGATTGTGAAATTTATATGGGTGAAGAGGACATCAGACGGCAAGCCCTGAATGTCTACCGGATGGAATTATTAGGGACCAGGGTTAATCCTGTTTCGGCCGGCAGTAGAACCTTAAAGGACGCCATCAATGAAACCCTGCGTGACTGGGTAACCAATGTTCGGACTACCCATTATGTTTTGGGTTCGGTGGTTGGGCCGCATCCTTTCCCGGTGATGGTCAGGGATTTTCAAACTATAATTGGAAAGGAAGCCCGCCGGCAGATTTTAAAAGAGGCGGGGCGGCTGCCCAGTTATTTAGTGGCCTGTGTCGGCGGCGGAAGTAACGCCATCGGATTGTTTTATCCCTTCCGGAAAGATCCGGTGAGGTTTATTGGTGTAGAAGCCGGAGGAGAAGGGATTCAATCCGGCCGGCATGCGGCTACGCTGGTTGCCGGAGAACTGGGGGTGCTGCATGGTAGTTTAAGTTATCTGATGCAGGATAAATTCGGTCAGGTTCTTCCCACCCACTCTGTTTCTGCCGGGTTGGATTATCCCAGTGTTGGTCCGGAACATAGTTTTTTCAAGGAGACCGGACGAGCCGAATATACGGCGGTTACCGACAAGGAGGCTATTGCCGGATTTCACCTTCTTTCCGAGTTAGAAGGAATCATTCCCGCCTTAGAGCCGGCTCATGCCATTGCCTATTTGAAAAAAATGGTTAATCGCTTGACTAAAAAGGATTTAGTGATACTTTGCCTTTCCGGACGGGGAGATAAAGATATTGACCTTGTCAG
This sequence comes from Candidatus Ratteibacteria bacterium, assembly GCA_034717985.1. Lineage (GTDB taxonomy): Bacteria > CAZDME01 > JAYEMH01 > JAYEMH01 > JAYEMH01 > JAYEMH01. Next base: position 10,610 of record JAYEMH010000007.1, read on the forward strand.
ACTCTGGGAGAAAAATGACTCGAATCGTTGAGCGGTTTAGAGAACTAAAAAAGAAGAAGCAAAAAGCCTTTATTGCCTTTTTGATGGGGGGCGACCCCAGCCTTAAGGAGACTGAATCTTTGGTTTATGAATTAGAGAAAAGGGACGTGGATATGATTGAAATCGGAGTTCCCTTTTCCGATCCGATTGCCGACGGGTCGACCATTCAAAGAGCCGGGGGGCGCGCCTTGAAAAATAAGGTTAGCTTAAAGGATATTCTTGATTTAGTAAAGAGGATCAGAAAAAAATCCCGGATTCCTTTGCTCATTATGACTTATTACAACCCGGTATTTAAATTCGGTCTGCAACATTTTGTCAAAGCGGCCAAAAAAGCCGGTCTTGACGGACTGATTGTGCCTGATTTAACTCCTGAAGAGTCAGGTGAATTAGGCTCATTATGCCGGAGGCAAAATCTGGATTTGGTTTTTTTTATTGCTCCGACCAGCACTTTTAAAAGAATTGAACAGGTTAATTTGAAAAGCAGCGGTTTTATCTATGGTATTTCACTTTTAGGCGTAACCGGAGAGAGAAAAGTGCTTTTTCTGGGGATTAAGAAATTTCTTCAGCGGATAGAGAAACAGCTTAAATTGCCGTTAGCCATAGGTTTCGGCATCTCCGCGCCATGGCAGGCTCAAAAGATCGGTAGTCTTCCGGGGGTTTCCGGGATTATCGTGGGAAGCGCGATTGTAAAAAAAATAGAAGAGAGTTCAGGCAGGAAAGATTATCTGAAAAAAGTCGGCTCTTTTGTTGAAAGTTTAGTCCGCGGCCTGAAAGGGAAACAATACTAAACAAAGGAAATTTTTAGTTTGCATTTAAAATGTATGTATGCTATATTTCTACAAAGCAATTATGGAAGGAGGATGAGTTATGGAAGGTTATTGCGTTAAATGTAAGGCCAAGAAAGAAATGCAGGAGACTAAAGAGGTTACGATGAAAACCGGCCGCCGGGCGATGAAAGGCAAATGTCCCGATTGCGGCACCGCTATGTTTAGAATTCTCGGAAAAAAATAAGCAAATCGGATATTTTATCAAATTTATCCTGGAGGGGGCAGGCATGCCTGCCCCGTTGCTTTATTTAATGGTCCTGTCAAAAAATGAAATTAAAGGAGTTCCTTGAATGGTTGTAGCTTTAATTTTAGCTGGCGGAAGGGGAGAGCGTTTTTGGCCGAAAAGCCGAAAGAAATCACCCAAGCATTTATTGAAACTTTACGGCAAAAAATCTCTTTTGACTCAGACCGTAAAGAGATTGAAAAGTTTAGCTGCTCCTGAGCATATCTGGGTGGTTACCAATCAGGAACAGGCCAATTTAATCAGAGATGTATGGAAAAGAGAGGCCGTTAGAAATTCTCGCATTTTAATCGAGCCGGAGGCAAGAGATACGGCGGCGGCTATCGGTCTGGCGGCTCTTAAAATGGAAAAAATCTATGGGCCGGAGACGATTATGCTGGTCGTATCGGCTGACCACTGGATAGGAAAAACAAAGGTTTTCCAGGAGAGTCTGCGCCGCGGCATAGATTTATGCCGGCAAAAAAAAGGATTGGTAACTGTTGGAGTAAGGGCTGTTCGTCCGGAAATCGGATTTGGCTACATTGAAAAAGGAAGGCCGCATCCGGCGATACCCCGGGTTTTTAAAGTAAAGAGATTTATCGAAAAGCCTGGATTAGCCCGGGCAAAAAACTTCTCTCGCAGGTCAAAGTACCTCTGGAATTCAGGAATTTTTGTCTGGAAAATCGAAGAAATTTTGGCCGCTTTTAAAAAATATTTTCCGGCCGGTTTCAAATATTTATCTCAAATCGAGAAAGAGTCCGGCCGGCCAAATAAACAAAAGACCATTCTGGAAATTTATCGCCGGGTGAAAAAAGTCTCCATTGACTATGGGATAATGGAAAAGGCAGAAAATGTCTGGGTGGTAGAAGGAAAGTTTCCCTGGGAGGATGTTGGTTCCTGGGCGGCCTGGTCGGGAATTCAAAAGAAAGGGGCATCCGGAAACGTTTTGCTCGGGGAGGTTATTCCAATTAAGGTGAAGAATTCCATCATCTGGAGCGACAAGCGGCTGGTAGCAGCTCTGGGTATAGACAATTTAATTATCGTTGCTGAGAAAGATGCCGTTTTAGTTTGTGGGAAAGAGCACTCTCAGGAGATTAAAAAAATCACGGCCAGGATTCGTCAAAAAAAGAAATGGCAGAAATACATCTAAAAAACGAAAATTGCGGTAATGAACGAGACACCTAAAATAAAATTTGGGACTGACGGTTGGAGAGCGGTGGTTAATGAAGATTGCAGCCTTTCCAATATTAAATGTATCGCCCAGGCCATCGCCGACTATTTTAAAAAAGGAAAAATCATTGTCGGTTTTGATACACGCAATCTTTCTCCTGAGTTTGCTTCCGCCGCCGCCGCTGTCTTAAGCAGTAACGGATTTTCCGTAATTTTATCTAAAGATTACGTTCCCACCCCTGTCCTTTCCTACAAGATTAAAGCCGAAAAAGCCGAAGCCGGGATAATGATTACCGCCAGCCATAACCCGGCCAAATACAACGGACTGAAAATAAAAGGGAGTTTTGCCGGGCCGGTAAATGAGCAGGTAACCAATCAAATCGAAATTTTATTGGATAAGAATCCGGTTAAAGAAACAGAAGATTCGAAAAATAGAATTATTACCGAGGATTTCAGCTCTGAGTATTTAGCCGGTGTGAAAAAATATATCAAGCAGGAATTTCTTAAGGAGAGCCGCTTCAAGGTTGTTATAGACGGTATGTATGGCGCCGGGGGCGATTATTTGCCGCGCGCTTTAGAAGAGACTCCGGTTGAAATTAAAATGATACGGAATCAGAGGGACATCTCTTTCGGCGGAATCCGTCCCGAGCCAATTGCCGAGAATCTCCGGGCTTTGACGGAGAAGGTAAAAGAAGAAAAAGCCGCTCTTGGATTGGCGACGGATGGAGACGCAGACCGATTGGGAATAGTCGATGCGGCGGGAAACTATATTAACGCCCAATTGGTTTTTTCTATGCTTTTACTGCATTTGCTTGAAAGCCGCCCCTGGCGAGGCGGCCTGGTTAAAAGTATTGCCTGTAGTTTTCTCCTTGATAAAATAGGCCGAAAGTTTCAACTGCCGATTTATGAGACGGCTATCGGTTTCAAGTATGCGGTTCAGTATATGCTTGACCAGGATATCCTGATGGCCGGCGAGGAAAGCGGCGGTTATGGATTTAAAGGACGACCGCCGGAAAGAGACGGGATACTGGCCGGACTTCTACTTTTAGAAATGATGGGCAGAAGGAGGCAATCCTTAGGAGAAATCCTGAAATATCTGGAGAAAGAATTCGGGCCGTCTTTTTATCAAAGGGTAGATGTGCCGTGTTCTCCAATCAAAAAAGAGGAATACCTGAAAAAGCTCAGAGACTCCTTACCGAAAAGTTTGGGAAGAAAAAAAGTGAAGAATGTTAATTCAAAAGATGGCTATAAATTCATCCTTGAGGATGAAAGTTGGCTTCTAATGCGGTTCTCCGGTACCGAACCATTACTGCGTATTTATACGGAGGCAAAATCCTTAGAGGATGTTCAGCAATTGCTCCTTGAAGGCAAAAGAATGGCCGGTGTTGAGTTCTAATTGGGGAAGGGAAATAAAATGAAAAGGAAAAAATCGATTTTTAGAGAATATCTGGAGACGGTGATTATCGCCGTGGTTTTAGCCCTCTTTATTCGTACATTCATTGTTCAATCTTTTAAGATTCCCTCTGATTCTATGGTGCCCACTTTACAGTCAAAGCCTATCAATGACCGCATCATGGCAAATAAATTCATTTACAAATTTCATCCGCCCAGACGAGGAGACATCGTTGTTTTTCGTTCGCCGGCAGAACCCAAGAAAAATTTTATTAAAAGAGTGATTGCCGTTGGCGGGGAGGAAGTAGAAATAAAAAACGGAGATATTTACATTGATAGACTTAAGCTGACTGAACCCGAGGAAATTGTCAATATTTATTATTACGCTTCCGGGTCGTCCTATGGAAGCGGAAAAATTGAGGTGCCTTTAGGCCATTTTTATGTTTTAGGCGATAATAGCGCCAATAGCCAGGACAGCCGTTATTGGGGATTTGTGCCCGGGGAAAATGTTGTCGGCAAGGCGCTGTTTATTTTTTGGCCTCCTTATCGAATCGGAAAGGTAAGATAGGTTCTAAGAGATTTCAACTTTAATTACCAATAACCAAGATACAAGTTACAAACAATCACCAATATTCAATAACCAATTACCAAACATGATTTTACTATATTTTTTGGTTATTTGAATTTGGTTACTGGTCATTGTTTGATTATTGTTTCTTGATTATTGGTTATTTTATTGACAAGGCACCGAAGAGGTGGTATAAAAAAGAAAAACACCCGGGGGAATCCAGTTGGGCAGTTATTCATTATTGAGGCTCAGTTTTGTCATTTCTTTATGTATCCATTTCAGCCTGGGTTTTTTGCCTTGTTTTACTCCCCCCCAAGCTCATCAATCACCCTCAAAATTCATGGAGGTAGTTTTTTCAAAAGTCAGGAAAAACAAAGTTTCGGCTGGAGATAAAAAGAAGATAGCAGAGAATAATCCGGTAGAGTTAAAGAAAGCAAACCGGGCGGCTGATGTTTGTGCTCAGCCGATAGAGAAAAAGTATTACGAAGAGACGAATGATAAGAAGGTGATAATTGCCGAGCAATTTGAACTTGATTTGATTAATCTTGAAGGCAATTGCTCATCCAATTTATTTTTTGACTACGCTCATCTTTTGCGAGCTTGCATACAAAAGGAGATAATCTACCCTTCGCCGGCTTTTAACCAAAATATTCAGGGCAGGGTTCAGCTGAAATTTATCCTTTTGCCCGATGGCAATTTAAAAAATGTCTATATTGTGGAATCGTCGAATTATTTAATTCTTGACACCGCCGCAATTAATGCCATAGAAAAAGCCAATCCGTTTCCTCCGTTTCCCGGGAATTTGAGAGCCAAAGAGCTTTTCGTCAAGGTTCCGATCATTTATAAACCAAACTAAAGACCGTATATCGTATTCCGTATTTCGTATACCGCAAGTATTTTTTCCTGTTTAAGAATCACGATATACGAACGACAGTATACGGAAGACGAAAATATGTATGTAGAAAAAAATTATCGTGGGTCTGTTAAAGAAGAAGACCTGGTAAATTTCACCGTAAGAGAAAAGGAGACAGATCTTTTAATTTCGGCTGACAAGGATTTAAGACGGATTGCCCGGCAGGCAATTTTAGACGGGCGTAAAATCCTGGAAGATTATATCAAGTATCATCCCGATTTTTCTATCACGCTTGCACCTTATCACCCTGAACCGAAGGCGCCGGCCTTGATTCAAGAGATGGCGGAGGCCGCCGGTTTAGCAGGGGTGGGTCCGATGGCTGCGGTTGCCGGACTTTTTGCTCAGAAAGCGGGAGAAGCTCTCCTGCCATTCTCCTCTCAGGTGTTGGTAGAAAACGGAGGAGATGTTTTTATTACCACTAAGAAAAAAAGGAGGATTGGAATATATACCGAGAATGGTAATTTTGGTGATAAATTGGCATTGGAAGTTTCTCCGGAAGATTCTCCGTTGGGGATTTGTACTTCATCCGGGAAACTCGGCCATTCTTTAAGTTTTGGAAAAGCTGATGCGGTAGTTGTTCTCTCCCATCAGGCCAGCTTAGCTGATGCTGCGGCTACAGCGATAGGCAACCGGGTGAAAAATATAAAGGATATATCTTTAGCTTTAGCCTGGGGAAAAACTATTTCCGGTATTATGGGCATTTTAATTATGATAGATAAGAAAATTGCTGTTTGGGGAAGAATGAATTTAGTAGTGTAAAAAGTTGTATGGAGATAAAATAACCAAGATACAAGAAACAATAACCAAATAATAACCAATAACCAAATTCAAATAACCAAAAAATATGATAAAATTAGTAATAAACTGATAGGTTTGATGATTGGTTATTGAATATTGATGATTGTTTGTAACTTGTATCTTGGTGATTGGTGATTTAGGTAATTGGTGATTTAATAGATATCTTTGACAAAACGGTAAGTTTATTCGGGAGGGAAGAATGCAAAGTTTTGAGATAAATCCTTTGAAAGTTAAAAAGCAGTTAGTTGAATTCATAAAGGAAGAGGTAGATAAGCGGGGATTTTCTAAGGTTGTTATCGGGCTTTCCGGCGGAATTGATTCTACCGTAGCGGCTTATCTGGCCGTAAAAGCCTTAGGGAAGGATAACGTGATAGGATTATTACTGCCTTATGGGAAAGCTTTTATAACCGATCTAACCATCGCCAGACTGGCTGCCGAGAACCTTAAGATAGAAACTAAAGAGATTGATATCTCTGCAGCGGTTGATGCCGCCTGTTTTTTAGTCGGGTGTGCGCGGGATAAAGTTGGAAAAGGAAATATTATGGCCCGGATACGGATGATTATTCTCTACGACCGTTCCCGCTTTTTAAATGCGCTGGTTTTAGGCACCGGCAATAGAAGCGAAAGTCTTTTAGGTTATTGCACTCTCTGGGGAGACATGGCCTGTGCTATCGCCCCGCTGGGCAGTTTGTATAAAACACAGGTTTACACCTTAGCCAATCATCTGGGTATTCCTCAGACAATTATCAAAAAGCCTCCTTCGGCCGGGTTATGGGAGGGCCAGATTGACGAAGATGAATTAGGGGTTACTTATAAAGAAGCTGACCGTTTATTATATTTTATGGTTGATAAGAAATATAATTTTGACCGATTACGGCGGGAGGGATTTCAGTCAAGTTTCATTTATCGGGTAAAAAGTATCTTAGCCCAGGCTGCATTTAAGAGACAATGGCCGGCGGTGCCGAAACGCAGTTAGAGAATCGGCAGGTACTTTTTTAATTCATGGGAGGTTATCTGAATGCGATAGTCCTCCCATTCTTTATGTTTATTTAAAAGGAAGCGATTGAAGATGTGTTCGCCCAGGGCTTTTTTAACGAACCGGCTTTTTTCTGTTTCCTGGATGGCTTCAAAAAGGCTGCCGGGAAGGGCAACCAATTTCCTGGTTTCTATTTCTGACATCTTCATCTTGTAGATGTTTGGTTCAACTGGGGGAGGCAGTTTGTATTTTTTCTCAATGCCTTCTAATCCGGCCGCTAACATAACGGAAAATGCCAGATAAGGATTGCAGGCGGGATCCGGACAACGCAGTTCGGTGCGGGTTGCCTGTTCGTTTCCCGGATGATAATGAGGAACGCGAATAAGGGTGGTCCGATTGCGCTGTGCCCAGGATATATAGACAGGAGCTTCATATCCGGCGACTAAGCGTTTATAAGAATTGACCCACTGGGCGGTTAAAGCGCAAATTTCCCGGGCATGGATAAGCTGCCCGGCAATAAATTGTTTGGCGGTTTCCGAGAGGTGATATTTATCATCGGCATCAAAGAAGATATTTTTATCTCCTTGTTTAAAGGACTGATGCAGGTGCATGCCATTGCCATTTAGGCCAAGTAGAGGTTTAGGCATAAAGGTGGCATAGACGCCATTGCGCTGGGCAATTTCCCTGATAACCATCCGGCAGGTAATGATATTGTCAGCGGTGATAAGCGCTTCGTCGTATTTTGGGTCAATTTCGTGCTGGCTGGGGGCAACTTCATGGTGACTGGATTCAACGGTTACACCCATTTCTTCCAGCATTTTAATGCTCTGGTTGCGAAGATAATTAGCCAGGTCATTAGGTATGACTTCAAAGTAGGTCCCTTCATCAATAATTTCCGGGGCCTTATCGTTCTTAAAATAGAAATATTCCAGTTCAGGGCCGACGCAATACCGGAATCCCATCTTTTTTGCCCGAGCGATATTTCTCTTCAGGGCATAACGGGGATCACCCGGATAAGGATTGCCTTCAGGGGTTAGAATGTCGCAAAAAAGCCGGGCAATACGCGGGCGGTCAGTCTGCCAGGGCAAAATTTGGAAAGTAGCCGGATCCGGTTTAGCGACGATATCGCTTTCTTCAGCTTCGGCAAAACCGGTTATCGAAGAGCCGTCAAAGCCCTTGCCATAGTCAAAGGCTTCTTTCAATTCGTTACTGGTGATAGATACACATTTAAGAATTCCCAGGATATCGGTAAACCAGAGCTGAATAATTTTTACTTTTTCATCCGAAACTTTGGAAAGGACTGTTTGCCTGGTGTATTTTTCTTTTTTTACCATTATTTCCTCCTTTAGATTTACACCCTGATTATAACCCAAATTGATTGGTAAGGCAAGAAGAAAAGAAGAAAAGTTACTCCTTTACAAAGGTTCTGAAGTATGCTATGTTATTTTAATATGCAGGATATACTAAAAGGGTAATATTGCCCGAGAAAGGGGTGTAAGAGAATTGTCAAAAGTCGAATTAAGGCCAAATGAGCCTTTAGAAAGAGCTCTGCGCCGATTTAAGAAGAAAGTGGATCGCGAAGGAATAATCCAGGAGATTAGAAGGCACGAGCATTATGAGAAACCCAGTCAAAGAAAACGACGGGAAAAAACAGGAAAGAAAAAATAGGAATGTCCGGAGAGAAAAAGGAAGAAATTAAAAAGGCTGAAGATTATCTGGATATAGGTAAACTCTATTTTCTCAATCAGAGATATGAAGAAGCCCTTTCTGCTTTCCAAAAAGTAATAGAATTAGAGCCGGGAAATCCTCAAGGGTACTATAATTTGGGTCTGGTTTATGAAAGCAAAAATATGATGCTTGAGGCTAAAAAGATGTTTACCCAAACCTTAGAGTTGGATTCCAAATTCAAACCGGCGGAAGACCATCTGGCTAAATTGGTAGGCATATAAAAAAGTGAATGCTAAAGCAAAGTTAAACTTAGCTTTCTGTTTAATTTTTTTTATTCAGGGATGTATTCCGCTTGCCTATCCCTTCAAAGAGGCAATTCCTTCAAAAATCAGAGCTCAAGGGGAGGCAGAGGCTTGCTTTCAACTGGAAGATCCCAGGCAGGTGCGGCGCTTAGCCGCAGAAGCAGCCTATAGCGAAGCAATGTTTAACTTAATGCGAAAAATCGAAGATTTGTATATTACTCCCCTGTCCCGGGTTGGAACTATTCTGGAAAGAAATCCTCAGGCAAAACTTGAGGTTCTCAGTCTGGTTAATCAGGCCCGGATAAGAAAGACGCGGTTTCTAAAAGAAAGAAAGATTATGGTTGAATTAGAATTAAATGGGGATAAATTAAGAGAAGTGCTTTCACCTTATCGTTAGAAAAATGCGATTAGCCAATAAACTTACCGTTTTAAGAATACTTTTAGTCCCCTTATTTCTCATCTGTATTGTTTATTATCGGCCGGAAAATGAGAAGCTCAGGATAATTGCCTTATGCCTTTTTGCTTTAGCTGTTTTAACTGATTTTGTTGACGGAATAATTGCCCGGGCTAAAGGAGAAAAGACAAGACTGGGAAGTATTCTTGACCCTCTGGCGGATAAGCTGCTTTTGGTCAGCGCTTTTATTTCTTTGAGCCGGGCGCAGCTTCCCGTAACCTTGCCGGCCTGGGTAGTAATAACCGTAATCAGCCGGGATATCATTATTGTCCTGGGGGCGGTGATAATTCATTTTATCACCGGGCAATTGGAAGTTATTCCCAGCCGCTTGGGCAAGCTTACTACTTTTTTCCAGATGGCGACCGTGATTAGCATCCTCTTGAATTTTACTTTTTCGTGTTTCTTTTGGTATGCCGCGGCAGTTTTTACTCTTCTTTCCGGGCTTGATTATATCCGTCAGGGAAGCAGATTGCTGAACGAGAATAAATGAATACACTTTTCTTCTTAGCTTTAATTATTATTGTTGTTGGATATCTTATCGGCTCTTTTCCCACTGCTTATGTTATCGGCAAAATATTTACCCGCCGGGATATTCGTAAATTAGGCAGCGGTAATGTCGGAGCAACCAATGCTTTTCGTGTTTCCGGGGTTTTGCCTGGAATAATTACTTTGATTGTTGATGTGGGAAAGGGATGCATAGCTGTCCGGGGAGGATACTGGATATTTATAAATAGTCTGCGAATTTTTAACATTGGTTCTTTGAAAGAAATTACATTTTCGCTTCTTTTGCCTCTTTTTGCCGGCTTGGCGGCTATTATCGGCCATAATTGGCCGGTTTTTCTCAAATTCAAAGGAGGTAAAGGGGTAGCCGCTACCTTAGGAGTTTGCCTGGCTATTTATCCAACGATAGTCCTATCTGTGATTTTAGTTTGGCTGTTGGTATTAATGTTAGGTAAATATGTTTCTCTGTCTTCAGTGATTTCCGCTTTAACCTTGCCTCTTTTTGTCTGGTTGTATTCGGCCGGGAGAGAGTTAAGTTCAACTTTGCAAATTACTTATAGCTCGATTTTGGCCCTGCTTATTCTTTGGCGTCACAAGGAGAATATTAAAAGATTAATTCGGCACCAAGAAAGGAAATTTAGTTTTTCGAAAAGTGGCTAATAAAATTTGTGTTTTAGGAGCCGGTGGCTGGGGAACGACCCTGGCTGTTCTTCTTCACAAAAAAGGACATCAGGTAAGGCTCTGGGAAGTTTTCCCCGATTACGCCGGAATTTTAAAAGAAACGAGAGAAAATGTTAAGTTTCTTCCCGGGATAAAAATTCCTGAGGAGATTTTAGTGACCGCTGATTTCGGTGAAGCTTTGGAGAAAGCCGAAATTGCGGTTATGGCTGTCCCTTCGTTTGCCGTCAGGGAGGTTTCCCGGATGATTGTCCGGGAGAATTCAGGAAAAGGTAGTTTCTTAGTCTGTGCTTCCAAAGGATTAGAATTATTGAGCAACAAAAGGTTGAGTCAGGTAATTCAGGAAGAAGTGGGAAAGGCTAATCTGGCTGTTTTATCCGGCCCGAGTCATGCTGAGGAAGTCAGCCGGGAAATTCCAACTTCAGTAGTTGTGGCTTCCCGGTCTTCAGATTTTGCCGAAGTTATTCAAAAGGTTTTTATGACGGAAAGATTCCGGGTTTATACCAGCTCGGATTTAATCGGGGTTGAGCTGGGAGGGGCGCTTAAGAACATTGTGGCAGTGGCCGCCGGGATATCGGACGGATTAGGCTATGGTGATAATACCAAAGCCGCTCTTTTAACCCGGGGAATAGTAGAGATAAGAAAGTTAGGAGTGGCTTTAGGGGCGGAGTTAGCCACCTTTAGCGGTCTTTCCGGAATGGGTGATTTGATTGCTACCTGTGTCAGCCCTTACAGCCGTAACCGCAGACTGGGGGAGGAGATAGGAAAGGGAAAAACCTTGGGGCAGGCTTTGGCTGAAACGGAAATGGTAGTTGAAGGGGTAAATACCAGTCGGGCGGCAGATGAACTTTCCCGTCGGTTAAATATTGAGATGCCGATTACCGGTGAAATTAAAAGAGTATTGTTTGGAGGGAAGTCTCCTCTTCAAGCGGTTAAAGATTTGATGACTCGTAAAGCTAAGTCAGAAAAAGATTAACCTAAATGGAAGTAAATCTGCCTAAAAAATTGTATTACACCCTGGCCGAAGCCGGCAATTTTCTAAGGGTTAAACCGCATGTTTTGCGATATTGGGACAGGGAATTTAAAGTTAAACAAAGACGGAAGAATAAAAAGCAGTTTCAGAAATATCACCGTGATGACCTCAAGAAATTTCTGGAGATTAAGAGCTGTTTATATGAAAAGCTTTACAGCGTCGCCGGAGCGAAGAAGAAATTAGCCGAGAAAAAGAGAAAGGCGGTTGACAAAGATGCGGATTACCGGGGACTGCTGCGGCGGGTAAAAAGGGGACTTAGATTAATCGAGGCAATAGTGAAATAATGCGGCGGGGCGTGGCGTAGCTTGGCAGCGCACTCCCTTGGGGTGGGAGAGGTCGTCCGTTCGAATCGGATCGTCCCGACCAAACTCGTATCTCGTATGTTGTATTTCGTATCTCGTGAAAAACAAAGATAAAAAAATTGAAATACGAGATACAAGATACAATAACCAAGAAACAATAACCAAATAATGACCAATAACCAAATTCAAATAACCAAAAAATATAATAAAATTATGTTTGGTGATTGGTTATCGAATATTGGAATTTATTTGTATCTTGTATCTTGGTTATTGGTGATTTAATAGATATTTTTGACAGTACCACACGTAGTACAGGGAGAAAATATGAAGAATAAGGTAAATATTGGTTTAATCGGCTGGGGGACGGTCGGCAGCGGCGTAGTAAGGATTTTGAAGGAGAGAAAAAAACACCTATCCCGCAGGGTGGGTGCCCAACTTCGGCTAAAATCCATTGTTGATCTGGATATCAATAAGGCGCGTTCAGTTAAAGTCAACCGAAAAATTTTAAGCCGGGAGGCAAAAAATATTCTCTCTGATCCGGAAATAGATATTGTCGTCCAATTAATCGGAGGAGAGCATCCGGCCAAGGATTATATGACCAATGCTTTTAAAAAAGGCAAATCGGTAGTAACCGCCAATAAAGCCCTGTTGGCTAAACACGGGAAGGAAATTTTTAAATTAGCCCGGGAGAATAATGCCGAAGTTGGCTATGAAGCCAGTGTTTGCGGCGGTATTCCTTTGATTCGTTCTATTAAAGAAGGTCTCCTGGCTAACAAAATCGAAGAGCTGAGGGGAATAATTAACGGCACCTCCAATTACATTCTCACCCGGATGGAAGAGGAGAATTACAGCTTTAATGAAGCGCTCCAGGAGGCAAAGAAAAGAGGATATGCCGAGGCCGATGCTGGTCTGGATATCAGCGGATTGGATTCAGCCCATAAACTGGCGGTTCTTGCTTCGTTGACTTTTGGCACTTCTGTTGCCTTATCCGATATCTATGTGGAGGGGATTGATTTAATAACTCTCCAGGATATCCGGTATGCGCGCGAATTAGGTTACGCGGTGAAACTTTTAGCCATAGCCAAGGAAAAGCAGGGTCGGATTGAAGCCAGGGTTCATCCGGTTTTAATATCGGCTGATTATATTTTAGCCTCGGTAAGGCATAATTTTAATGCTGTTTGTCTCAAGGGAGATAAGGTCGGTGAATTAATTTTTTACGGAGCCGGAGCCGGACAACTCCCCACGGCCAGTTCTGTAGTCAGTGATATTTGCGATATTGCCGGCAAACTTATTCGGGGCGGAAAAGGCAGGGTGAATTCTTTTTTATATGATGCACTCTCCAAAAAAGTTTCCCCTATCAACAAACTGGAATCGCGTTATTATGTTCGCTTTACCACCTTGGATAATCCCGGAGTTCTGGCTAAGATTTCCCGGATTCTGGGGAGAAAAAACATAAGCATTGCTTCAGTAATACAAAAACAAAGGAAGGAAGGCCGGACTGTTCCCATTGTGATGATGACCCACAAAGCCCTGGAAGAAAATATGCGCCGGGCCTTAGGGCAAATAGATAAGCTCTCTGTCGTCAAAGGTAAAACAGTTGCCATTAGGGTAGAGGAAGTTTAAAAGCTCATAGGTGATAGGGAATAGGGAGTAGGTGTTAGGTGAATGAGGAAAAAGGAATTGGGGTTAACTTTAGTTGAAGTAATGATTGTAATTTGTATTCTGGGTTTGATAATTGCCGTGGCTTTGCCAAATTTTTTGCGGGCTAGACGGGAGGCAAATGCTAAACTTTGTCTTACTAATCTTAAACAGATTGAGGCGGCCAAGGAACGTTGGAGTTTTTCTTACGGAGCGGCTCTTGATGAAGAAATTTATATAACAGATTTAGTTCCGGACTTTATAAGGGTGGCTCCTGTTTGCCCGGACAACGGAGAGTATACGCCGGGAATCCTCGTCGATAATCCAACTTGCAGTATCGGCACAAATAATACAGCTGAAATATTTGACGACCACGAATTACCTTATTAAAATAGACCATAGACGATAGACCACAGACAATAGACTAAGGTGAAAAAAATAAATAGAGATTAAAAGAATTATAGGCAAAAAATCAGGAAGGATACTCCAGAGGTTGACTGTTTACATAGAAAAGTCTGAAGTCTAATGTCTATAGTCTGCCTTTCTGTCTGAATTCCAATGTCTGAATCAGAATTATTAAATAGAGAGAGATGGGAATAATGCTTTGGCCTGGTGTAATCAGGCATTATAAAGAGTTTTTACCGGTTACCGGGAAAACGCCGATTATAACCTTGAAAGAGGGAAATACCCCTCTGATACAGGCGGAGAAATTATCTAATTACCTGGACGGGACAGTTAATCTTTATCTGAAATATGAGGGATTGAATCCGACCGGCTCATTTAAAGATAGAGGAATGACCGTTGCCATTTCTAAAGCTTTAGAGGAAGGCTGTAAAGCGGTCATTTGCGCTTCTACCGGAAATACTTCAGCTTCAGCCGCCGCCTATGCGGCCCAGGCAGGGATGAAATGCGTAGTTTTAATTCCGCAGGGGGCTATTGCTTTGGGCAAGCTGGCCCAAGCGCTGATTCACGGGGCGCAGGTTTTGGCTGTCAAAGGCAATTTTGACCAAGCTTTAACTTTGGTTAGAGAAATTACCGAGAAATACCCGATTACGCTGGTCAATTCCTTGAATCCTAATCGAATTGAAGGGCAGAAAACGGCTGCTTTTGAGATTTGTGACCACCTGGAGGTCCCTGATTTTCAGGCGATGCCCGTAGGCAATGCCGGAAATATTACCGCCTATTGGAAAGGCTATCAGGAATATTTCCATAAGGGAAAAATAAGGAATCTGCCCAAAATGCTGGGTTTCCAGGCCTCCGGCGCGGCGCCGATTGTCGAGGAAAAAATAATTGAGAATCCGGAAACGATGGCTACGGCGATTAGAATCGGCAATCCCGCCAGCTGGAGAAAGGCAGAGGCAACCCGTGATGAGTCGGGTGGATTAATTGATAAAGTCACCGACGAGGAAATCCTTGAAGCCTACAAACTTTTAGCTGAATTTGAAGGAGTATTTGTGGAGCCGGCTTCGGCGGCATCTTTAGCCGGTGTGATTAAATTGCAAAAAACCCAATTTTTCCGCCGGGCGGCTTCAGGCAGAGTTCCGACGGTCGTTTGTATTCTAACCGGACACGGCTTAAAGGATCCCGACCGCGCTATACAGACAGTTAAGGAACCAAAGCTTGTTTCGGCTCGGGTTGAGGCAGTGATCGAAGAAATTGGTATGAGTAATAAGGATAAAAGATGAAAACGAAATTTATTGTTCTTGTCCCGGATGGAATGGCGGATTATCCTCTGAAAGAGTTGAATTATAAAACACCGCTTGAAATTGCTAAAACACCTAATCTGGATAGACTCACCCGGGAGGGCCAGATAGGCTTGTCAAAAAATGTTCCGGCTAAAATGACTCCGGGAAGTGATGTAGCCATTCTTTCTCTTCTGGGATACAATCCGGTTAAATATTACACCGGCCGCGGTCCTCTTGAGGCGGCCAGCCGCGGAATAAAATTAAGCGATGAAGAGGTTGCTTTTCGCTGTAATTTAGTTACTGTTGACCATGAGTTTTTGACTGATTACAGCGCCGGTCACATTCAAAGTCAGGAAGGCAGTATTTTGATGGAGATGATTAATAAAAAGTTAGGGGATAAAGACATTCGTTTTTATCCCGGGGTGAGTTATCGGAATTTGATGGTCGCAAAAACAAAAGTTTTTGAGCCGGATTCTTCCGGTCACGATAAATTGAAAGAGAAATTTTTCAAGAAATTAAAAAAAGAAAAGAGTGCCGCGGAGAACATAAAATGTTATCCGCCTCATGATATCTTGAACCAGCCCTATAAGGAGTTTCTTCCCCAAGGAGAAAAGGGGTCTCTAATCAGGGAACTTACCGAGCATTCTAAAGACTTATTAGAGAAGCAGGATGTCAATCGGGTGCGTATCGACCTGGGGGAAAATCCCGCTAATATGATTTGGCTTTGGGGACAGGGCGGCCGTCCCAAACTGCCCGGTTTCTGGGAAAAATATACCTTAAGAGGCGGGGTGATTTCGGCGGTAGATTTAATTAAAGGCCTGGGTAAATATCTGGGGCTTAAAGTGATTGACGTGCCGGGGGCAACCGGCTATTATGATACTAATTACGAGGGGAAGGCCGAAGCGGCCTTAGCCTGTCTTACTAAAACTGATTTTGTTTTTGTTCATGTGGAAGCTCCTGATGAAGCCGGGCATAACGGGGATATTGTGGCTAAGATAAAAACAATCGAAGATTTCGACCGGAGATTATTGGGCCGGATTTTAGCTGGGCTTGAAAAACCCCGCCGTTATCGGGTTATGGTTTTACCTGATCATCCTACCCCGATTGCTCTTCGCACTCATACCAGGGAGGCGGTTCCTTTTGTTATCTGGGGTTCCGAGGTGAAAAAAAATAATTTTAAGACTTTTTCGGAGAAGCAGGCCCAGAAAAGCTCCATCCATTTCAACAAGGGATACAATTTAATGCCGCATTTCATCAACTTGAAAGGCGGCCGGGCAGTATAATGAAAATTATTGTTCAGAAGTTTGGGGGTTCCTCAATAGATATCGGTTCTCTTTATGAGCCTAATCCCGAATTAATAATGAAAGCGGCCCGAAGGGTTATCGCCGTTCAAAAAAAAGGTTACCAGGTAGTGGTGGTAGTTTCTGCTCCGGGCAAGCATACCGACTGCTTATCTCAAGTGGCTTTAAGCGTCAGCGGCAGAGCTGTTCCTTCTGCCCGGGAATTGGATATGCTCCTCACTACCGGCGAGCAAATCTCTATTGCTTTATTCAGTATGGCTTTAGATAAATTAGGGGCCAGGGCCATTTCTTTAACCGGACATCAACTTGGTATTGTTACCGATAGTTCTCATACCAAAGCAAAGATTAAAAAGATAAAGACGAAAAATCTGAAGAGGCTTCTTGAAGACGGCTATATTGTAGTTGTGGCCGGATTTCAAGGTGTCAGCAAAAAGGATATTACCACTTTGGGCCGGGGTGGTTCCGATTTAACGGCTGTCGCCTTGGCTTCCGTGCTCGGGGCAGAACACTGTGAAATTTTTACTGATGTTGACGGGGTTTTTACCGCCGACCCTCGTATGGTGCCTGCGGCAAAAAAGATTTCTCGAATTTCCTATGAGGAAATGTTAGAGATGGCCAGCGCCGGCGCCCGGGTAATGCAAGCTCGTTCCTTAGGTTTTGCTCAGAAATATAATGTAGTTGTCCATGTGCGTTCCAGCCGCCACAATCGGCCGGGAACTTTAATTGGAGGAGAAAAGAAAATGCTGGAAAGAGTGGTTATTAGCGGTGTTACCTATGATAGAAACCAGGCCAAGATTTCAATTGTTGATATTCCGGATAGCCCGGGGGTAGCGGCTTACCTTTTTGGCGCTTTAGCCGAGAAGAATATCAATGTTGACATGATTATTCAAAGTGCCAGCAAAAACGGGAAAAACAGCATCTCCTTCTCCATTTCCCGGAATGATTTGAAAAAAACTTTGGAGGTAATGAAAAAGGTTAAAGGCCGTCTTAAAGCTAAACAAGTTATCGCGGATGCAAAAATAGCCAAGGTATCTCTGGTGGGTCTGGGAATGCGCACCCATGCCGGGGTAGCGGCCAAGATGTTTAAGGCTCTGGCCGGCAAGAAGATTAACATAGAAATGATTAGCACTTCAGAGATAAAAATTTCCTGCGTAATTAGAGAAAGGGAAGTGAAAAAAGCAGTACAGGCAATTCACCGTAAATTTAATCTGGGGAAACAAGAAAAATGAAAATTTATGACACCACCCTTCGCGACGGAGCACAAAGTGAAGGAATTTCGTTTTCGGTAAAAGATAAAATTCATATTGTTAAAAAACTTGACCAATTTGGCCTTGATTATTTAGAAGGTGGCTGGCCCGGGTCTAACCCTAAGGATATCGATTTTTTTAGAGAAGCCAAAGAGTTATCCTTGAAGAAAGCCAGACTGGTTGCTTTTACCTCTACCCGGAGAGCAAATGCAGCGGCAGAAAAAGACAGGAATTTACAAATAGTCCTGGAGGCAGAAACCCCGGCGGTTGCCATTTTTGGAAAGAGCTGGGTGCTTCACGTCAAGGAAGTGCTTAAGACCAGTTTAGAAGAAAATCTTCGGATGATTTATGATTCCATCGCTTTTTTAAAGAATAACGGAAGAGAAGTTATCTTTGACGCGGAACACTTTTTTGACGGGTACAAAGAAAATCAGGGGTATGCCTTAAAGACCCTGGAGAAGGCTGAGAAAGCGGGAGCGGATTGGCTGGTGCTTTGTGATACTAACGGCGGAACTTTATCCCGGGACATTCGAAAGGCGGTCGGGGTGGTATCAAAAATGACCAAAGTGCCTTTAGGGATTCATGTTCACAATGATAACGGGATGGCGGTGGCCAACAGCCTGGCGGCGGTCGAGGCCGGGGTAACGCAGGTGCAGGGAACAATTAATGGCTGCGGGGAACGCTGCGGTAATGCCGACCTTTGCGTTATTATTCCGAATTTAAAATTGAAATTGGGCATTGATTGCCTGAGTGATGAAAAATTGAAGTATCTTCGTGAAATTTCGCGTTTTGTAAACGAGGTAGCTAATATTATCCCTGATGAGAAGCAGCCCTATGTGGGTAACAGTGCCTTTGCCCACAAAGGAGGAACTCATGTGGATGCAGTTAAAAAAACGCCCCGTTCCTTTGAACATATCAATCCTGAATTAGTCGGAAACCGCCGGCGTATTCTGGTTTCCGAACTTTCAGGAAAAAGCAATATTCTTCTTAAAGCCAGGGAATTGAATCTGGATCTGACTAAAGAAACTCCCCAGACTCAAACGATTCTGGACCGGGTAAAAAACTTAGAATATAAAGGTTATCAGTTTGAAGCGGCGGAGGCTTCCCTTGAGCTTTTACTCAAGAAGATTATGGGGCATTACCGCCCTTTTTTTGAACTTGAGGGTTTTGAAGTAAAGGTGGTCAATCAAGCCGGGAAACTTGTCTCCGAAGCAACGACTAAATTGAAGGTGAAAGGTGAGAAAGAAATATGCAGAGCTTTCGGCGATGGCCCGATCAATGCCCTGGATAGTGCTTTAAGAAAAGCCTTAGAAAGATTTTTTCCCTCTCTTAAAGGGATGCATCTGACCGATTTTAAAGTTAGGGTATTAGACGCCAAAGCGGGCACGGCGGCTAAGGTCAGGGTATTAATTGAATCGGCTGACCGCGAAAGTTCCTGGTCAACCGTCGGGGTTTCCGAAAATATTATTGAAGCCAGCTGGGAGGCTTTAATTGACAGCGTTGAATATAAACTTATTAAGGAAGAACAGAAAAGGCCCCATTAAAAGATGAATATTCATAGTGAATCAGGAGTACTGCAGAAAGAGGTGATTGCGGGCAAGACAGTGTGTGTGGCTGTCGGGACGATTACTTTTACTTTTTTAACTATCATGGGAGCTTTCATTCGAATTCCTCTTCCTTTTACCCCGGTGCCCATTACCGCTCAAACCTTTTTTGTTTTTTTGGCCGGGCTATGTTTAAGCAAAAGATGGGGTGCAATTAGTCAAATAAGCTATCTTCTTTTAGGGGCAGGAGGGTTGGCGGTTTTTGCCGGAGGCGGTGGATTGCTCTATTTAGCCGGCCCGACCGGCGGTTATCTTTTGGGTTTTGTCGCCTGCGCCTGGATTATCGGCCGGCTTATCGAGGTAAAGGAAAAGACTACTTTTGGCTGGGTGGTTTTTAGCGTTTTTGCGGGCAGTATGGCTCTGTATTTATTAGGGACTGTTCATCTGATGCTTGTTGCCAGGGTGAGTGTCGGTAAAGCAATTTCTTTGGGAGTTCTTCCTTTTATTCCCGGATATATTCTCAAGATGTTTTCGGCCTCATTGTTTTTCTGGAAATTCAATCACCGGATCAGGCAGATTTTTCCCCGGGAAAATGGCAGCTAGTTAATTGGCATAGGAAAGTATATCATCCCCCCTTGATTTCTCAGCCTACGGCTTTGAAATCAAAACAGGGGGACGGCGAAAATCGCCAAAAGGTTATCGCGAAGCGATTTTCTTGGAAAGGAGAATAACTTGGGCAAGGACTGGGAAAGATTACTCGAGTGTATCAGGGAACACAAAAATTTTGTTCTGGCGGCGCATGAACATCCTGACGGCGATGCTTTAGGAAGCGTACTTGCCCTGCGGTTGATTTTAGAAAAAATGGGCAAAAGGGTGGAGATGGTGATTGACCCTGATACAATTCCTTCCAAATATGATTTTCTCCCCGGAGTTAAATCTGTAAAGGCAAAAAATACCCCCCCGAAGCCATTTGTTTTTGTCGCTTTAGAATGCGGGTCAAAAAAGCGGCTGGGCGAGGCGCAAGGATTGGTTGAAAAAGCCTCGGTGTTCGTGAATATCGACCATCATCCCGACAATGATAATTTTGGCGATATCAATGTGGTTGACCCTCAAAGCGCGGCGGTTTGCGCTTTAATTTTCCAATTAGCAAACCGATTAAAAGTGGAATTAGATTACTCCATCGCTCTCTGTCTATATGTGGGTGTTGTTACCGATACGGGCCGATTTCAATACAGCAATACCACCCCTCAAATTTTACAGATTGCCAAAGAACTTTTAACTCATGGCCTTGATGTCTATAAAATTTTCAGGAAAGTCTTTGAAAACCAAAGTTTGGACAGTTTAAAAGTTTTTGCTCTGGTTATTGACCGCGTGCGGTTCGATAAAACCAGCAAGGTTATTTTCTCTTATTTAAACCGCCGGGATTTTATTAAAGCCGGGATAGAATATTATGAGACGGAAAATTATATTGATTTTTTGCGGGCGGTTAAAAATGTGGAAGCAGCGGTTTTTTTAAAAGAAGTCTCTAAAGGTTTATTTAGGGTAAATTTACGCTCAACCGGAAAGGTTAATGTAGGTGAAATTGCCCGCAGTTTTAAAGGCGGCGGCCATGCTTTAGCGGCCGGTTTCACCACAAAAGAAGGAAAAAAGAAAGTCGTCGCGGCAATCAAAAAGATAGTTACCTCCGAGTTAAAAAAATGAACGGCGGTTTAAAATTAGGGAAAATCTTCGGTATTAGCATCGAGGTGCATCACACCTGGTTTATTATTTTTATCGTCGTTACTTTGAGTTTGTCCAAATTCTATTTTCCGACTTTTTATCCTAACTTAAGCAATCTTTCCTATTGGTTAATGGGTTTTATTGCTTCTTTGCTTTTATTTCTCTCGGTTTTTCTGCACGAATTGAGTCATTCTCTAATCGGGATGAAAAATGGAGTTCCGATAAAGAAGATTACTCTTTTTCTCTTTGGCGGCGTCGCCCAGCTGGCGGAAGAACCAAGAAACCCCCGGGTGGAGTTTATGATGGCCGCAGCCGGACCTGTCTGCAGTTTCCTTCTTTTAATCCTTTTTGGCTGTTTTTGTTTTTTTCTTGGAGCACGAGGAGGTCCGATTGAAGTAATTGCCATACTTAAATATCTGGCTATTATTAACGGCGTTTTGCTTTTCTTTAACTTGATTCCCGGATTTCCTCTTGACGGAGGCCGGATTCTCCGGGCAGCTATCTGGCATAAACGCAAGGACTTGAAATTTGCCACTTTAATTACCAGCCGGATTGGCAAGGGATTTGCCGTTTTTTTAATTATTTTCGGATTCTGGAACGCCTTTATTTTTCGAAACACTTTGCAAGGATTATGGCTGGTTTTAATTGGATTTTTCTTACAGCAGGCGGCGGACACCGGTTACCGCCAGGTGGTCATTAAAGACGTTCTCAAAGGAATTAAGGTTAAAGAGATGATGAAAAAACCGGTCATTTCCGTATCCGATAGTCTAACCTTATCCCAGGTCGTTGACAGGTATTTTTTGAAATATCATTTTAAAAGTTTCCCGGTGGTTAATTCCCATAATCGTTTCATGGGTTTAGTTACTTTGCAAAATGTCAAGGAGGTGCCGTCTGAACGCTGGGTGCAGGTTCAGATTGCCCAGGTGATGCATAGAGAATTAGCGCAAATTTCCGTTCATCCCCAGGAAGAGGCCGTTGAGGTTTTAAATCAGATGATACGAGAAGGGATTGGGCGGCTGGCGGTTATTGAAGGGGACGAATTGGTTGGAATTATTACCCGGCGGGATATTATGCACCTCTTGCGTATAAAGACAGATTTGGGCACTTAAGCGTGTGCTCGTGGCTCAATGGATAGAGCGTTGGCCTCCGGAGCCGAAGATTGAGGGTTCGACCCCCTCCGAGCACGCCATAAAGTTTGTAAAGGAAAGGGAAAATAGAATGGTATTTGGAGCTAAGTACTGGAAGAAACACGAAAGAAGACGACACCCCAGAGTTAATGTTTTGTTTCCGGTGCAATATGTCGTCATTCCCAAGGTCTTGAAGGATATAGATGTAGAACCGGCCTCTTTAGGCATCTGCCGGAACATCAGCGGAGGAGGGATTCTTTTGGAAGTGGCTCAATTAAAGGAAGAGATGCTTCTCTGCGACAATTTATTGAAACTTGAGGTTAAATTGCCCGATGAAAATAATCCCATTTATATTTTTTCCCGTTTGATAAAGGCAGAAAAAAGTCTCACCGAGGACAGCTATTATTTGCGCTTGTGCTTTGTTAATATAGATGAAGGTACCCGGGAGAAAATAATGGGATTTACAGATAAATGTCGTTCTAAGAAGGCAAGGGGTTAATGTACCGCATTCTATTTCGTCTGGGCCCGGTGACTCTTTATTCTTATGGGGCATTGGTCGCCCTGGCTTTTTTAACCGCTACTTATCTAAGCTGGAAGAAAGCTGCTGCCCGGGGGATTAATCCGGATAAAATTATTGACGCCTGCCTTTGCATTTTAGTTTCAGGATTAGCGGGGGCGCGTCTTTTCTACGTTCTGATTTATCATGATTATTATTTTAGCTATCCCCTGGATATTTTAAAAATCTGGCAGGGAGGTTTAATTTTTTACGGCGGTTTTATCTTTGCCTCTTTGAGCGCGATTTTTTTTCTTTTGAAACAAAAGATTCCCGTCTGGAAATTTGCTGATTTAATCGCGCCCAACATCAGTCTGGGTTTGGCCATCGGGCGGGTTGGTTGTTTTTTGAACGGTTGTTGTTTCGGGCGGATTACACCGGGATTTGGGATTCTTTTTCCTTGCCGGGATAGTTCCCCTGTATGCCTCCAGCAGATATCTTCGGGCCTGATAGAGCCTGGCCGCCGGTTTAGCCTTCCGGTAATTCCTACCCAGCTTTATTCTTCCGCGGCCGCTCTTTTTATTTTTCTCATTTTGGTTAGCTTGCGAGACAGCAAATCTTTCTCCCGGTATCAAGCAAAGAGAACCGGTTGGTTTTTCTGGCTTTTTGTTTTTCTTTACGGTTTCTCCCGGTTTTTTATAGAAAAATTCCGTTTTTATGAAGCCAATTTCTATTTTTTTTCACTCACCCTTTCCCAGTTAATCAGCCTGGGTTTAATTTTGCTTTCAGGTGTGATGCTGGTGATTTTGGATAGACTTCGATAAATGTCAAGAAGAAGAGTAAAAGACTATATCAGGTGTTATGGTTAAGAAATTGGAACCACTTATCATCGGAGATTTAGAGATAAAGATACCGATTATTCAAGGCGGTATGGGAGTTGAAATCTCTACGGCTTCTTTGGCTAGTGCAGTTGCGAATTGCGGTGCAGCGGGAACCATCGCCAGCGTAGGTCTTGGTTATGGCACAGAAGAAAATGAAACCAATTTTGTTAAAGCCTCAAGAGAAGGACTTCAAAGGGAAATCCGTCAGGCTAAGAAATTGAGCCAGGGAGTTGTCGGTGTAAACATAATGGTAGCTTTGAGCAACTATGAGGATTTGGTGCGGACTACTGTAAAGGAGAAGACTGATTTCATTGTTTCGGGGGCGGGTTTACCTTTGAGACTGCCGGAATTTACCGGGGAAACCTCGATAAAGCTTATACCAATTGTTTCATCAGCGAGAGCAGCTAATATTATAATCAAAACATGGAAGAAGCGTTACAATCGTTTGCCGGATGCCATTGTTGTGGAAGGTCCATTGGCAGGCGGGCACTTAGGATTTAAACTTGAAGATTTAGAACCGCATAAAGGGAATAGCTTAAAGAATTTAGTCGTAGATGTTTTAAAAGTGGTGGAGGGGTTCAAAAGCGAGCTGGGCATAAATATCCCGGTTATAGCCGCAGGAGGAATATTTGACGGAAAAGATGTTGCTGAATTCCTTAGATTGGGAGCGAAAGGTGTCCAGATAGCAACACGATTTGTTGCTACCTTCGAGTGTTCTGTAGCAGATAAATTTAAAGAGTTATATATTGCGGCCAGGGAAGAGGATGTTGTTATTATAAACAGCCCTGTCGGCATGCCGGGAAGGGTGGTAAGAACTAAGTTTATTGATAGAATAATGCGTGGCGAAAGAATGCCGATTGAATGCAACTATCAATGCCTTAAGACGTGCGATCCCAACACTGCTCCTTACTGCATAGCCCACGCCTTATTTAGCGCTGTAATCGGTGACCTGGATAATGCAGTTGTGTTTGCCGGAAGTAACGTTGCAAAGCTGAAAAGAATCGTATCCGTAAGAGAATTGATAAGTGATATTGTTGACGAAACCATCAGCTAGTAACTAATAACTAAGGACAGCGACTAGTTTTCTATTGATTTTGTGTTGTGGTATAGTAATATAGGTTAATCATGCCAAGGATAGCAAGGGTTGTAATTCCAGGATACCCGCATCACATCACACAGCGAGGCAATTATAAACAGAAAACTTTTTCAGATGATGTCGATTATGAACAATATTTGAAATGGTTGTCAAAATATTGTGTTGACTATAAGCTGTCTATTTTAGCGTATTGCCTTATGCTAAATCATGTACATTTGATAGCGATTCCACACAAAGAAGATTCTTTAGCAAGAACATTCAATACATGTCATATGCGATATTCTCAATACTATAATACGAAGCAGAATCAGAAAGGGCATCTTTGGCAGGGGAGGTTTTACTCATGTGTCTTAGATGAATATCATCTTTATGAAGCTATAAGATATGTTGAGAATAATCCGGTAAGGGCTAAGATAGCAAAGAAAGCAGAAAAGTGGAAATGGTCCAGCGCAAAGGCACATTTAAATAAAGGGAAAAGCATTTTAGAGTTAGAAAAAGCAGGCGATTATATAGCTGTATCTGATTGGAAGCAGTATCTGGTGGAGAGAGAAGATGAAGCTGTAATAGATAAAATAAAATCTAATACATTAACCGGAAGGCCCTCAGGGAAAGATTTATTTGTGGGAAAAATAGAGAAAATGTTTGGTAAAAGGCTGAGGCCCTTACCAGAAGGAAGGCCTAGGAAAAGGAAAACTAGTCGCTGTCCCTAGTTTCTAGTTTACACATTATACAAAGTGCTGCCCCAATAGCTCAGCCCGGATAGAGCACAGGTTTCCTAAACCTAAATCTACCAATTCTCATTTCATCTTAATTGTCGTTTATCTTCCTATATTTCAAACAGTTCTGACAGGTTTTCATTCGCACCAATTATTACCAATTTATGCCAATTTGTCACCGCCATGGACACTATTTGGGCACCATTTTAATGCTGATTTCGGCTTGGAATTATTTGGAATATTTGTCTTGACGTCATATTAAAGGAAGCGCAATAATATATATCTATGAAAACTCTGCTTAAGTTTATTGTCTTAATTGAAATAATCGTCTTTTTCCCGCCTTTTGTTCTTGCCAATATATCAGGGGAGCAGGATGTCACGGTAACCTATTACCACGTTGAAGGCAATACCGGCAATTCCTTTTATCCGGAAAATAAAGTTACCTATCTTTATGAAGGTCAAGTCGATTTCACCCGTTCCTTTCTCAGTAAAGAGTTGTTCGGCTCAATGTCCTATCGGGTAACAGATGATCGGTTAGTGGATCTCCAGGATGTGAGTTTGGAGGAGTTTTTTATTGGATTAAGAAAGGATTCTTTTGAATTCTTGGCCGGAGATTTTTACAGCAGTTTTTCCGGCTATTCCGTGGACAACGCTTTAAAGGGACTCAGGTTAAATTTAGGGGAAGACGACTTAGCCCATTTTAAATTAGCGGCCGGGGTTGATACCTCAAGGTGGGAAAATTTATGGGAAACCCGCTGTGATGACTCTGACACCCGGAAATACGTTTGGGGATTCCAGTTAGGTAATAGTTTTTTTGATAAGGACCTCAAGTTAAATCTTAATTACGGAGGTTCTTTAGATGACAAGGCCTTTTTAAGTTCAGGCAGTCCGCAGGTGTTGGTTGATGTGGTAAGTCTGGATACCGCTTACCGGATTAATGATGTCTTGAGTTCTTCTTTTGAATTTGCCCATAGTTTTACCGATGCAGATAAGAACTTAGATGAAGTAAAGACAAAAAACGATTATGCCGGTAAGGCCGTCCTTGATTTAAACACCCGGAATTATTCTTTACTTTCTCTCTATTCCAGAATCGGTTCTAATTTTAATTCCACCAGTGGATTTACCGCCGCTGATTTAGAAACCATTTCTTTTGATGGTGCCTGGTATGCCCACAGGAACGTCAAGTTAACGCATTATCTGCATTTAGACCGGGATAATTTAAGCGATCATCTCTACGTCACCACCCGCCAAATTAATCCGGGAGTAATCCTGGGGCTTTCTCTTCCCCGGGAGGTTAATTGTGATATCGGATTTGATTCCAGAAAGAGGTATTCAACGGATAAATATACCAATGATGAGACACAAGCTTATTCGGTGAACCTGGGAAAAAATTTCCAGGTTTTCTACGGCAATATAGGGTATACCAGGACCGTAGTTAAAGATAAGGTTGACCTGGCCCAGGAGAGAGATGTTGATACTATCACTTTGGGGTTAGACGGGGACTTTACCATAAGAGAGGTAATTTTTAGCTGGAATATCGCCGAGGATATAAATCACGAGGATTATAAAGAGGCCGGGAAGGCGGATTTATTTTTAACTCATTCTTTAGGGATGAGGGCGGATTTTCCTTCTGCTTTATCGATTGAAGCCAGGGTAAATCTCTCTGATAGTGATTACTATTCAAATTCCCTGGATAACAATACCGCCAATTATGTATTTTCCATCTCCCGCTGTATAAAGGACAATTTGACCTTTAGTGTGAATTACGACTATAAGGATTATGCCTATCCTGACGGTGATGACAACTATTCCGAAACGGTGATGACCGCAAAGGCAGCTGTTCGGTTTTAAGGGGGAATTAATGATTAAGAAATTATTATTGGTGTTTTTAGCCATTTTTTTTATTACGCCGTCTCTTTATGCGCAGAACACAGTCAGAATTAACGGCGAGACGGTAGAAGAAAACAGCGCTTTGAGTATTTTTAAAGATGAACTCACCGGGGGTAAAATCAGTTTTTTGTTTAAAACAGGGGAAGACATTGAAGGGGTGGAGATTTCTCTGGATAAAGGAAGAATCTGGCGGGAGATGAATGCCGCTGAAGGCGGTTTTTTGTATCAATACCGGCCTTTGTCTGATAAAGATTTATTCCTCTCGTTTCTTTTTAAAAACAAGGAAGGCACACTTAGGGCCTATAACACCTTTATAAAGATTGCTTACCAGAAGAAGAGGCCGGAGGAGGCAATCTTAGCTCTTTTAGAAAAAATGGAGCGTTTTTATGAACAGGAGAATAAACAGCGATTTATGCGTCTTTTTTCTTCTAAGTTTCCTAGCCGGATAAAATTCGAGCAGTCAATCCAGAATGATTTTTATAATTACAATAATATACGGCTTGACCGCCGGGTGGAGAGAAAGATTTTTTCTTCTGATTCAAAATCGGCCATCTGGGATGTCTATGTTGAAAGGAAATGTAATACCCGGACGGGCTCAAGCAAAGACGCTTCCGCCGTTATTGGCATGCGGATAGCCAACGAAAGCGGAAGCTGGAAAATCACCGGATTCAATAATAATACGGTTTTTGGCTCGTCTTTGTTAGCGGCTGAAGCGGATTTAACTGTTTCAAGTTCTGATATAAGTTTATCCGGGCCGACTGTTACAGTAACGGTACATAACAACGGGGATGCCATTGCCCGTAATGTCAAGGTAACCTTTTATCATAAATCCGGCGGGACCTGGGTTAAAGACGGCAACAAAACTATTTCTGTCATCAGGGAGAATTCTCGCGGGACCACCAGGTATAATTTTTCCTCTCTTTGCGGCATATATGACGTTAAAGTTGTTGTTGACCCGGCGAACGCTATTTCTGAAAGCAACGAAACCAATAACGAAGCGGAAAAAAGCATTACTTTTTCACCCGAATTAACTATCGCCAGTTCAGATATAACTAATTCCGGGACCACGGTTAGTGCAGTCGTTCATAATAACGGAAGTGTTATCGCCCGCAGTGTCAAAGTGCAATTTTATCATAAATCCGGCGGAAGCTGGATTTCAGACGGGTATAACACTATTTCCAGCATCGGCGCTCAGTCCCAGGAAACTACCAGTTATAATTTTTCATCTCTTTCCGGGACATGTGATATCAAAATTGTCATTGACCCGAATAATACCATTCCTGAGACCAATGAGGACAATAACGAGGCAGAAAAGAGTATAACCTTTTCATCCACTCCTTTTCTTCCGGATTTAGCCATTTCCAGCTCTGATATCACTAAAACCGCCACCTATACCGTATCAGCGGTAGTGCATAATAACGGCAGTGCTTCGGCAAGTAGTATTAAGGTAAAGTTTTATTATAAAGTTGGGGTGAACTGGGTCGCTCATGGTTCTGAAGAAACCATCGCTAGTATCGCCGCCGGGGCTCAGGGAACGGCGACGCATGATTTTTCCTCTTTGGGCCCGGGGGCTCAAAATTTTAAGGTGGTAGTTGATCCGAGTAATGCAATTTCAGAAACAGACGAGACTAACAATGAAAGCACAAAAACACTTACTCTGGGCTAAATTAGCCCTTATCGGCTGGACATTTCTTTTGCTTGCCATGGCGCCTCCGGTGGTGACAGAAAAAGCAGCGTTAAAGGATATGGTTAAAGATCGCTTGCAGGAAATGGAAGTTGTCTATGCTTCCAGGGATTTTGAAGGATTTATAGCTCTTTTGGATAAAGATTTTGAACCTTTGGGAAATTTCAAGAATAGCCTGCAGGAAGAATTTTTAAATAGAAAATCATTGGAGCTAAAATTTATTGTGGATAATATTTTGAAAGAAAAAGAAAAGATTTTAGTTAAACTCCACTGGTTTAAAAAATATACTGACCCTTCCGGAAAGTTCCTTAAGGTTAAAGGCGAATCGCAATTTGTGTTTTTCCGGGATTCTGAAGGACTAAAACTTCTCTCCATAAGAGGCGACAACCCGTTTTTTTAAATTAAGAAAGGGTTATAATGTTGTCTAAAAAAGCTCTTCGCAATAATTCACTCCTTTTCTTTACCATCCTCTTTATAGCGATATCGCTTCACAGTGAATGCCGGGCTGAAGAAGCGGCTAATTCTGGAATTGTTCGTTTTATTGAAGGGCAAATCAACACCTCTGAAGGAACAAATCACAGCCGCTTATCTACCGATTTTATCGGCGGTATTTTAACGGGTTTAACAACGCCGGCAATTAATGGACTTATGGAAAGCCTGAGCACACAGCCGGCTGCTACTCAGTCCTCAACTATTGAGCCGACTGCTTATACGGTTCAATATCCCGGGGTTTCTACCGGAGATTTGTCACAGGTAGTTATAGTAGGTGATGGTCCTCCTCCACAACCGGTAAATTCTCAACCCCAAGTGATGGTAGTTAATTCTATTCAGGAATTACCTCCCGGGACAATTGTCGTTCCTTATTCGCCTCCAAGTGTTAGTCAGGAGATAACAATGAGCCAGAGTCAAAGCAGTGTTCCCAGTCTGCCGATGGCTGAGGCGCAATTAGGCATCGGGTTAGGGCTTGATACCTTTTTTGTTCCGCCCAGAAGCCCCAACAGCCGGTTTGAAGCGGATATGAAGTTGACCTGGTCTTTTACCGAGGAAGAGCTTAACCAGTACAACACCCGTTTTAAAATGGGCGGTCTTACCCAGAGGCTTATTCCTATCGGCGCCGTAAGGTTGGAGACAGATAGATCCCGGTTCGTGCGCGAAATCGGTTTCCACTGTGATATCGGCGTTGATTTAAAATGGAATGCTAATTGGCATAATAATGTCGCCGGGATTAATCTTACTGATTTAGCCATGGAAATTAATGATGAAGATAGAGAAGGGCTGGGAGGGGGAGATGTTGACCATAGCGATTCTGTGAATCTGACGGATGTGCCGGGGATGGTTACCAGTTTAGTCGAAAAAGTGAGTGCTAAGTTAGCGGCGGGAGCGGCTGGCGGCGCGGCAAAAGAAGCAGGGGATACCTTAGCCGGGGAAATATTTGATAAAATGGAGATTGGCGTTCTGGTAACCCAGATAACATCCGACCGGTATGTTACGATAACCTTTGATATTACCGCCGAGGATATGAGAGGTAATGCGGTAAGTATTAACCTGGAGGAGGAGAATCCGATAAGATTTGACAGCGAGGGGGTGGACCATATTCTTTACGCCCGCATTCCGGATGGATGCCCGCCGCTTAAAAAAGTTACTTTAAGGGTGGTAGATGCGGTCTATCGTTATAATGAATCGGCCAATATTGAATTTGGTATAAGCGCTGAATATATTCCGGTTGAAGTTAGGACCGGTAAACTTACACAGGGAATAGGAGAATATTTCGCTAACGAGCATAACGCTCAAGTTCGGGATGAAGACAAGCCCAGCTTGACGGTTATAGGCGAGTCGTTAATTTATATCCCCTTTCATGGATTTGTTCAGGATAGCGCGGCTAACCCGTCTTTTGGCTTAGAGGGGGTAACAGTAAATATTTTTGCCAGGGATAATTCTTTCCATAAAACAGAATATACCCATCCAGACGGGCATTTTTACGGCGATTTCTATATTGCTTCGGCAGCCGGTACAGCGCCTCATTTTATTACTGTTTCCAAGGAGGGATATGCGCCTAACTACACGGTTGATTTTATAAATGACCAGGAAGGTTTTATTATAAGTATGCTTAGACCGGCTCAAGATTATCTATTTGTGTCCGGACAGGTACTGGATATGCAAAACAAACCGATACCGGGGGCTGAGGTTCATGTCTGCGGTGAGATGGATGTTTGGGCGGTGACAAACGCTCAGGGTAGATTCAGTTTTGACGTGGTTCGAGGGGGAAGCATTACTATTTCGGCAGGTAAAACGGGCTATCATTTTCCTTTGGTAACTAAAAGCACCGCTTGTTCTGAAGAAAGGATAAACGTTGATTTAAAGGCGAATATTCAGCCGCCACCGGGATATATAAAATTATTATTTGAAGCAGAGAGTCAATCTTTGCCGCCGATGATTAACATAAAACGCCCCGGCAGCGCCGCATTTTCCGTTGACTTGGCAAGCGATAGGACGCTAACTATTGGAGCTCTTAGCGCCCGGGAATTTTTAACTTTGGGAGCCTTTGGTTATAACCTTAATCCTTCCCAGATCGAAGCGCAATTTTCCGACGACAAACTGGGTGAGGAAAAAGAGTTTAATATCACCGCTACGCCTGTATGGGCAAAATCTATTGCTCTTTCTCCTCCTTCGGTATCTATTGAAACCGGCGGAATAAATTTTGATGATAAAAGGACAGAAGAACAAGCTGAACTTATAGCCGTGGTAGAATATGCCCGGGGACAAACGAAAAAATCAGGGGTGCCGGTTAGGTTTGAAATGGTGGAAAGAGAAGGGAATGCAGCCGTTAAATTTTCCCGGGAAGGATTAATGCCCGGATGCGGTTATGGAATGACTGATGATAACGGAGAGGTAAAAATAGGTGTTTTGGCCTATAATACCCTGGGCAATGTTAAGATAAAAGCCGTCGCCCTTGATAAGTCTCTTGTAACCGGTTTAGAAGAGGATGAGCTATCAAGTAATGCCATAAATGTGACAATTATTCCTTCAACGCGCATTACCCAGACAGCAAAACCGACCGCTTCGGTAACCGCTATGGCCAACAAGAAGTGGCTTTCGGGTGCCGGTGTCCGAATAGAAAAAGGAGGAGAAATACTTTTCCAGTTTTCAGCCGCGCCGGGGCAGACCGGGGCGCCGCCTCTTTATGCTTCCGGAATACTGAACGGTTTTAAACTAAGTTTTTCTAAAGATAACGGGCCCTGGCAGGATGAGATGTATGAGACTACTCCCTGGGCGACAGCCAGGAGAACATTTTCCGAAAAAGGTGATTATAAAGTTGGTTTTCAGGTAAGGGAAAATTACGCCGGAGAGAATATCTGGTCGGACCGGGCCGAGGCGCCTTTTCAGGTAATTGAATTTATCCGGCCGGTAGTGAGTTTAACTATCCCTAATACAACGGGCATAGTGAATATGCCGCTGGATTACTCTTTTGAGGCAACTGCCCCGGCAACTTTGGAAAATATCACTTTGGAATTCGGAGATAATAAGCTGGATATAGATATTGACCGCGGTATATTAAGCGGCAAGACACACTGGTCGGGCAGTCATTACCATCTATATTCCCATGAGGGGACTTATCAGTTAAAACTGAAAGCAGTAGATGTGAATAATAAGCAAGCTGAGGTAACTAAAACTGTTACCATTCAGCCGCTATCGGCTTTAAATGATGATACCGCGCCTACCGGAACTTTGACTATTAATGGCGGCGCTCAAAGCGCTGGAGAGATGAATGTGGTTTTACATATTGAGGGCAGCGACGGAGCCGATGGCTCCGGCATATTCAAGCTTAGAATTTCTAATGACGGCGCAAACTGGAATGCCTGGCAGGCGGTAGATTTTGCCAATGACCGGCCTTATCGGGATATATCAACAGACCGGGCCTGGCAGCTTGCCGGAGAAAGCGGCACTAAGACTGTATATGTGCAGTTGAAAGATGCGGCGGAAAATGTTTCTAACAATATTTATGCCTCAATTCAAATTGAAGCGGCGAGTATCCAGGTGTCCGGAAGTTTAGCGCCGCCTTCGGTGGTTGATCCTAATTTTCCTAATGCTTCACCTCCTTACGGCAGTATTTCGGTTTCAGAAAGAGCCGGAAATGTAATTACTCTTGTTTTACAAGCTTCTAATGCCCGGGCATCAATTTTGGTTGACCGGATGGCTTTTTCGTTCGACGGAACCAACTGGACCGGCTGGATGCCTTTTAGTGATGTAAAACAGATTTCTTTGATTGGACATGAAACAGAAAATAAAATTTATGTAACTTTTGCCGATATTGCCGGCGGACAAAGCCCGGTTTATTCTGCCGATATACCGCCGGGCGCCGCTCAGCCGCCAGCAGCTGATATTGAAGCTGATATTCAAGAAGAGATTACTCCGGATTCAGAAGAAGCAGGTGTTTCTCCTGCGCCGGCAACTACCAGTGTCGGCGCAGGCAGCGAGCAGCAGCAAATAGGTGAAGACAGAAAAGTCTCGGCCCTAAGGCGGCGGTTAAGCGATTTAAGAGCCGCAAGGGCTAAAAAAAGAAGTGTTTTACCGCCGGTTGTCCCGCAGGGAGAAAGAAGAATAGAAGAAGAGACAAGACCGGAGATAGAGCCTGTTGATCTTTCAATAGAAGGTATAAAAGTTCCGCGGGAAATTCTGATAAATCAAGCATCAAGCATAGAGGTAAAAGTAAAGAATTACTCTGTTGTTGATATAGGGGAATGCCGGGTGTTTTTTGAAACAGAGGATGGTTATAAAGATAAGAAACGAATATCTCTCCGGGGGAGGGAACAGAAAAGGCTGAGATTTTCCTGGACACCCCAGAGAGACGGCCGGCAGAAAATTGCTGTTTCTATTGAATGCAGAGAAGATACGAATTCCAGAAACAACCAGAAATTTCAAATCATCGAGGTAAAAAAAGAAGAACCGGTTGATGTTTCGATAGGAAATATGAGATGTCCCCGGGAAATACCGGTAAATCAAAAAGCCGACATAGAGGTAAAGGTAAAAAATGAATCAGGCGTAGATATTAGAGAATGCTGGGTGCTGTTTGAAACAGAGGATGGTTACCGGGATAAGAAACGAATATTTCTCCGGGGGAGGGGACGGGAAAGGGTAAGATTTTCCTGGACGCCCCGGAAAGACGGCCGGCAGAAAGTGACTGCTTCTATTGAATGCAGAGAAGACAAAAATCCTCGCAACAACAGGGTTTCTCAAATAGTTGAAGTAAAAAAAGTGGAAAGAGATGTTGTTAGATCAAGAACGGCAGAAAAAAAGAAAAGAGATGTAATTAGACCAAGGATGGCAGAAAAAAAGAAAATTAAAAAAACAGAAAAAGAAAGAAAAATAGAAATACCGCGCTTACAAATTCGAAAATTATTTTTAACCGACGAAAGAAACAATGTCTTAAAAGCCGGACAGTCTTTAATTATTGGCTTGGAAATAGAATCGTCTTCTTCTTTTGATGAGTCTCTGGAGGTTAATTTTGTATTAGAGGGTAAAGAAGGCGGCAGGAAAACATTTAACGAAAAGATAAAGGGATTAAAAAATGGCCCAAATTCTTTTAAATGGGAACTTTTGAAAGAATTGAAGCCAGACAGATATAGCCTATCGGTAGAAGTGCGAAATAGGCTGTTTAACATAAGGGAGAAGCGAAACAAAGAGTTTGAGGTTGTGAACAAATAAATAAAGGGACAACACATCCCAATATTTTCTGTATCCTAATGAGAAATCTCCATACAAAAATGGAGGTTTTTGTTTAATGGTCAAATTCCTTCTTTACACCCCTTACTAAACTTGCTATAATTTCCATTAAGCATTACACCTACACAGTACACTTTATGTTTTACCTGCCCCAATAGCTCAGCCCGGATAGAGCACAGGTTTCCTAAACCGAAACCTGCCTAATCTCATTTGAACTCAAACCCCGTCTAATTCCTTTCATTTCAAGCACTTCTGACAGGTTTTCATTCGTACTAATTATTACCAATTTATGCCAATTTGTCTCCGCCGTGGACACTATTTGGACACCAAGAAGTTTAAGCCAATTAAGCCAATTATAATCACTTGCAAATGCTTTTCTTTAATGCTATACTTTTTTTCATGAAGATCTATATAGTAGTGTTTATGACATTACTGTTATCTTTATTCGGTTGGAGCGATGGATATACTTTATCTAAAAACATGAACACCGTTTCAGTAAATACAAGTTCAATAAATAGAACATTTGAAGATTTAACTCTTGGAATGACTGAAAATGAGTTAAAATCGAAATTAGTTTATTTTGGCCCTTCGTCAAGGTCCTGGTTGCTTCATAATGAATATTCAGTGTACTCTGTTTATTATAACATCTACATAGCAAATGAAAACCCAAGGATGGGTAAAATCACACCGAAAATGAAAGAGATTGAAAATGTTTATGCAGTTTATTGTAGTTTTTATGAAAACAAACTTTTTAGAATTAAAATAGTGTATAGAAATGCATATCAACTTCCTTGGGGCGATTTTATTTTTAATGCAAAACAAAAATATGGACCTGGCAAGAAAATGATAGATGGTGTTACATGGAACGATGGAATGACAACCTTGATTATTACCCAAAAACATGGCAAGCAATTCGAAAATGATTATGGAAAACATTATGAGGTATTCTATATAGACAATAAGCAATTTTCTAAAATGAATGAAAAGATGAAGGAGGAATCACCACAATTGTAAAAGGTAAATTACAGAGTATAAAGATAATAGATTTTTTGCTCAAAATTGGATAGTATAAACTACTTCCCTTGTCAAGACCAAAGTTAAGGTAATTTAAGGTGGGAAATTTTATTTTCCGGAGCGTGAAATTTAATCCCTGAATAAACCTCCCACGGCGTCTGATAGTCCAACGACTGATGTAACCGTTCTGTGTTGTAACGATTAAAATATGTTTTCAAGCCTCCCCGGACATCCGTTATGGTCTCATACCCCTGGACATAAATATTGTCATATTTGACTGTTCTCCAGAGACGTTCAATGAAAATATTGTCGAATACCCTGCCCCGTTCATCCATACCGATCCGGATCCTGTTATTCAAAAGTTTTTGCGTAAAGTCTTTCGATGTAAATTGTGTTCCTTGATCCGAATTGAATATTTCCGGCTTTCCATAGTACAGGAACAAGGTGTCCACCTTTTGTTGGCAAATGTGGTTTAAAGGTATATACTAATGTTAAAAATAGGGGTGAGTTTCAAAGGGGAAACCTACGTCGACTGGAAAATAAGTAAAACTTTCGCTTAAAAGGTGGAGGTTTTTTGTTTATTGAGGTTTAGAATTTGAAAAAGCAGAGAAAAAGAGGAGGTAGAAGCGATGAATAAAAATAAGGAGGCAAGATTAATACGAATATATGTAGAAGATCGTAAGACAAAACCTAGATTATTTGTAGACCCCCCACCTTCGTTAAAAGGACGATTCACCCAAAAATACCCGCGTGGGTTTGCATGTTGGAGTAACACAGAAAAAGTGAAAATTGCAATTGAAGATATAGTTAAATGGCTAAATGAAAAATAATCAAATTGTTTCACTGCGGCTTTAAAAATAGGGACTAAAATAGGGACACCTATGTATGCTATTTACAAAACCAATGGGTTATCAAAGAAGGTAGTCTGTGCAAAGTTTGCATATACTGCCGAATGAAAACAGGAACACATCCCAAACACATCCCTAATAATACTTGACATAACTTATATATTATAGTAAACTATATTATAGGAAATACTATAATGTAAACCTCGTTAGAGATAGAAAATACCATTGAAATAAAACATTGCTTTATTTTGGTATCTCTAACGGGGCAAATATATATACGGGGAGGATCAAAATGACCAATCCTTTCAAATTTGGAGAAGCTGTTACCGGAGACTGTTTTGCTGACAGAGAGAAGGAAAGCAAGGATATCATTGAGTATATAAAAGCCGGCCAGAATTTATTTATTTATTCATATAGACGATTAGGAAAAACTTCGCTTATTATGAATATAATAAAATCTTTGCAGATTAAAAAAGAAGTTATGCCTATATATGTAGATATTCAAAAAGTGACCTCACAAGCGCAGTTTATTGAAGTTTATGCCAGTGCTATTAGCAGAGCCTTATTCAACTGGAAGGAAAAATTAGAGAAAATATCAAATTTTTTCAGGAAGATTGTTCCCAGTTTTGAAATTGACCGGCAGGGGGTCTGGAAAATATCTTTTGATTTTTCCAAAACCAAAGCTAACATCGCGAAATCTTTAGAGGAAGTTTTCGAGATGCCGCAAAAGCTCGCCTTTTCTTATAAGAAGAAAATAGCAGTAATATTTGATGAATTTCAAGAGATAGAAAATCTAAACGGAAAGTCTTTTGAAAAAAGAATCCGTTCTTTTATTCAACACCATA
Organism: Candidatus Ratteibacteria bacterium; assembly: GCA_034717985.1. Lineage (GTDB taxonomy): Bacteria > CAZDME01 > JAYEMH01 > JAYEMH01 > JAYEMH01 > JAYEMH01. The sequence continues at coordinate 47,900 of JAYEMH010000007.1, forward strand.
ATAAAGTTTGCTATATATTTATGGGCAGCAAGACACATATGATTATGGATATGTTTAACAATCCCCAAAGGGCATTTTATAAATCTGGCGCAGTTTATCCTATTTCTGTAATTGATAAAACCGAGATGGCACAATTTGTCTATAGACGCTTTTGCGGTTCTGGAAAGCATATTACCAAGAAACTATCAGAAGCGATAGTAAAAATGGCCGGTGACATTCCGTATAATATTCAGCTGTTGTCGTTTAACGTTTGGTTGTTGGCAAAAAAGAGTGTAACCAAGAAAGATATCTCAAAGGCAGTAGATACAATAATGCATACTCAGAACGAGTTCTTTTTTAATATTTATGATTCAGCAAGTCTTCATCAAAGGTCGGTATTGTATGCTCTTTCCCAGACGGGAGAGCTCTTTTCACAAGATACTATTCTGAAATATAATTTAGGTACAAGTTCCTCTGTCCAGGCATCTCTGAAATCCCTGGTTAAAGAAACAGTAGTGCATAAAGATGAAACAAAATATTATATAGGGGATCCCTTTTTTGAGTTATGGCTCCAGAGGAATATTTCTACATAATGAAAGTTTTTCAAACAGGCGGTTTAATAACACTTATGGAGAAGTATAGATATCTTACCTTTACACCCCTTACTAAACTTGCTATAATTTCCATTAAGCATTACACCTACACAGTACACTTTATGTTTTACCTGCCCCAATAGCTCAGCCCGGATAGAGCACAGGTTTCCTAAACCTGGTGTCGATCGTTCGAATCGGTCTTGGGGCACCACTGTAACCACGGATGAACACGGAGAAAATATAATGATTGATTTGCATACGCACTCTTTACTTAGCGATGGAGAACTTCTGCCTTCGGAGTTAGTTGCCCGGGCGGTCAAAAAAGGCTATCGAGCTATCGCCATTACCGACCACGTTGATACCTCCAATTTTGAATGGGTGATTAAAAATGTGGTGCGGGTTTGCGGAGTGCTCAATAAAAGCCAGAAGGTTAAAGTCATTCCCGGGGCTGAAGTGACTTATGTTGCCCCGGATTTACTGGCAGGTTTTGTAAAAGAAGTTAGGGCAATGGGGGCAAAAATAATTGTTGTCCATGGCGAAACGATTGTTGAGTCGGTTTTCCCCGGCACCAACCGCCGGGCGATAGAAGCCGGTGTTGATATCTTGGCCCACCCCGGATTAATTTCCCTGGAAGACGCCCAATTAGCAAGTCGGAATAATGTTTATTTAGAAATTTCTACCCGCAAGGGCCACTGTTATACTAACGGGCATGTGCTTAGTATGGCCAGGCAAGCCGGGGCAAAATTGGTTCTTGATACGGATACCCATCAGCCCGGTGATTTGGTAACGATTGAAAAAGCCGGAGCGATTGCCCGGGGAGCCGGTTTAACCGAGGAAGAAATTAAAACTATGCGGGTAGATACGGAAGAGTTGATAAAGAAAATCGAAAGGAGGCAGGTATGACGGCAAAAAAAATTATTCTGGTTTTTAGTTTTGTCTTAATGATGTTTTGCCTGGGGTGCGCTACACTTGGAATGCAAAAAGGAGCGGCGCCCGGGGATGAAGTTTTTCTGGATATGGAAGAGGTGATAGCGGTCAATCCTGACCTGCGTTTTGACGATTTACCCATACCGACCGGTTTCCTAATCGATATTACTAATTCTTACGCTTTTCAAAATCAGGAAACCCGGGTGGCGCTTTTGCGCTATGCCGGCAAAAATTCTGCGCAGAGCTTAATTCAGTTTTTCGTTGAGCAGATGTCCCGGTATAACTGGGTTCTGCTTAATCAGGTGGAATTTGAGAAGATTATTCTCAATTTTGAAAAAGCCCGGGAAAGCTGTATTGTGATGATTGAGCCCCAGCGAAACAAGATGCTGGTAACCATTTCTATCGCCCCGCGATAGGCTCCTAAAAAGTACTGTTAGCTAAATTTTAAAAGTGCACAGTTTAAGAATTAAAAGTGCACAAGCTTTAAGTCCTTAGTTTTAGCTCTTTGGATACCCGTAAGTTTATTGTTGTGCCATATCCTTATCTCAGATAATCCG
>JAYEMH010000008.1:0-18120 GCA_034717985.1 Candidatus Ratteibacteria bacterium
AAACACAGTTTAATTTAGCACTTGGATAGATATTAAACAACAAAACAGTGTTTCCACTGACTACTTTTTGAGAAAGAGCAATTTTGGGGGTTAGAGCTTTTATTCTCCGCTATTATCGGACAGCCCCGCGGTTCTATTTTTCCCCTAATCCTTCTTAAATTATTCGCATCCATTCTTTCACTCACCTTAATCACCCAAATTTTCCGGTTCTTCCGCCCCCGGAGCGGAGGTTTCTTACTATGTCCTAAAAAGCGAAAAACCTATTCTTGAAAGAATAGGCTTTGTATCTAACTCGGTCCTGAATTCGAAAAAATCCCCAAAATTTCTCCCCAAAAAACGACTCGATATTTTTTTTGAAATAAATTTCTAACCGGTTTTTCTTTGTTCAGCCGGGGCAAAGATAGGTCTTTGGATATAAAGGAGTCTCTCCCGGGGAAGATTGACTTCCCGGGGTGGTTCCAGTTTCTCTCCGCCTTCACTGATAAACACCCTGACCTTAGGCCGGGTAGGATACTTAGAGGAGGTGTGTTCTACCACAGCCACTTCTCCGGTATTCAACTCCACAAATGTTCCCGGCGGATAAAAGGTTAGTTCTTCGATAAGGGATTTCAAAATGTTTTTATCAAAGTCTCTGACTTTTTCGGAAATAAGTTCGGTTAACGCTTCATAAGGAAGCCTCTCTTTATGATAAAGGCGGGGATGGGTAATGGCTTCAAAGGTATCAGCCAGGCCAACAATTGTTGCCCCGGGATGAATATCACTTCCCCTTAATTTTTGAGGATATCCCCGGCCGTTTGAACGCTCGTGATGCTGAAAGACTATCTGGATAATGTTTTCGCTAAAGCCTTTCTCCTTTTCCAGCATCTCCAAACCGGCTTTGGGGTGCTCATTAATCTTGGCTCGTTCATTGCCTCCGAGAGATCCGCTCTTTAGATAAATCTCCCCGGAAATTTGGCTCATCCCAATATCATGTAAAAGGGCAGCCAGGCCTAAATCCTGAAGCCGCTTGCTGTTCCAATTCAAGCCCAATCCCAAGGCAATCGAGATAAGACAGACATTGAGCGAATGATAGGGAAGATAATTTTCCGGCGGACAGCTCCTGGTAAGATTGATTAAAATTGCTTCGCTGTTTTTTAAACTTTTCCGGAAAGAATCAACTATATTTTTAAGGGGGCTGAAATCAAGACTTTCTTTCTTCGTAAGTTTTTCCCAAAACGACAAGATTTTCTTCAGGGCTTCTTCATAAATTTCTTCCGGGGCGTCGGTGAGATTTTCCCGCTCCCGAACGATTTGAGCCATACGGAAGGCGCTAATCCGGGCCTCCGTTTCCTTATAAGCCTGCTCCCTGGCTTTATTCCCCTCTTTTATTGATTGGGAAAGATGGATCGCCAAAGAGGATTGTTTCTTCTGTTTTGGGCTTTGAGAGGGTTTTTTGGAATCAACCCCCTTTTTGATCCCATCGGATAACCTGACCATTAAGCAAAATCCTCCTCAAGATCACTGATAACCTCCCGAACAATGCGTTTACCCACCTTTTGACTCTGCTTGGTAAAGGCAACCAGTAAACTCATATCGCAGAAGTTATTTATGCTCCAGGGAGCGCCGCCGGAATTCTCAAAAATGAGCTTGGTCGCCCCATAGGTAAAAAGAGGACTGTCGTTGCCGGCTACATGGAGACGATGGGCAATATATTTACGGCTTTCCCGCTTGTTTAAATGGGCAAGATGGTAGCGAACCGAAAGGCGCTGTTTAAACTGAGGAAGTTGATTAATCTTATTTTTCAACTCCGGCTGTCCGATTAAAACCAGGGTTAAAAGAAACCGATTATTAAGCTGGAAATTCAAAAGAAGCCTCAGTTCCTCAAAGCTTTCCAGGTTATCTACCAGGTGGGCTTCATCAATAATGATAACGGTATCTTTTCCGTCCTTCATATTGCGGTGAAGCAGTTCCTCTAAACGACGAAGCAGAGCCGGTTTTCCCGGCGGCAAATTTTTCTCCCCTAAATGATATAAAATCTCCTCTAAAAATTCAACCGGGTCAAGACGCGGATAGGCAATTAAAGCCACCCGATAGTTACGGTACTCATCCAATTTCTGAAGGAGCACCCGGCTGATAATCGTCTTCCCGCTTCCGTATTCGCCGGTAAGAATAGCGGCCCCTTTCCGTTCCCTGACAGCATAAAGAAGCCGCATTAAAGCCTCTTCGTGTTCCAGCGAGTAATAGATAAAGCGCGGGTCAGGGGTATTCTCAAACGGCTTTGTTTTTAGATGCCAGTAGGATTCGTACATAAATTATTCACGTTGAAAATTTGACTTTAACATTGATTGACGATGACAAATTGACTATTAACTTTTGACAGTTGACAAATGACGAGTAAAAGCATTTAATCTTTTGGCAAGACTGCTAGCTTTTTGTAAAGATGCTTCATGTTGTGCGATGGTAATATACCCATCATCCAAACCACAATCTAAACAAGCAATCACCTCATCTAAGGAGCCTTGAGCATGGTTAATATAGACTCTCATATTTCTATCCGTATTTCGATTCGCCCCTTCGGCAATGTTAAGAACGACCGAATTTAGAGCTCTTTTGGTTTGATCAACTAAAGCGTATTTTTCCTCCTTAGGATATTTACTTATTAGCATATTTGTTTCAATTCGAAAACTCCGGGCATCTTTATAAATATCCCATTCCCTAAATCTAAACCCATATTCGTCAAACGTCATCGTCAATGGTCAACTGTCAATTTGTCATTGTCAATGGGTAAATATCTTATTTATCCCTAATCATCAAAAGAATACCGGCTATCGCAAAAAGCAAATAAGTATTGGTAAATTGCAGAAAAGAATTGCCGGTCAAACCCACAGGAAACACCACCAGGGTCAGGCGTGAAATCAAACCGACAATCAGGCTGCCCACGGATAGACCGATTAATAAACTAATTATTCCTTTCATTTTATCTTACCCCCTTTTTTAATGAGCCCGTAATTTATGTTTCCCATCACAATTCGTCTCCCCGTCTGAGCCCCACATTCATAAGAATAGTTACCAGGATTAACATAAGCACTGCCTGGGTAAAGACCGGCATTACCCATTGAGCGCCGGCGCCATTCAAAATTATCCCGTTAATCCCCAGGTAAATACCGATTGAATAAATAGCGCAAACTGTCTGGCGCTGGCTAAAACCTAAGTTCAGCAGGCGATGATGGAAATGATCTTTACCCACATAATCAATCCATTGCCAGAAATTTTTTACTTTATGCCGGCCTATCCGGCTGACAGTGATATAGATTAAGTCAAAAACTATAATCCCCAGGATAACCAGCGGCGTCCCTATGGCAATCAGCGGGTTATCCTCGGCCCAGCCGCCCATTATCGCCAGGGCGGCTAAAATAAAGCCTAAAAAAGTGCTGCCTGAATCACCCAGAAAAATCCTGGCGGGATGAAAATTATAGGGCAAAAAACCCAGGCAGCTTCCCAGAAGAGCAGCGCTCGCCAGGCCAAAAAAAAGCTGATTGGTTTTCAGGGCAATAAGCAAAAAACTTAAACCGGCAATAGCCGCCAGGCCGGCGGCTAAACCATCCAGACCATCAAGAAAATTCAGGCCATTGGTAACCCCAACCAGCCAAATAACAGTCAGGGTAACCGCCGCCAGCCTTCCCCAAAAAGTGGCTGAAAAAAAAGACAGGACCACACCTTGATGGATTAAAATAAGAGCGGCCAAAATCTGGCCGGCCAGCTTTAACTTCGCCCCCAAGCCGACTATATCATCAATGACTCCGATTAAAACAATTAATAAGGCGCCGAGGATTATACCCTTGAGCGCCGGAGAGACAAAAGAAACCCTCCCTAAAGCCAATAGAAAAGAAAGAAAAACGGCCATCCCGCCCAAACGCGGAACAGCCGTTTTATGAATCTTTCTGCCGTCGGGAAAATCTAAAATTTTCCATTTTCCCGCCAGATACTTAGAAACCGGAGTTATTAAAAAGGCAACCGCCGCACTTAATAGAAGTACCCCGTATGTTGAAAACATAGCGTATAAAAATTATAAGCGAGGGGATATAAATGTTAATAAAAAAACAGATTTAATTTTTTCTTTCTTGACAGAGAGCTTTTAAAAAGATATTATTAAAAACCTGATGAATACGATAATTAAAACCGGCTGCTGCGGTTTTGTGGTTAACCGGCTGAAATATGTTTCTCAATTTAAATTGGTGGAGATACAACAAACTTTCTATCAGCCGCCCGCGCTGGCGACTTTAGAAAAATGGCGGAGGATAACCCCGGCAACCTTTGAATTTTCCTTAAAGGCCTGGCAGCTCATTACTCATCCCCCGTCCAGCCCGACCTACCGGCGGTTAAAAGCTGAAATTCCGGAAAAAGCCAGGGCAAATTTCGGTTTTTTTAAACCGACCGATGAAGTCTTTTCTGCATGGGAGACTACCCGGAAAGCCGCCCGGGCATTAAAGGCCAGCTTTATTCTTTTTCAATGCCCGGCCAGTTTTAAGCCCACGCCTGAAAATATAAAAAATTTCAGAATATTTTTCAAAAAGATTAAACGAGGAAATTTTCTCTTTGTCTGGGAGCCGCGGGGAAATTGGGATGGGAGAGAAATAAAAAACCTATGCCGGGAGCTTAAACTGATTCACGCTGTTGACCCTTTTAAAACCCCCACACAGTTTGGAAAAATCAATTATTTCCGCCTTCACGGTAAAACCGGTTATTATTACAAATATAAAAAGGAAGAACTCACCGCTTTAAAGAAACTCTGCCAAAAGCCGATTAATTACGTCTTTTTTAATAACACCTCCCGATGGGAAGATTCAGGGCGTTTTAAAAAAATCATTTGATTACCACCGTTATCACCGCGCAGGTGATAATATCATCAGCTTAATTAAAGAAATCATCTGATTACCACCGTATCACCGCGCAGGTGATAATATCATCAGCTTAAATTCCGCCTCCGTTATAATTTTCACACCTAGCTTTTTTGCTTTGTGATATTTTGAGCCGGGATTTTTCCCGACAACCACAAAATCGGTTTTTTGGCTGATACCGGAGCCGGACTCTCCCCCAAATTCTTCCACTTTAGTCTGCGCGGCCTGACGGGTAAAATCCTCCAGCTCGCCGGTGAAAATAAAGGTTTTGCCGGCCAATTTTCCCTTTACTTCGGGTCCCTTCCAGCGGCTATAGCGAATTCCCGATTTTTCTAATTCCTCAATAATCTTTAAATTCTCCTTTTGCTTAAAAAAGACGGCAATGCTTTCGGCCACCCGGGAGCCAACTTCTCTAATCGGCAATAATTCTTCAAATTTTGCCTTTTTCAACTTTTCTAAATCAGTAAAACGGCCGGCTAATACCCGGGATATATGTTCCCCCACATGACGAATACCCAGGCCAAAAATAAGACGGGACAGAGTCGTCTGCTTGCTTTTTTCTAAAGAGTCAATTATATTCCGGGCGCTTTTCTCGGCAAACCGTTCCAGTTTCAACAAATCTTCTTTGGTCAAACGGTATAAATCGGAAACCCGCTTAATTAGTCCCTTATCTACCAGCTGGTCTATCTGTTTTTCGCCCAGTCCGTCAATATCTAAAGCAGACTTAGAGGCAAAATGCCTAATGGCTTCCTTGAGCTGGGCCGGGCAACTCAACCCTCCGCTGCAACGAGCGACGGCTTCATCCGGGTCTTTTATAACCGCGGCACCGCAAACCGGACACCGCTTGGGCAGGCGGTACTTTTTTTCTCCCCGGCGGCGCTTGCTTTTAACTACCTCCACTACCTCAGGAATAACTTCCCCTGCCCGGCGGATAATTACCGTATCACCCCGGTGGATATCCTTTTTATCAATTTCACCCTGGTTATGCAAAGTCGCCCGGGAAACCTTTACCCCGCTAATTTTAATCGGCTTCATTAAAGCTACCGGGGTTAGCGCCCCGGTCCGCCCTACCTGAACAATAATTTCTTTTATCCTGGTGGCCGCTTTCTCAGCGGCAAATTTATAAGCCAGTGCCCAGCGGGGACTGCGGGAAACTTCACCCAGCTCCTTTTGAAGTTTAAATTCATTCACCTTGCAAACTATCCCGTCAAGGTCATAGGGCAATTTCTGGCGCATTTTATCCAGATGATGAAAAAAAGAAATCACCTCTTTAATATTTTTGCATTTTTTGATATGCGGATTGACTTTGAATCCCCATTTGGGTAAAGTGGTTAACATTTCCCACTGGGATTTGAATTTGGCTCCCCTGACCTCGCCGAGGCCGTAGCAAAAAATGTCCAGGGGGCGCCGGGCGGTAATTTTAGAATCAAGCTGGCGTAATGAACCGGCAGCCGCATTACGAGGATTGGCAAAAAGTGACTCTCCTTTTTTCTCTCTTTCTTTGTTTAGCTTCAGAAAGGCTTTCTTTCCCATAATCACTTCCGCCCGCACGGCTAACTTTTCCGGGATTGATAAAGATTTATCTTGCAGGCGGAGAGGAATAGATTTAATAGTTTTTAAATTTAAAGTGATTTCTTCTCCCCGCTCGCCGTCACCCCGGGTGGAACCAACCGTCAGGATTCCCTTTTCATAAACCAGTTCGACGGCTAAACCATCCATCTTGGGTTCGGCTACATACCCGATATCCGCCGGCCGTTTCAGGAATCTTTTCAGGCGGGCGTCAAATTCCAGCACTTCAGCTTCACTAAAAGCATTACTTAAGCTGAGCATGGGCAGAGTATGTCTGGTCGTCTTTAAGCTGGCGGCCGGCGGGGCGCCGACGCGCCGGCTGGGGGAGGAAGGAATAACTAATTCAGGGAATTCTTTTTCCAGGTTTAAGAGTTTTTTAAAAAGCCGGTCATATTTGCTGTCGGAGATAACCGGAGAGTCCAAAACATAATAGCGGTAATTGTGTCCGTTTATCTCTTCACACAGTTTTTCTAATTCTCTCTGAGCCTGTTTTTTATCCATTTGACTTTCCTTAAACACAGATGGGCGCCGATACTAAAATGCAGAGGCTCACCGATATCTGTGCTAATCTGCCTCCTTTAATCTGTGCTAATCTGTGTATTAGTCTCCCATACACACGCCTAAAGACCCGGCTACTTTAAGTAAAGGCGAGTCAAGAGGAACGGTACGAAGCTTTCCAACCGCTTCCTCTAAAGGTACCGAAACGATATTTTCCCCTTTTAAACTTACCATTCTGCCGAATTTACCTTTCATCACCAAATGCACCGCTTCTGAACCAAAGCGGGTGGCTAAAATCCGGTCAAAGGCCGTCGGGGTTCCGCCTCTAAGTAAATGTCCCAGAACTGTTACCCGGGCAGCTATACCGGTTTGCTCTTCTATTTCCGCGGCCACTTTATTCCCAACTCCACCCAATCTAATTTCATCCGGACTGTTTTTGATAATGCGCTTTATTACCGGTTTTCCTCCCTGAGGATGAGCCCCTTCAGCGACAACCACAATGCTAAATCGTTTTCCCTGTTTCTCCCGTTTTAAAACCGCCTGGCAAATTTTTTTAATCTGATAAGGAATCTCGGGAATAAGAATAATATCTCCCCCCCCGGCTAAACCCGAGGCCAGGGCCAGCCAGCCGGCATAACGGCCCATTACTTCAATAACCATCACCCGATGATGAGAAATGGCGGTGGTATGGATTTTGTCAATGGCCTCGGTAGCCGTTGAGACCGCTGAATTAAAACCAAAAGTAACGTCGGTCCCCGAAAGGTCGTTATCAATAGTTTTAGGCACACCGACAATTTTTACTCCGCGGTGAGAAAAATCGCGAGCGCTGCTTAAGGTTCCATCTCCCCCGATACAAATCAAAGCTTCAATCCCTAAATCTTTTAAATTATTTACCGCCTCCCCGGAACAATCCCGATAGACTGTTTTTTCAGCTTCTTCTGCCGGATAGGCAAAGGGATTGGCGCAATTAGAGGTACCCAGAATGGTTCCGCCCAGGGTGAGAATGCCCGAGGCATCCTTTAAGCTTAATTCCTGATACTGCTTTGTCATTAAACCCTCGTAGCCGTCTTTAATACCGATCACCTTCAAATCATAATCGTTAATCGCTGTTTTCGCGGCGGCGCGAATAACCGCATTCATTCCCGGGCAATCTCCACCGCCGGTAAGAATCCCCAGAGTCTTTATTTTCTCCATTGTTTGAACCTCCCTCTTGATTTCTTTTCTTGAATTTTAACACGATTGCCAGGATTTATCAACGAAGATTTAATCCGGTAATCCGGTAATCCGGTAAAACTTGATAATTTGAAGGTAATGTGATATATTCGAAAATAATGAATCGCCGCCTGATTATATTTATCTTAATTTCAGTTACCCTCTTCACCTACGCCAATACCCTGAAAAACGATTTTGTCTGGGATGACGTTTTTTTTATCGTCAACAATAATTACGTAAAAAATCTAAATTCCATCCCCCAATATTTCTACTCGGTAAAAACCTACGCCACCATTCTTGACTATCATATCTTTAGACCTCTGCGCACCGTGAGTTTTGCTTTAGAATATAAACTCTGGGGATTAAATCCTTTTGGTTTTCATCTTACCAATATTATTCTCCATCTTTTAAATGTTCTGATTGTCTATTTTCTAATCTCCGGACTCACCTCTAACCGGAATTTAGGCTTTATTTCCGCCTTGATATTCAGCCTCCATCCGGTTCAGACCGAAGCGGTTGCCTGGATTAAAGGACGGGCTGACCTTCTTTTCAGCTCATTCTTTCTTCTTGGTTTCATGGCATTCCTGAAGAAAGAAGAAGAACAAAAAAGGAGCTCGCTTGCGATTCTAATCTATCTCTGTTTTTTCCTGGCTTTGCTTTCTAAGATTATGGCGATAACCTTTCCCTTGATTCTCATTGTTTATAAAATCAGCCTGGGCAGGGCTAAATTTAGCGATGACGATAAATTCTTTTTCATCAGTTTATTCCTCATCTCAATGGCTTTTCTTTTTACCCGCCATCTGGTCATCGGGCGAAGCACCCAAGCCGGCTATCCGGGAGGAGGTGCTTATTATACCTTCCTGACTATGCTCCGGGTTTTCCCGGATTACCTGAGAATTATTATCTATCCCTTAAATCTTACCGCTGATTATTCGGGTATCAAGATTTCTCATTCAATTGCCGAAGGAAAAGTCTTGCTTTCCCTCCTCTTTTATCCGGCAATTATTCTTGCTTTCATTTTCTCCTGGAGGAAAAACCGCCTGATTTTTTTCTGTCTTTCCTTTTTCTTTATAACTTTACTTCCCGTATCCAATATCGTCCCCACGATGCAGTTTATGGCCGAAAGATTCCTCTACCTTCCCGCTCTGGGAATCTTTGTAATTTTCGCCTTTCTCATCACCAAATGCGCCGCATTTTTAAGTTCCAGGCCAAAAATCTTATGGCTTCTGGTGATTCTATTCATGGTAAATTTCATGCCGATAACCATAGAGAGAAACTCTGTCTGGCGGAATGAACTTACCCTCTGGGAGAAAACCTTTAGTACGGCTCCCGTCTCATCCAGAATTGCCGAAAATTTAGCCTTCGCCTATCTGAATGCCGGACTGACCGGCAAAGCTATTTCCCTTTTTGAGAAAATTCTACCCCGGACGAAAAAGAAATATAAAATTCTGGACCATTTAGGACAGGCCTACCTCTATCAAGAAAAATCAGAGAAAGCAAAATATTACTTTGAAGAAGCCATCAGGCAGAACAAAGATTTTGCTCCCGCTTACGGACATCTGGGCGTTCTTTTCGGGAAAGAAAAAGATTATGAACAATCCAAAAAATATTTAGAAAAAGCGATAGAACTTGACCCTGATTCTCCGGAAACCACCTATTATTATAACAATCTCGGCTTCACCCTGAAAAACAAAGGATTAAAAGGAGAGGCAAAAAAAATGTTTGAGGCGGCTCTTCTTAAAAACCCGGATAATATAGAAGCATTGAAAAATCTCGGGGGAATCCTCTGGGAAAAAAAGAAGTGGGCTGAAGTTGTACCTATCTATCAAAAACTGCGCCGGCTTTCACCCAAAAGCCGGGAATATAAATACTGGCTCAAACGGGCCAAGGAAAACTTAAGAGGCCGCTGAAAAATTCCTGAAAATTGCAGCAGCGGCTTCTGATTACACAGATTATTGAAAAGATTATACCCTGCAATTCGAAGAATTGCGGGCACTTAATCCCGGAAATCCTTCCCTGAAAAATTCGCAGAATTTAGCAGGACTAAGCCCCCGAAATCTTTCAGATTTCAGGGGGTAGATTTCTCGGGGCACAGATGGTTTGCTCAGAAATTTCTTTACAAATAGCTATGTTTCTGATAAGATTTCTATCAAGCTTGAGGATAGAATGAAGATACGTGAATTTGAATCCAAAGACGGGCCGCGGGTAAAAAATTTAATTTCATCGATTATCGCCAGAGAATTTCCGGAATTAATCAAGATTTACTCCATAGAGGACATTAACCATATCCTTGAATGTTATGGCGGTAGGAGAGAAACATTTTTGGTTTTAGAAAATGAAGGGCAAATTGCCGGAACAGTAGCGGTTAAAGAAGAAGACAAAAATACCGCTTTCCTCCGCCGGCTTTTTGTCAGCTCCTCTTTCCGCAGAAAAGGATACGGAACATCTTTGATCGAAAATGCGGTTAAATTTTGCAAAAAACATAACTATAAACAAATCGTTTTTCAGGGGAATGAAAAGATGATAGCCGCCCTTCGTCTTTGCGCTAAACAGGGATTTAAGGAACAGGAAGCGGCAGTGATAGACAATTTAGCTATCCTTCGTTATACTTTATCTTTATAAACCCTGTGTGGAGGAGATTAATTATGAAAAAATTTTGTTGCTTCACATTGACTGCCGTTATTCTGATGGGTTTAACAGGCTGCAGCGATTTTAGAAGACCCGGTCTTCGTCAAGCTTTAATCTGTCCATGGGATAGTAAACCGGCGCTTTCTATCGGTATGACCAAAAAAGAAATTAAAGCCGACTGGGGAGAGCCGGATATTAGCAATGAATTAGCCGCCACTAAATGGGGAAGCAACAAAGAGGAATGGATTTACTGGGGGAGGTATCCTAACGTTCCTATTGATTACCGTTATCTTTCCCGAACAAAACACCTGATATTTGAGGGAGATGTTTTAGTAGATTTTTTTGACGCCGAAGAGGTAAGGCAAAAATAGTAAAGATCTTAACGGGGCGATTCGAAACTCATCGCCAACAAGCCTTCCATCGCCAGTTTGGCCGCCGTAATTGAGGTAATCTGCGAGGAATCAAAAGAAGGGCTTACTTCCACTATATCCATCCCCAGGACAGAAAAATCTTTCAAGAAATGAATAAAATCTGCCACTTGAGCATAACTTAAACCATCCGGCTCCGGATTGGTTACCCCCGGAGCAGCAGCCGCATCCAGAACATCCATATCTATACTAAGATAGACCGGAAGTTTCCTTTTCAGCCTTTCCTTAACATCTTCCAGACTGGTATAAATAGTTTGGGAATAATCCTCATAGCCATAAAAGGAACGCGCTCCCACAACACTTACTTTATTGGTAATTTCCCTGAGCCGCCGGGTAACCGTAGCGTGATTGATCTTTTCTCCCTGCCAGTTATCTCTAAAATCCGAATGAGCATCAAAAATAACGACCTGAAAATCCTCATCCAGTATCTTCTTGATACCTTTTACAATTCCCAGGGTCAGCGTATGCTCCCCGCCCAGAACAACAAATCTTTTTTTCTCAGCAGTTAAAGCGGAAATATATTTCTCAATTAAATTTAAATCCGGCCCTAATTTACCGCTTAAAGATAAATTACCCGAATCAGAAAATTGCAGGTTTTTAAGGTCGCGGTTAAAAAAGGGGCTGTAGCTTTCAATAGACCGGGAGGCTTTTCGAATTTCATCCGGCGCCTGCTTCACCCCGCCCCTGAAGGTTTCGGTAACCTCCAGAGGGACTCCCAAGATGACAAAATCGGCCTGAGGAAGGAACTTGCTTTCTAAAAATTTTACCGGCATAACAAATTCTCGACAAACTGGGGAAGTTTAAAAGCCGCTTGATGAATTTGGGAATTATAAAATTTGGTGCTAAAAGGAAGCTTAATCGGCCGGCTAATATCATAAGCGCTGACGCCGGCCAGGCAAAAACTCCAGAGTCCGCCTGGATAAGCAGGAATAAAACCAAGATAGACCTTAACCCAGGGAAAGATTTTTTTTAGTTTGAGGTAACTTTGCCTTAAGACTGCCCCTTGATAAAAAGGAGAACCGGATTGACAGGCAAAAAGTCCCCCTTTATTTAAAGCCCGGCGGGCAGCCTGATAGAAGGGCCGACTGAAAAGAATCTTACCAGGTCCAATCGGGTCAGTGGAATCCACCAGAATTATATCAAATTTAGATTTGGTTTCTTTTAAGAATTTTGCCCCGTCTAAAATCAATAAATCTGTCCTTTTATCAGCAAAGGCCCCTTGATTTATCCGGGGCAGATATTTTTTGCAAACCTCAACTACCCCGCCGTCAATTTCAACCATAAGCGCTTTATCCACCGGGCGGTGCCGCAAGACCTCACGCAAAGTTCCTCCATCTCCTCCGCCGATAATGAGAATATCGGAAGGCCAGCGGTGAAGAAACATAGCCGGATGAACCAGCATCTCATGGTAAAAAGCTTCATCTTTCTCGGTAAGCATGACGACATCATCCAGGGCAAAAAGTTTCCCCAAGGAATAGGTTTTAAAAATTTCCGCTTTCTGGTAAGAGGTCATCTTTCGGCAAATTCTTCGCTTGACTCCCACGCGGAAGAAAAGATTTGGCACCTGTTCTTCGCTAAAATATTTAAGTCTTTTTCTCATCTTTTTCATGGTCTCTGGTTACTGGTTTCTGGCTTCTGATATTTAGTTACCAGTACAAACAGGCGGCTAAAACACAGCCGCATTTCTTTACCTGATGTTCCCGGGCAGTAAATCTTATCTCTTTTATTTTCAGGCGGCGAACCTTAAACGCAGCTTTAATTTTTTTCTCAATATCCTTTTCCACTTCGCCTATGGAGGCGCCTTTGGCCTCAACTACCACACCAAATCCGTCCGAAGCGGTTCCCACCCCCAAAGCGGCGGCCAGGCGCGCTCCCTTTTCCGCACTGATTCTTTCAGCGTAAACAACCGGAATGAATTCCCCCTTTAAAAATTGCTTGGGGTTTTTTCTAAAGGTGCATCCGGTAGGAATAATGCTGGTTACCTTAATTAAATTAGCATCGCCAATACCGGCATCAAGCAAGGCGTTATCAAAAGCATTAAGTTTAGTTACACCTTCACTTTTGCCGCTGACCAGACAAAAATTCTTAGGAATGGGTAAAAAAGTATAACTCATCGGTTTTATCTCCTGGTATAATCATCAGGTATGATTATACCTGATTACACAGATTAAGTTTAGATTACACAGATTAAAACATAAATCTCTTTACCTGACAACTCTTATTACCAAAATTAACTAATAAACCAACCTGCAAATTAGATACTTTTAGATAAGAAAGCAGTTGGTACTTAAATACGTCTGGAATATTACCTGTCAACGCCTTAATTTCAATAATAACTTTGCCTTCTATAATTAAATCTAACTTAAGAGAACCTATCTTTTTATCTTGAAAGAAAACCGTAAATTGCTTTTCTGTCTGGTATTCTAAATTTGCTTCTTTTAAAGCAAGTTTAAGTGCATTGTGGTATATTTTCTCATTAAAACCTGGCCCTAATTCAGAATGAAGTTTAAAACAACAGGCAATTATTCTTTCAGTAAGTGGATCTCTATCTTCCATCTGTGTAATCTGTTTTTATAATCTGTGTAATCAGGGTCTGCTGTTTTTT
Organism: Candidatus Ratteibacteria bacterium; assembly: GCA_034717985.1. Lineage (GTDB taxonomy): Bacteria > CAZDME01 > JAYEMH01 > JAYEMH01 > JAYEMH01 > JAYEMH01. The sequence goes on from JAYEMH010000008.1 coordinate 13,818, forward strand.
TTCAGCAGACCCTACTTTACTATAAAAACCCAATAAATTCAAGATTTTTCCCGATGGATTCCTACGGGGATAAATGTTTGACAAAAAAACGAATTGTTTCTCTTCGAGCGAAGGTAAGAAAAATTGCCGCTCCGTAATGGCCGCTGGGAATCCAGATTATTCTGGGATTCCCCAAAGCCTGCCAGAGTTTTTTTGTGCAACCGGAAGGCACCAGGTGGTCAAAAGTGGCATTAATCATCAGCACCGGCCGGTCATCAAGATAGGAAGCCAGAACCAGAGGCTCAATCTTCATCCAGCTTTCTTCCATTGATTTAAAACTGATATTTCCCTGAGCCATATGCCGGCGCAAAATTTCAGTATATTGGCTTTCTCTAATCAGGGTAACTAAATCGCCTCCGGCAAGAAGAAAAACCGACAGCTTCACCCGCTTATCAATCCCGGCTACCAAAACCGCCAAAGATCCCCCTAGGCTCAAACCCAATATGCCGATTTTATCCCGGTCAATCTCAGGCCGGCTTTCTAAAAAATCAATTCCGCGGCGAGTATCAATAACCAGCTGCCGAAAAAGCATCTCAATTTTTTCTAAATCCTGAGTTTGCTGAATTTGGTGCATCCACCAGCGTCCTTCCCGACGGTCTCTGGTAAAATATGGTTCACCCAGGGTTAAAACGGCAAAATCATTTCTTATTAACCCCTGCGAAAAAAAAGATTCAAGTCCGGATTTTCCGGCCAGGTGGGGTAAAATCACCACCGCCGGAAACTTTCCTTCTCCCCGGGGCAGATAGTATTCCAATTCAACAAAATCCTTCTCCGGGAAAAGGCTCTTTAAGGCAAAGGGAAATTTAATCCGGTAGATTTTATAACGAGGGGTCCCTTTAATTAAACAAACTTCTAAGTTTTTGTGATTAGTATCATAGGCGTAAAACTTTTCTAATTCCGATAATTCAATCACCCGGGAAGCTTTGGACAAAATTTCTTCTTCACTAAGACAGGGATAATAAGCGCTGCTGCAGCCGCAGGTAAAAAAACACAGTATGAATATAGTGATAATTTTTCTCTTGACCATTCTGTCTCCCCTGCCGGCAGATATCATCTACTTTCATGATTAAGAATTAAGACGTTCACTTTGTTCTCTCTAAGTATTAAGTTTGTGTTTTTGAGTTACTTTAAGCTTAATCCTTAATCTTTAATCCTTAATTCCAAAAAAAATCCTTTCTACCTCCCGCGGATTTCCGGGAGAAAAACCAAAAACTTTTTTCCAGACGTCTTGGCTTTCCATACATAAATAAAGAGGAACTTTGGGAGCAATTTCTTTAATCCAGGAGACCATTTTTTGATAAATTTCTATACGTTTTGGCTTAAAATAGCGTCTTTTTCCATCAAGACCGGTAATAAATTCGGCATAAATGATTTTAGTCCCGGGGAAGCGCCTGGCGATAATGTCTTTAAGGGCGGGAGGAAACCGAAGTGTCCCCAGGCTTATCCAGACAATACTCTCCGCTGAAACATATCGAAAAATTTCCTCCACCGTCCAGCGGTAATCTTCCTCCCAGCCCGGGTAAGTTATAATCGGGTCAAAATGAAACCCAACTGGATACCCGGCTTGGATACAAGTCCGGGCGGCTTTCAGTCGCCTATCCAAAGGAACAGAGCCCTTTTCTTCGTTTTTAATAATCAGGGGAGGATTGAGTGACCAGGAGATAACCGAACGCCCGCCGTGCGCAAGATCCAATAAATTATCCACATAATCGCTTTTGGTCTTTAATTCAAGCATTATCTTTTTATGGGCGAAAAAAGGAATAAGCTCCCTGGCATATGAATAGATGTTCTCAAAAGCTAAAGAATCAGTAAATTCACCCGTCCCCAGGCGGTAAAAAAGAGAAGGATTCCTTTTAAGAAACTGCTCTACCGCCTGGAAAAAGTCATCTAAATTGGCATAAAGAATTATCCCGGGAAAATTACTATAAACTTGAAGATAACAATAACAGCAATCATAAAAACAGCCGAACCCCAAATCCAGAATGTAATAATTGCAGCAGAGATAACGGGGTGTTCCCGGACAGGGTTTAATAAAACCGCCTTTTTTTCGGGCAATAAACAGCCTTTTTTTCGCCCGATCGATAGAAACCGCCGGAGTCTCTTTCAGATAATTTTTAATCGTGGCTACTTCGGAAATCTTAGCGCGGGAAAATTTCTTAATTACACTTCCGGCCAGGGTTGAATTCAAAACCGACTTTTCAATAAAAATTTCCTCTGGGCCGAATTTTTCCATTTGTGTAATGTGTCCACCTGTACGTATTAAAACATGGAAAGAATCTCTCCAAACTCCTTCTTTTGAAAAGCGCTATTAAGGTAAGAGAGAATTTCCTTCAATTCTTTATGCTCCTTTATTTCCAAATTAACCTTCAGCCTGTCTTCTTCAAAAAACGGCGGGGGGATAATCTTTATCTTTGACGGAAGCTTCAATCCTTTAACCAACCCGAAAAATCTTTTTTCATAAGCTTTGAATTCAGGATAGCGCCTGGTCAATAAGTAATTGCGAAGAGTGGGGAAATCCTGAGGGCTTTGCACCGGCTTCTCCCGAAGCAACAAGGCGATAGACTTTTCCTCCCGGCGCCCTATTTCCTCAAGTAAAGCAATAATAATCCTTGCTTTATTCTGATTTAATCTAAGTCTTTTTATCAGGCTGAAAAATAGTTTTCTTTCCAGAAGACAGAGTCCAGCAAGAATAATCCCGACTTCTACACTTATCTCTCTTTGGGCAACCGCCTTCTTCGCTGCCTCCTCCAATTTGCCTAATCTGAGATAATTCTTTAAATAATCTTTATTCCGGGGTAAGCCGAGCAGGGGCAGAAAAAACTTGATGAGTTTCTCATCAGTAATCTTAGCCAAAGAACGCAGCTTTTCTATGGCTATGGATTTCTCTATTTCGTTAAAACGCCGCTCGGATAAATTCTCGTAAAAACTTAAGAGAATCGCCTTTTTATTCGGAAGTTCCTTCCCGGAGAAAACAAAAGCCGGAATCCGCTTTGTCTTTTTCAAAGCAGCCATTCTTTTGAAACCTAAAACAATCTGATAGCCCTTAGCTTTCTCTTTTCTTAAAACTAAGGGAGAAAGAAACCCGGTCTCCCTGATAAAAAAAGCCAGGGGGAACGGTAAAAGGGGAAAACTCAAACAGAAAGTTTTATCCTTTTCGTTAATTTCTTGTGGTGAAATTACAATGAGCTTCTTAGTGGGCATCTTGAGCAATAAACTTTAACATCTAAATAACAACTGATACAAAAGTACTGCCAGGTAGCGCCGGCGTTTGAGACAGCCGCGGATAAGAATTTTCCTTTTTCCCCGGAAGACTTCCAGGGCTAATTCCCTGATTTCCGGTGGAAGTTCCTCTTTTAAGAGCTTTTTTATTGCCTTCAGGCGAAATCTGTCCATACCCCGGTAGCGAAAGGAAAGCTGATCAGGGAATTTAGCTCTTTTGATAATCAAAGGTTTCTTAATTAAATCAATGGAGTAAACTCGAGCCGCCCTGAGCCAGAAATCATAGTCTTCGCAAACCGGGAGGGATTCATCAAACAACCCTATTTTTTCAAAAACTTCCCGGCGGAGCATTACCGCCGTCGGGCTGACGATACAAAGGGGCAGACATTCTTTTAAAATATAGCCGGAATATTTCCGGTGCCGTTTTTTAGGATTTTGGCGCTGACCATTTTTTAGCCAGATTTCTTCGCTCTGGCAGATAGAAGCAGTCGGATTATCATTAAAGAAAGATACCTGTCTTTCCAATTTATTGTCAAGCCATAAGTCGTCAGAATCAAGAAAAGCGATTAAGGCACCTTTTGCCTGCTTGATTCCCTGATTACGGGCGGAACTTACTCCTCTGTTTGACTGGTAAATATAGCGCGCCTCGGGATAACTTTTAATCAATTCCCTGGTGCCATCAGTTGAACCATCATCTACCACAATTAATTCAAAATCAGAAAAACTTTGTTGAAGAACTGATTCTACCGCCTCTTTTAAAAGGGGAGCGCGATTATAGGCGGGAATAATAACACTTACCTTGGGCATGGGGATTTAGGAAAAACTGCTAAACAAGGAATTATCTTAACCGGTTTCATCTCTCACCTCCGAAAAATAAAAAAGCGTCATCTTTTAAACGTCTTTATCTCATTTAAAATACTCTATTTAAGTTCTCCCTGTCAAGATAAATCGATAAAATGATGTGGCGATGAAGATAAAAAAAATTGAGAAAAAATTGAGAAAAATTTGACAAAGGACGAAAAATGTGTTATATTTATAGTGCCAG
>JAYEMH010000009.1:0-48730 GCA_034717985.1 Candidatus Ratteibacteria bacterium
AACCCTTTTTTTCAACTTTCTATCACCAACACCCTCTTCCCCCAACCACTCTTCAAGCAAATTCTCTAAATCTAACTTTCCTCCCTCGTCCTTCGTCTCTCGTCTCTCATCTCCCTTCTCCCATCTCCCATCTCCCATCTTCTGTTCTTCCCCTTCCGCCAATTCATCCAAGATTTTTTTTGGCAAGTGAATATAATTTTCTGCTATATAGTTAAAACTTGCAGTTGTCGACAGCACATCTTCTTTCCTTTTTCCCACTACCACATATGTTAAATCATTACTGAGTTTTTCGGTAATTATCAAAGGAATTTTTAATTGCGCATTAGGTACAGCATGCTCTGGCCACTTGAGAAAAAATATATCCCCTTCTTTCACTTCTTTTCTTACCTTTACATATGCATCCGGCTCACCCATTTCTTTGCCTCGAGATTTCAACTGATTCAATTCTTCAATAAAACTCTTTTCAAAAGCTAAATCCCTCCCTATTCCCTTAAGAATTTTCTCAATATACTCCTTTATCTCCTTATACCTTTCTGTTTTTTCTAAATCTATTTCACCCTTTTGGACTTTTTCCTTTATCCTTTTTCCTTTATCCTTTTTATCCTCCAGCCTTCCCATAACCCTGAGCATCTCTTCTCCACCGGAAACTTGCCCAACCACCGGTTGAAAAGCAATGGGTTCTTGGGTCAGGTCAATCTTTACCGGCCCGCCGATTATTGGAAATCCCTCATAAAAGCCCCAGGGTCCCCTAAGCCTTTGATACTCCGGCCAGTGGTAGGCCTTGAATTGCTCATCTATTTTATTGATATAATCCTTTATAATCTTGGCGCATTCTTTGGGCCGGTAGGCATTGTCTTTGTCTAAAGAGGTGAGAATCTCAGAAAGGTAGTCCTTCATCCAGAGGAATTGAAGTATAATAACATTGTCATAAACCTTATTTTCCCATACTTTCATAAAGTCATTAATAAACTCTTTATCAAACTGCTCCAATCTATGTTTAATCGCGTTAGGCGCCCGGGCCGTCTGCACTCCCCAGAGAAGCTCAAATATTCTTTCCCAAAAAACATCAGAAGAATATAAAGCATCAACCCTGGCCTCTTCTAAATCTTTAGCCTTTTCAAAGGTTTCTTCTGCCTCTTTCCGGGCCGCCTCTATTTCTTCCTTATCTTTCAGACCAGCCGACTGCTGAAGAACCCCAAGATACCTCTGCCAAAGGATATTTTCATCCTCAAATTTTCTACTGCTTGCGGGCCTGCCCGCCGAAGCTTTAGCGTAGGTGGGCCAGCCGCTTTCTTTTAATTTTTTCGTAATAAAGCTTGACAACTCCTTTAATGCCTTTGCATCTTGAGTTTTAACATCTTTGGCAATTTTATCTAAGATCTTTTTCATTCTTGATAATAAATTCGCCTCATCAATAGACCCCGTTAGAGAACTCTTTCTATCTCTATGAGCGATTTCATCACTGTCTTTCTCTAACGGGGTGGATTCATCAAGCCGTCCCTGAACAATATCTCTGAATTTACTCTCTATATATTCATTGCGCAGAATTTTTAATAAATCTTTTCTATAATTCTCATCGCCAAAGAAAATCTGCAAAAGACCAAAAATCTCGTTTATCTCCGGCGACTGCGTCTTAGGAAGAAGTTTTAGCAACGCCGTATCAATTTCCGGCGCCTCCACAAAGAATGTTGCCGGCCAGTGATAAGCTAAAAGATGCTTCTCCATCCTTTTCTCTAATTCTTCTAAGGCGCGAAGATTATCTTTACTATGAGCCATCCCCCGAATAACCAAAGTAACCTTCATAATCTCACCAAAGTATAAAGCAGATTCAATATGTCTTCTAAAGTCAGTCTCATTCCATTCAGAAATTCTCTCCTCAATCAGTTTTGCCAAGGCCTCAATCTTTTTACCGGCCCCAACCGCATCATAATTTAACTGCAGGACTTTAAGAATATTATCAGTTGCCTTATCTCCGGTATCCGGCTCAATTTTTATTTCTCCCCGTAAAACCAGAGGCTGTCCATCCAAAAGCTCATCAATGGCATCGGGTGTATTCTCATCAACCCGGCCGGCCGGAAGAAGACCAATATCAGCTTCTTGAAAAATCCCTTTTACCACCTCTTTTTGCGTTCTGTCATCAAGCGGAAAATCCTCTTTAAATATTTCAAATATTTGTTCATCCTTTCTCTTTTTCTTTCCGCCTGGCAATCGGTCGCCATGATCGCGGATGTAGGCAACGGTTCGTTTCAAGGAACGCATAGACGGCGGCCCGGCAATTGCCCCTTCCTGAATATATTTCTCCCTTAATTTTGCGGCCGCCATTAAAAGCCGTTCAATATATTTCTCATTAACCTTATACTTTCCGGTCTTTTTTAATATTTCCAACTCCTGCTCAAAAGGAAGATAGTCAAATTCGTGAATGCTAAATCTGCGAATAAACTCGCCGGACAAAGGCTCAACTCCTTCGTAAAGACCGCTAATAGGCGGATTCATTGTCGCAATAAGGCAAAATCCCGGCTTTGCCTCAACCACCTCACCGCTGGGAAGAGTAAGGGTATTAGTCTGCAGTAAACTATTTAAAATTGCCACCACCCCGGGGTCAGCCTTATTTACCTCATCAATAATTACCGGTTTTCCTTCGCGCATCGCTTTGACGACAAAAGATTCAATCCATTCGGTTTTTTCCTCCTTACTCAGCTCAGCAAATCCACGCCAGGCGGTTAAATCACCAGGTTCAATTAGTTTATTCATTGAAATAAGATAGGTATAAGCACCTCCGGCGAGCATATAACTGACAAAATCGGCAATAACATTCTTTCCTGTCCCGGCATGTCCGGTAAAAAGCAGATGACTGCCTAAAGAAATATCCTTGGCAATATCATAAAAACGAACTAAATTTCTCTGAACCTCATCAATTACTTTTTCCGGCTCTTCATTTTTATCCGCCGGACCTTCATCAATTAATTTCAGATTAAGCTCATCCCCGCCCTTATCCGGCTTTATCTTCCAGAAGCGGGTCTTCACCCCTGTTGCCTTATCTTCCTTTACCTCAATCTGATTATTCTCTTTTTGGATTATAATATCATCAACTGATATTTTATCCTGAAAGCCCAATCCTTCGAATTCGCTCCTAATCTCCTCCTTCATTGTCTCTACTTCTGCGGGATCCTCATTGGCTAAAGAGAAATGCCGGTTAATGACACTCCATGGGCGATTCTCTAAATCAAAAGGATATTTATCAAAATGTTCCACAATTTTTCTAAGTTCAGCCGTGGAAATCGGCCGTTTCATATAGGTTCCTTTTTCCGCCGGGACTTCATCTTCGGCTAACATATTTGCCCGGCTGGTCCAGCCAAAATAACGCGCCCGCAGATTCCAGGCGGCTTGAACCAACAATTCGATTCTTTCCTTAGGAACATTAGTCACCCAGGATTGAAGAAGTTTGATTTCATTCTCTTCTTTTTGATAATCAAGCTCAAGCCGGCTCATTCGCTCACTAAATTCCCAGGAGAGAGCCTTTACCGCATAAATTCCATCCGGCGGATTAGCCGCGGCAATAACCCGAAAATCCCTATCTACCTTTCTTGTCTTTCCAGCTTTATCTATAAACCGCCCCATCGCTAACATATCATTAAGCACCCCCAAATTATCTGCCTCGGCTTTATTTATTTCATCTAAGACAATCCAATCTCCATTTATAGCCGCTTCAACTAATTCAGAGTTCGCCCAGCCGGTCTTGCGCAGATATTTACCATCCGGTCCTTTCTCTTCTCCAAATGTTCTTCTCTTTATAAGTTGATTCTTATCCGTTCTTTTATGAATAGACATTAAACGAAGATTTTTATTAGCAAGCTTTGCCGCATATTCAATCAGCACATTCTTTCCGGTTCCGGCTTCACCGCTTAAAAGAAGATTACGCATCAGATTATCTTCTTCCCGTGGCTCTAATCTTTGAAACATTTTAAGCAAAAATTCAATATTCTGCTCGGTTTCAAAGGCCGGATTCCATTCTATCTTGGGCACCCGTTTGTTGTTTCTTGCTCCCCGCTCAATACGAATTTTTTCTTCTTCAGTTTCCGGGTCGTGATAAACCAAAAATTCCTTTCTATTCTCCCGGACAATGAGGAATTTTGAGCCTTCGTAAACCGGTTCTTCTTTGGGCAGTTTCTTAAAATCAACATCTTTCATAAATTGAATTAATCCATTCGTTCCCATTAAAATTGCGCCGGATAAAGCGGAAAATCCAAAAATGAGGGTATTATTGATTATTGTCCGGGTAACATCGCTCGGCGCCGGCCTTTTAAGCTCTAATTTAAGACGTCTCATTACTGCCTTGGGCACCGTAGAAATATCGGAAACCGCCACCCCATAGCGCGGACCATAAGAAAAGGCAATTGCCCGGGCCGTTTCCTCATTTTTATCAATCCCAAAGGAAATAACTCTGATATCCGGATTCCGGGCATATAATTCCTGAATTGATTCTGCATTTCTTCCGGCATTTCCATCGGTAATATTAAAAATTATCTTCTTTGCCTCCGGGTCATTGCCTAACTTTGTCTGACGCAATCTCTGAATAGCTAAATTTAGTGCCTGATAATCTGATGTCCCGCCTCCGGCCTCACTCATTAGACCATTAACAACACCAAACGCTCTTTTTATAGTAAGTTTATCTTTGTAATCTTTAAAATAAAAATATGGACTTCCACTATATCCGGCAACCTCAAATTGCAAATCAACCTGAGAACTGAATTCAAATTTCTTTAGCGCTTCCTGAAAGGCAAGAGCGGTTAAAACCGCATTTTCTAATTTTTCTCCTTCCATACTTCCGCTGATATCCACCAGCAAGGAAATTATAGCCTTCTTTTTCTTGGGAATCTGCTGCTGCTTAAAAATCTTGGTTTTTCCGGCCGGAATCTCTGCCAAACTGTCATCATTTATCTCGCCATAACTGCGTTCCCTTAAAAAGTCACTGCCGCCTCCGGGGACAAGAATTGATTTTAGTTCCCTCTCGATATTTGCAATCTGCGTCTGCACATCTGCCTTGGCTCTTTGATAACTTTGATACTGTTTAACCGTAATCCCCTCTTTCTTTAAAAAGTTTTCTTCCCGCATCTCCTTCATCTGTCGTTCATGCTCTCTAATTTGCTCCTTTGTTCGCTTAGAAATTTCTTCTTTAGGCCTGGAAGCTGGGGATTTTTCTTCTTCTAAATATTTTGAAAGGTCAAACTCTCCTGCCTCGGCTTTATTTTTCTCTCTGGCTTGCTGAGCTAAACTATCCATCCCTTTTAATGCTTCCGATTCTGTTTTCTGTCCTCTGTCTTTCTGGTCTTCCATCTCCCAAGAGCTTTCACCAGCCTGTTGAGTAGGCAATTCTGCCTTTGCCGGACTAGTTTTAGCTTTATCTTTTGCCCTTTCATCCTTTATCCTTTTTCCTTTATCTTTCACCTTTTGCGCCGTTTCCATTCCCATCTCAGAAGCGCTCTGTCCTACCTCTCCAGCCTGGCTTTCGGCCTTACCGGCCTGCTGGGCTAAATCCTGGGCATATTCTGCCAATTCATCTGCTTTTTGAGAAATATTTTCCGCTTTCTGGCGGATAGCATTTACCTCCCGACGGCCGGATTTGGAAATTATGTCTTTTATTTGCTTAGCATCTTCAACTGCCTCCTGAGAAACTTCTTTGCCCTTCCCGGCCGTTTTATCCATTTCTTCGGCCGTTTTGTTCAGTTTTTCACTACTTTGCTTCATTTTATCTGCTGATTCCAAATCGGCTGATTGTTTTGCTGTCTCGTTCAAAGAATCCGCTCTATTTTTGAACTGCTTGGTCTGCTTTTTAAGAGAACTAAATCCTTCGGCAGTTTCCTGAGCGGTTTTGGCCAATTCTTCTACCTCCTTTGATAAATCAGCCGCTCCGGCATTACCTTCAACATCTTCTGCCTCTTTAGACAGTCCTTTTGTCCCTTTGCCGGCTTGATTAGATTGACGGCTGAGATTTTCTGCTTTCTCTTTTAACCGCTCGGCCATCCGCTGAAGCTGGCCGGCCAGCCGATTCATATCTTTAGATTTTCCCTCCGAGGGCTTCTGGGAAAATCCGGAGGTTTTTAAAGAACCTGCTTGATCGGGCATTGCCGGAGACTGCGAACTTTTGCCTCCGCCTTGCTGGGCACGGGAACTCTGGGCCAGATACTCTTCGATCGCTTCTTGAATCTGTCTTTCTACCTCATCAATAACCCTCTGCCTTTCTTCTTCGCTCATTCCCTGCCATTGTCTCTCCATTTCCTTTTGCGCCGCTTGCCGCTCGGCATCACTCATTCCATCCCACATTTGTTGAATTTGATTCGGACTCACTCCCTGATGCTCCTGCTTAAAGAGTTCCATCTCTTTCTGTTCAGCAATCTCACTATCAATCAGTTTCTTAAATTCAGGCCAGATTTCATCCTTAACCAGATGATAAAGCTCTTCCGGAGCAATCGTTTCCATAACCCGGCCATAAGCATCTCTGGTATTTTCAATGGCCTGGCGCACATCTTCATTTTTTAAGCGTCTGTCTTCATCAATCCCTTTAAACCAGCGATAGATAAAACTATCTAAATATTGAAGCGGACGCGCCCAGGCGCTCAATAATGTCTGGGCAATCAATAAATTATCTTCTTTAAAGCGTTCTTCATAGACTGCCTTTACCCAGTCAATCGTGCCCGGATAATTATGCCAGCCAAAAGCCATAATCCGCGGCGTATCCATAATCCGCCAGAGTAAATCAAAATAAGGCTCATCTTTAAATTCATCTTGCATTATTTTTTCTCTGACCTTCGCTCCATACTTGGCTTCAAATACCGGCGGAACTACCAGACCATAATAAGCATTCCTGGAGGAAAGTCGATAAAGGTCATCTTCAACCCCGACAATCTTCTCATGGGGCTGGGGTAGAAAAACCCACTGGGGAATCTCTCCCCCGGCTTCAACATAGGAAAGAGTGGGAATCCCGGTGGCTCGTTTTGCCCAGCTAACAACATTCATCTTTGCTTTTTCAACCTCGGCTCTTTGCTTTTGGGCTTGTTTGAGAAGTTGATTGAGTTTTTGCATATTTTTTTCAGGGATGTCCTGCTCTTTTGCCTGTTTAATCGCTTCCTCTATTTCTGCTACCCTGGGTATAGGCGCCTTTTCTGCCAGTACCTTAAAAAACTCTATCAGCGTTTCCAGAAGCGGTTCGCCGCTTTCTTTGCTATGCTGGATAAGGGCCCCGGCCATAATCACCCCGATTACCCGCTGACGCATATCATTCACCTGAGCCGTTAAAAAAGCTGTTTCTTCCGCATTTTTACCTGCCGGGTCCCTAACCAGCATTATGGCTTTATCACTAAGTCTTTCATCGGCCTCAAATATTTCAAATGCCCTTTTTAGCAGATAATCTTCATCAAGAAATACCTTGCCCTCTTTCTGAAGCTCTGCTCCAGCCCGATAAAGCTCAGCCCCTACCGAAGTAAAAAAATCTTGATATTTATTAAATATTCCCATCCCTTCCTGCTCTAAAAATTCAATTACCGTAATAGCGGTTGAAATATCCTCGCGTTCATATCGGATAGGAATAATTCCTTTAAAACTAAAATAATGGATAAGTTCGTGTTTAACCGTAGCTTTTAGGAAGGGAATAGAAGAATCTCTATTGCCGAGTCCTTTGGCCAAAACAGAAACTGCCTCTAATCCCCTGGTAAAACAGGCGCCAATATAGTTAGCCCTACTAAATACTTGAATTCCCTCCTTAATCTGCCTCGACAAAAATCTGCGTTTTAATTCATTTTTTTCGTCTATCCTTTCCGGCAAAAGGTTCTTTATATGAAAGGGCTTCATTGCCGACATTGCCTCTTGATAAACCTCATCCGGATTATACCATTTCTTAAGCCCCTGAGCCATCTCCCGGGCAATCTCTCCCAGCGCCGCTTTCTCTTCATTATTATATTCCGGTGTAGAAAGATGATAGAATTCATCAAAACTTCCCAACATAAGATTAACATCTTCCTGATTTTCGATCTGGTTCAATTTAAGCAGTTCAAAAGCCCTCTTAAATTGCTCATCGGGAATGGTTTCGGTAAGCTCTCGCAAATCGTCCACTGTTTTAATTAATTCGGCTCGTTTTTTCTGATAGAGAGAATTATCATTGGCTTTTTCCGCTTCTAATATTTCACTTTTTAGTTCATAATAACGGCTATATTTTTTTAGAAAATCAGCCGGGATTTCCTTCTCCAGCAAATACCTTACAAAGCGCATTTGAACCTTTAAGGCAAAATTATGCTCGGCTTCGCCGGCGCCAATAAGCAAATGAACCAATCCATGTAAAATAATACCCTGCTGTTCTTCATAAGTCTTAAGTTTGACTGAGGGTTCGGCAATATAAACATTGTTTATCTCTTTTTTATCAGTCTTTGATTTGCGGTTATAACCAAAATGCTCTTCGGCAATTAAAGGCGGCAGCCCCTGACGTTTAAGATAAAAAATACCTTTGGGCGGTTTCAAATAAAAAAAGCCGGTCTTTTTACTATCTAAAAGCCCGGCTAATTTTTTGAATAATTCTTCTACATCGCCAACTGCTAAATTAGCATCGGAGATAATATTATTCCACTTGGCTTTCTCTTCTTCAGAAATAGAAACGAAGAAATCTTTCAATAAAACATTTAGTTCTTTCTTCTGCTTCTCGACCGGATACTGCCTGGTTACATCAGTTCCTTTCTTGCCAATTAACTTTCTAATTTGCGCATTCAGCTCGTTATGATATTCTTCTGTCCAGTTTCCTGAGGCAATATTTCCCTCATCAGGTTCTTTGCCTAACCTTTTCCCTATTGCCTTGGACACCCAGGCTTTTTCTGCCGGAATTGCCCGTAAAAAAGAATCGGCCCTGGCAGAATATGCCCAGACCAAATCAATAAATACGCTATTAAATAGAAAGACTGCTATAGTAACTATAGCAGTAGCTTTTTTCAATAGAGAGTACCTAAGTAAAGAGTAATTACTCCGCCCCTTTTTTCGCTTCATTGATATTTTCTTTATGCTTTTTGAATCATCCATATTAGCTCATAGCCCATAACTCAAAGCCCATAGCTCCTAGCACAAAATAAAAAAGCTGAGTCACCTATTTCTAGGCAACTCAGCCATCCTTCGACAAGCTCAGGACCTGTAGCTTTGCGTCCCTTGACATCTTTGATGTCAAGGGGTACCTTTATCTAGAAAGATATATCATAGTAAGTATAACACATGAAAAGAGGTAAAAGCAAATTTTTTTTTAATAAAAAGTAAAAAGGGGACAACCGCCCCCTTTATCTAAGAGAAAAGGCAACATTCACGGCTAACATTTTTTTCCAACGTCTGGCGGTTTTCCGGTTAAAAGTATATTTTAAATGTAAATCAACAAATTTTAAATAATCATTCATAGAAAGACGTTTCCCTTGAGGTATCTTTCCTTTCAAAACAGGGAGATTAAGCTTTTCCATTGTTAAAGCCTTATATCCTTTCTAATATTTTTCGATAGATTTCTTTTGTTCCATATTTTAGACATAATTCTTGAAATTTTTTGCTTTTATAATTCATCCTATTCACTCTGATTAACTCGATAATATCCGGCAAATCCTTATTTTCCCGCAGTTTAGGATTATATCTTAGCGAATGCAGCTTCAAGGCGATTAAATGGTTAATTGAGGGAATAACAAATTTTTGTTCGGCAATACTGGTTTTCCTGCCGTCTTTAATAATCTTTGTTAGTGTATCTTCATCTACAAACATAAAATCAATATCCATAAAAAAAATATCTTTATTATTTTCAAGCCGAACAAAAACCTTCTGGTCAAAGTCCTGTTTGTAGCCGGCTTTTTCTAATGGTTTTTTTATTTTTTCAAAATCCTCTTTGGTAATTAGAAAATCAACATCTGCTGTTTGACGAGTCACTCCATAATAGTTAACCACAAATCCCCCAATTAAAACACAGGACACACCGGTCTTTTTAGACAAATCTGAAATTAGATGGAAAACAGTTGGATAATTCATATGTACCCGGATCTTCGTACTTAAACTTTGGTTAATAATATCAGTTTTATTGAAGGGTGTAAAGAGAAATGTCCGTCAATATCTCTAACTCACCGAAATTAACTTAAACTTATCCTTAAATTTCTCCTCCACCTTCTTTTTTAGGAGTTGGTGTTCCGGTAAATTTAATGATGGATCTGTCTTTATAAGCCCGCAGGCGGCTTCTCGGGCTTGCTCTAACAACTTCAAATCAGTAACAATGTTACCGATTTTGAATTCAGGTAAACCGTGTTGGCGGGTACCGAAAAATTCGCCGGGACCGCGAATGCCTAAATCTTCTTCGGCGATTTGAAAACCATCAGTAGTCTCTGTCATTACCTTAAGCCGCTTTCGGCTAACTTCAGTTGAAGCTTTGGATATAAGAATACAGTAAGAAGGAAATTCCCCTCTTCCGATTCTTCCCCTTAACTGATGAAGCTGGGCCAGACCAAACCTCTGCGCCTCTTCAACCACCATTACCGTAACGTTGGATATATCAATGCCGACTTCGATAACACTGGTAGAAACCAAAATATCAATTTTCTTCTGCCTGAATTCCCGCATTATTTTTTCTTTCTCTTGTCTCTTCATCCGGCCATGAAGCAAAGTAACCTTAAAATCGCAAAAAACCTCTTTTTGCAGGAAACCGGCGCTTTCTTCGGCCGCTTTTAAATCTAGCTTTTCTGATTTTTCAATTAGTGGATAAACAATATAAACCTGGCGTCCGGCCTGGAGTTGTTCTCTAATAAAGCTATAGACACCCGCTCTTTGTTTTGGTCCCAGCCAATAAGTGGTAATCGGCTTTCTTCCCGGAGGAAGAGCTCCGATGGTAGAAATATCCAGGTCTCCATAAACGGTTAAAGCCAGTGTCCGGGGAATGGGGGTAGCCGTCATTACCAGAATGTCCGGATTCAATCCTTTTTCCTTAAGCCCGGCTCTTTGCAAAACACCAAAACGATGTTGTTCGTCTATAATTACCAAACCCAAATTCTTGAACTGCACATCCCCTTCAAGAAGAGCGTGCGTACCGATAATAATCTGAGCTTTTCCCGTCCCTATATCTTTTCGCGCTTGATCCTTTGTCTTTTTAGACATACTGCCGACGACAAAGGTTACCTGAAGTTCCAGAGGAATCAAAAATTCCTGTAAGGTCAGATAATGCTGTTCAGCCAAAATTTCCGTAGGAGACATAATTACACCCTGATATCCATTTTCTACCGTAGTAAGAAGAGCAATTATGGCCACCACCGTCTTACCGGCCCCTACCTCACCTTGAATCAACCGGTTCATTACTTTTTGGCTTCCCATATCTTTTTTAATTTCGGCCGTCACTTTCTTTTGTTCCCGGGTTAATTCAAAAGGCAGGCTTTTTAGAAATTTATCGGCCAAGTCTCCCCGCCCCCGTTGTTTTATTCCCCTGGGCACTTTCTCGCCAAGCTTATGAATTGCCAGGGCTAACTGTAAATAAAAAAACTCTTCAAAAACCAGGCGGCGGCGGGCTTCCTCCTGTCGAAAACTATCCGCCGGAAAATGAATTTCCCGCAAGGCTTTCCGGAGACCTTCAAGTTTATAGTTTTCAAGTAATTGAGGCGGCAATTTTTCCGTTAAAAAAGGGAGGTAATTATCCAAAACGCGCTTTATTATTTGTCTGAACGTCCGCTGATTCAATTTTTCCGTTGATGGATAGATGGGGACAATTCTTCCGGTGTGAAGTAAATCTTCCGGCCGGCCGTTAAAAATTTCATAGGCCGGAGAGGAAACCTGCAGTTCCTTGAAACGTTCAACCTTTCCGCTTATAATTACCGTAGTCCCGACGGGCATTAAATCCTTTAAATAAGACTGATTAAACCAGACAGCATAAATAATCCCGCTAGCGTCGCCAAGGGCAATTTTTAAAATAGAAAGACTGCGCCGAACTTTTTTTTCTTCCCGGGCTAAAACCTCGCCTTTTATCGTTTCTGTCTCTCCTAATCTGACCTGGGAGATAGATTTTAGCTGACTGCGGTCTTCATACCGCCGCGGGAAATAATATAATAAATCTTCAATTGAATCAACGCCCAGCCGCCGGAGGAGTTTCGCCCGCGCAGGTCCCACACCCTTGAGATATTGGACCGGAGATTCAAGCTCGGAAGACTCCCTGGGGCAAAAAAAAGGACTTTCCAGCTGTTTCATCAGCTTAAATGCCCTCTCTAATTTCTTAATTCTTTCAGCCCTGTCTCCTTGAGAATAACCTTTTAGAATATCATTGATTGGTTTAACCTTATTGCTAAACTCTTCCCGGGGTAACTCTTTTTGAGATTTCTCCAGCCAAATTTCAAGATAAACAGAGAGTCCTTTGATAACGGCTTTATCGCTATAACCCAATTTTTTTTCTAAGAGAAGCGGTTTTTTTAAATTATCCAGGGCTTCTTTTACACCTGACATTTTAATTTCCTCATTCAGGAATTGGTTCTGTCAAACACTTAAACACAAAAAATTTCTTTTCTTTTTTTGACGGGATTAACAGGATTTTAATTCTCGCTTTTGACAGGATTAATTTGTTTCTGTGTTCACCTGTGTTTATCTGTGGTTTAATTTCTTTTCCTGCGGTTCATCTTTTTTTATCCTGTAAATCCTGTCGGGAATTTTTTGTCTTTTTTATTTTCTCTCTGTGTCCTGGTTACTTTCATTTTCTTTCATTTTCTTTTTGACACTCCCCAGGAATTTCCCAAATTCCCTCTTGCGCCGTTCCACAATCCGGGCAGTATCCCCGTATCATTCGATTTTCGGCAATTTGAAAACTCAGCCGGCGGATTAATAAACGACCGCAATTATAGCAAAAGGTATTTTCTCCCTCATCGCCGGGCACGTTGCCGCAATAGACATAGTGAAGCCCTGTATTTTTACCAATCTCTCGAGCTTTTCTTAAAGTTTCTACTGGTGTTCGGGGAAGATGACTCATCTCATAGGTGGGGTAGAATTGAGTAACATGCCAGGGCACCTCCGGCCCTAATTCCTTAGTGATGAATTGGGCTATATCCTTTAGTTCTTCTTCCGAATCATTTAAACCGGGGATAATAAGCGTCGTTACTTCAAGCCAGATATTAATTTTCTTCATAAATTTAAGGGTTTCCAGAACCGGCTGGAGACGGGCACCGCATATTTTTTTATAAAATTCATCCCGGAATGATTTTAAATCAACGTTAGCCGCATCAAGATAACCTTTCATATACTCCATAGCTTCCGGGGTCATATAACCATTAGTAACAAAATTATTCCTTAAACCAAAAGATTTGGCTAACTTAGCCGTCTCCCCCGCAAATTCCATAAAAATAGTTGGTTCGGTGTAGGTGTAAGAGATACTCTGACATCGAGCCGCCCCGGCTTTTTCCACCACTTCCCGGGGGGTAGTTTTTTCTCCGATGATGGACTGATGAAAACGGGGATACTGCGAAATATCGTAATTTTGACAATGAAGACAGCGGAAATTACATCCGGCCGCGGCGATAGAATAGGCCAAAGACCCGGGCAGAAAATGAAACAAAGGTTTTTTTTCAATCGGGTCGATATGCTGAGCAATTAACTGTCCGTAAACCAAACTGTAAAGTTTCCCGCCGCGGTTTTCCCTGACACCGCAAATTCCTCTTTTACCGGGTAAAATGAGACAGCGGTGGCGGCAAAGTGCGCATCGCACTTTTTCATTATCTAAAGATTGATAAAATCCGGCTTCTTTCATAACTCACTCTTATTCTGTTAGCCGGTTATCCTGTTAGCCGGTTGGCCAGTTACCAGTTGATCGAACTATAAATTCCCTTGCCAAATAATCCCTATTATGTTATATTACAACATCTTATTTGATTAATCAAGAAGGGAGTAAAAAAGGTGTCTAGAATATGTGAAGTTTGCGGAAAAAAACCAATGGTTGGCAATACGGTCAGCCACGCTAAAAATAGAACTAAACGGCGCTGGCTGCCAAATCTCAAGAGAGCTAAATTGACTTTCAAAGGTAAAACCCGCTATTATAAAATTTGCACCCGTTGTCTGCGAACCCTGCAAAAAAGCGCTTAGCTTCCAGTTACCTTCATATCCTTTAAGTTCAACTGGATAAACGATTCCCCCTGCCACTGATTAATCTCCGGAGAATAAACAATATTCACCTTTCGGTCAATCGGGAGTAATTGCGGCAGGCGCTCGCCAAAACCAAAACCAATAACCTCTCTGAGGTGATTTTTCTCCCTGACCATAAATTTCAGATGTCTCTTGCCGACAATCCGGGGAAAATTTTCCACTTTAAGCGTCCGGCTGAGAAAGGTCGGCGGGGGGTTACCCGGGCCAAAAGGAGCAAGATATTGCAGGTGATTTAAAAGGAGAGGGGTAATCTCCTCCAAACTGACCTCACCGTCAACCTCCATTTGGCCGGCCAACGATTCTTGAGGCATCAGTTTTTCTCCCAGCTTTTTTAATCTCCGGTAAAAAAGCGGGATTTGGTCCCGGCTGATGGTTAAACCGGCGGCATATTTATGCCCGCCAAAATTAATCAAATGCTCCTGACATTCGGCTAAAACCTCATGAAGAGGAAAACCTTCCACACTTCGAGCCGATCCCCGAATAACTTTGTTCAAAGAAAGAAGAATCACCGGACGGGAAAATCTGTCTACCAGACGAGAAGCAACAATTCCTATTACCCCTAAATGCCATTTTTCAGAGCTAAGTAAAATAACTTTCTCTTTTTCTAAATCTATTTCCCGGTTAATTTTATCCAGGGCCTCTTTGAAAATTAACTCCTGAATATTCTGCCTTTTTCGATTAAGCTCATCCATCGTTTTTGCCAGGCTGGCGGCTTCCGAAAATGAGCGGGCAGTCAAAAGTTTCACGCCCAGAGCTCCGTTTTCCAGCCTTCCGGCGGCATTAATACGCGGCGCTAAAACAAAACCCACCTTCCGGGAATTCAAATCCAGGGAACCGTCTGATTTTAAACCGGCCACTTCCTTTAAAGCCTTGATACCGGGATTTGTGCTTCGGGCCAGCCGCTTCAGGCCGTGTTTAATTATTATTCTGTTTTCTCCGGTAAAAGGCACCGCATCGGCAATCGTCCCCAGGGCAACTAAATCAAGGTGTTCTATTTCCCAACGCACCCTTTCGGAAAAATCGAATCTTTCTAAAAGAGCCTGGGCCAATTTGAATGCTACCCCCACGCCGGCTAAATCCAAATAGGGATAATTAGAATCTTTCCTTTTGGGATTGATCAAGGGAAATTCGGGAAAAGGTTCTATATGGGGAGTGTGATGATCAGTGACAATTATATCGACATCTAATGTTTTTGCAAAATTTAAAACTGACCAATCGTTTGTTCCGCAATCACAGGTTATAATTAATTTTATCCCTGAATCCACCGCCTTTTTCACCGCCTCTTCATTTAAACCATACCCTTCTTCTAAACGGTGGGGAATATAAAAACTGATTTCAGCCCCTACGGCTTCCAGCGCCTGATAAAGAACAGCGGTGGCGGTAACACCGTCAACGTCATAATCACCGTAAATGAGAATCGGATCTTTCTCACTTACCGCCTTCTCAATCAAAGTTATCGCCCGTTCCATATCCCGGAGGAGATATGGATTATGCATCTGGCTCAGTTTGGCCCGGAGAAATAAGCGCGCTTTTTCTTCATCTTTAAAGCCGCGATTAATCAAAACTTGAGCAAAAAGCGGTAAGGTTTTTAAGGCTTGAGACAGGCTTTTACTGAGATGAGGCTGTGGGCAGGCAATTTTCCAAACTTTTTTCATCCTGACTTTTTTCTTCTCCACCTTCGCCATTCCACAATTAAAGGACTGGCTACAAAGATAGAAGAATAGGTTCCGGTAATAATCCCAATCATCAGTACAAAAGCAAAATCATGGATGACTTCCCCCCCCCAGACAAATAGAGCCACCACTGCTATTAAAGTGGTCAGGGTAGTCAGCGCGGTGCGGGAAAGAGTCTGATTAATACTGGTATTGATAATGGTTCCAAAGTTCTCCTTGCGCATCAGCCTTAAGTCTTCTCTAATGCGGTCGTAGACGACGATGGTATCATTAATCGAATAACCAATTAAAGTAAGAAAGCCGGCTAAAACAGGGAGGGTAATTTCTCTTCCGGCAATAGCACAGATTCCCATAGTGATTAAAATATCATGGATAAGAGCTACCACCGCTCCGAGGGCATATTCAAACTGAAATCGCATTGAAACATATATGCCAATGCCCAGGAAAGCAAGAATTAAAGCCCAGAGGCCTCTTTTACGTAAATCTTCTCTTACCGCCGGACCAACCATTTCCGTTCTTTGGTGGATGAAAGGGTTATCCGGATAATCCTGCCTGATCTTTTCAAGCACTATCTTCTCGGTATCAGCCTGAGTCCTTATAATTAGAGCTTTCCCTTCGCCAAATCTTTGTATCGTGCTCTGTCCCAACTCTATTTCTTTGAGAGAGAGCCGAATATCCTCTATGGGAACTTGCCGGGTAAATTCTAACTGAATGAGAGTCCCGCCGCTAAAATCCACTCCAAAATTTTCTTCACCTCGTTTGAAAAAAACCACCAAACCCAGAATAATTAAAATGAGGGACAAAGCGAGGGCCAGCTTCCTTTTGCCGATAAAATCTATATGAGTCCCTTCTTTGATAAAACGCATTTTAGTCCGTATTTCGTATTTGGTATCTCGTATATCGTATTTTTACTACCCTATACTTAATTTGTGAATCGTTCGCTTTTGCAAAAATAACTCATAAACTATCCGGGTAACGGTAATGGCAGTGAACATACTGGCTAAAATGCCGATAATCAGCGTTACCGCAAATCCCCGAACCGGACCGGTACCGACGGCATAAAGACAGCCGGCGGTAATCAAGGTGGTCAAATTCGCATCGACAATAGTCCGAAAAGCCCTTTGGTAACCCATCCTAATGGCGGCGGAAACGGTTTTTCTGAGCTTTAACTCCTCACGGATTCTTTCAAAAATCAAAACGTTGGCATCAACCGCCATACCGATCGTAAGAGCAATACCGGCTAAACCAGGCAACGTCAGGGTCGCCTGAAACATAGCCAGCACGCCTAAAACAATAACGACATTAAGAAATAAAGCCAGGTTGGCAATGAGTCCCGAAAGGCCATAATAGAGACACATAAAAAGCACAATAAAAATGCCGCCCAGGACAATGGCTTTAATTCCCGTTCGGACGGAATCACGCCCCAGACTCGGACCGACGGTTCTATTCTCTAAAATCGCTACCGGCGCCGGCAGAGCGCCGGCTTTAAGCACAATCGCTAAATCTTTAGCCTCCTCGTGGCTGAAACGGCCGGTTATCTGCCCGCGGCCGTAAGGAATTGTTTCATTAATAACCGGAGCGGAATAAACATTGCCGTCCAGGATAATCGCCAGACGTTTATTTACGTTTGCCCCGGTTACCCGGGCAAATTTTTGCCCGCCCTCTTTATCAAATTCAAAAGCGACATAGGGTTCGTTGAAACGGGTCGAATCTATGGAAACACGGGCATCAATCAGATGCGCCCCGGTAAGCTCAGCCTCTTTTTTAACCAGAAGAGGTAATTCCTGTTCCCGTAGTCCTTCCCGGGACTTATGGGACACAGATTTTAATTCGTACCCTTCAGGAATATTTCCCTTCAGCGCTTCTTCCAAAGCAGCTCCATCGCCGCTTACCAGTCTAAATTCCAGAAGAGCCGTTTTCCCGATCAAATCAATCGCCCGTTCCGGATCTTCTATCCCGGGCAGTTGCAGTAAAATTCTATTTTTACCCTCTTTTTGAATGGTCGGTTCGGCTACGCCGAATTCATCGATCCGATTGCGAATAATCTCTTTGGCAATTTCCGTCGCTTCCGCGGCCTGACGCTCCGACATTCCCGAAGTATCTACCTGGAGAAGCAGATGCATCCCGCCCTGAAGATCCAGCCCTAAGTTTAACGTTTTCTCCGGAAGGAGAAACTTAAGGGATTCGGGAATGAATCTATAGAAGGGCGAAGAAGGAAGGGCATAGGCGCCGGTCACAAAGATGACCAGCAAAATTAAAATAACTTTCCACTTCAATGGTTTATCCAATTATGGTCCACTCCAAAAGTATAAGCCGGTTGGTTTAGAAAAATATACCATATAAGATAGGAAATTGTCAATGAAAATAAGGAGATTTCTCAGAGGTCGCTGATATATTTTTCAGAGACCTCTAAAGAGAAACAGCGGTTCCTTTTGACTCAACGCTCTGTTTTTATCCGGATATCTTTGCCATCGGTCCTAATCACCACTGGCCCGTCCAGGTCGGTTCGATATATCTTTATCCCCAATTCTTCATATAATTTCAATGTTTCCGGATGCGGATGGCCATAAGGATTATTTTCCCCACAGCAGATAACGGCAATTTCCGGATTTATCAATTCAATAAAATCCCGATAAGCGCTACTCCGTCCGCCATGATGAGGTACCTTTAAAATATCCGCCTCTAATTTATTGTTTCGTTCCATTATTCTCTTCTCCCCTTCCTCCGAAATATCAGCGGTAAAAAGGAATCTAACCTTTCCATACTCAACTAAAAGCACTACCGAGTTATTATTAAGATGCCCTCTTCCGGTAACTAAAGGCAGGCTGGGATGAAGAGCCTGAATCGTCGTCCGGTAAAAGCCCCTGATTTCATCACCCTGGCTGATTAATTCATAGGGAATATCTTTTTTGTCAATCAGCTGGAGAAACTCTTGATATAGGGATGAAGTATGAACCAGACCCGGATCCAAAACCATACCTACCCGAAATCCCTTAAGGATCGGAATTAAACCTCCCACATGATCTGCGTCCGGATGGGTAAGAAGGAGAACATCAATCTTTTGAATCCCCTTTTTCCAAAGATAGGGCTTAAGTTTTCGGCGGCCTTCCCAAATCTTTCCGCCATCAATTAAAAGATTGCCTCCCTTAGGAAATTGAATAAAAATAGCGTCTCCCTGTCCGACATCGACAAAATTTACCTGAAGAACTTCCGGCTCTAACTGAACTGCCTTGACCCAGATAAAAACATTTAAGGCTATCAAAACGATAAAGATTAGTTTCTTCATACCAATCTTCAGGTTTTTTAATTCTTTATGAAAAAACGCCCCGAGGACAAAAAAATAATACCCGGCAATAATCAGGGGAGTGGGCGTATAAACTTCCTGCACGGCAAAAGGGAACCGGGCGAATAGTTTCACCACCCGGATTAAAGCGTTTAGAAGAAGTCCATTAACGGCATTAAAAATTTTAGCCAGGGGCAGGCAGAACAATCCGGATAAAATGGCGCAAAAGCTCACCTTAAGAATTAAACCCAGTAATGGTATCACCAATAGATTGGCCAGAATGGCCACCGGAGTGATTATATTGAAATAAAGAGCGATAATTGGAATTGCACCTAGTTGAATGGCAATTACCCCGGAGAAAAAAATAGTAACTTTTTCATTTAGCTTCGGAAGAATTCTCTGAATCCATACGGCAATTTTCGGGGTCAACATAATTAGCGCAAGCACCCCCAGGAATGAAAGCTGAAAACCAACTTGAAAAAGCATCAACGGATTAAAAATTAAAATAACCAGGGCGGCAAAAGAAAGGATATTAAAAATGTTTCTTTCCCTTTCCAGAATAACACCGATAAAAAAACAGACCATCATTAAGGCGGCTCGAATCACCGAGGGACGGAAACCGTTGGAAAGAACCATCAGGGCATAAATCGTAATAAAAGGAATAGCCAAAATTGCAGAAACCTTGCGGGGTAAACGCAGAAGCTGGAAAAAAAAGAAAAATATAAAACCTAAAAGTCCGATATGAAGGCCGCTGATGGCTAAGATATGAAAGGTGCCCGTATTTTTGAAAGCTTCTTGAATTTCCTGGGATAGCAATTCTCTCTTCCCTAAAACCAAACCTTTAATTAAAGCCAGGTTATCAGGATTATTCATCGTTTGGTCAAAAATATTTTCCAGGCGCTTACTTATAGGTGAGAAAAATTTTAAAAAGGCAGGGGATAAATTCTCCGGCGGGCTGAAGGTTAAAAACAGACTGGTTAAGGCCAAACTAACCAGGAGAATAATGAGATAGAGGTGGAAGGCCGTGCGCCTGAGGAAGATAAAACTGAGAATAGCCGCGCCAAGCGTCACAGGATACAAATAAGAAAACGGAATATGCAGGAGCTTAGCGATGCATATTCCCAGGATAAAAATTAAGGTGAGGCCGACCAGGGGCTTGTCATTCATTTTGAACTCGCAAGATATAATTCTCTTCGCTTATATTGTTCGAATTCTATCATACTTTTATTTATACCTCAAGATGAATGACGTATAACTTTAGTAAACTTAAGTTAACTTTTTCTTGACAAAGTTATACAAATGTGCTATATTTTTTGTGGAGGTGAAATTATGAGAAAGGCAACTTTAGCTGTAAAATTAAATATCGGTATTATTGGCCATGTCAAAAAATTCTGCTCTGAACATGGTATTAAATATGGCTTCTTTGTTGAGAAAGCTCTCAAAGAAAAATTAGAACGTGAAGAATTAAAGGAAGACCTTCTGGATTTAAAACAACTCCGAAGCCAGGAGAAACTTGCCATTTCTTTTGAAGAATACCTGAGGAGCCACCGTGTATAAAATACTCCTCCTCCCTCAGGTTCAAAAAGACCTCGATAACCTACCCCATAAAATTTTTAAACAGATTAAAAACAAGATATTGCAATTATCTAATAATCCCCGTCCTTTTGGATGCCTGAAATTGACTGTCGAAGAAGGATACCGCTTAAGAGCAGGAAATTATCGCCTTCTTTACCGCATAGACGATAAAGATAAAAAAATACTCCTCTATCGAATAAAACACCGAAAAGAAGTTTACAGATAGCTTAAAAAACTACGAAGCGCTGTAACGTCAAGATAATTACGCCTCGGCAATTTTTGCAGCCTTTGTGGCTTACTCGCCTTTAGTCCCCGGCTGAACTCCTGTTTCAATTCCCAGGGCAAGCGGTATAAATAAAAAAATGGAATATGCGGGAGTTTAGCCGGACATATTCCGAGGAAAAAAATAAGGGTGATACCAAGAATCTCTCTTAAAATCTATAGCTTAATCCAATTGCTACCACAGGATAAATCTTGAAAGCGTCTAAGTCGCTCTGGAGGTCTTTTTCTTCTGCAGCCAATTCATTTTGGAAGGCTGCATTAGTGGCGATCGGACCATCGGCAGAAAGGGCAACCTTTGGTGAACCCTGGTAAATTGCGCCCAATTCAAAAAGAAAGCCAAAGCTTTTGTCCTTGCCGAAAGAGGTATCACATCCTATTCCAAGATATGGAGCTATATTCTCAAAATCGATTTTGCCGGTGAGAGTCCCAACCTGAGCGCCCGTATAGGTCGAATTACCAATATCAAAAGTCTCTGCTGACTTCGCATTTGCATCAATAGTATTGCCATGAAAAACAGCGCCGCCGCTAATCCTAAAACTTCCTTGAAAGGGATGCCAATCCAATAAAGCAGATAAACTCTTAAGATTAAGTTCAAAGTCGTATTCAATATCATCTTCTGTTCCACTGTAATCATAAGTCAAATAATTTACTCCAAGCCTGCCGCCGATTGAATCCGAGAAAGACCTCTCTGCTTCTAATCCTAACCCCAATGTACTGATTTTTACCCCGAGTGAATTGCTCTGAGCATAACCTGTTGTAGAAAAAACGAACAGGAATATCGCCATTACCGCAATTATTCTGCTTATCATTATGATTCTCCTATAGTTGTCTTGTTTTAGGGCGTCACAAAAGTGCCGCCCTTGATTACGTAGATTAAAATTTAGATTGCTCAAATTAAAACATCATCGAGAACATCTGTGTAATCTTTTTAAAAATCTGTGTAATCATAAGCTGGAACGAGTTTCGTGACAGCCTATTGCCTTGTTTAAGATAACCGATATTGGCAATCCTGTCAAACAATTTCTGCTAAGTGGCAATATGTGCGGGCAGCCATTAATATACTTTAATCTTATCTTCATCCATTTCATTGAAGCAAACGGAATCAAGATTTACTGTGTCTCAATTTCTGCTTCGGTTTCTCCTTCTGATTCAGTTTCTTTTCCCTCTTTCTCTTTAGCCTCTTTTTCTTTAGCAAGCATTTCCTTTTCTACCCTGATTTTATTGAGTCTTGAGCGAGCGCCAACAGCCACTTTCCAAAACCAGCCTTTAGGATCCCAACACTGAGCATAGCTATATTTATCAAGAATGGTCTGGAAATCCTTTTCCGCCTTATCCCACATCTTCTGGTTCATATAAGCTTCCCCGCGAATAAAATAACAGGTGCCAACATCATTTAATGCCCAGTAATCAAAGGCTTTCTCCTTTGGGGCGAAATCAGTAAGCGACGCCTGCTGTTTCTCTGCTTCTTTACTGTAGATTTCAATACACTCAGTAGTATAGTATTCTACGCACTCATAATTCTTGCCGTCTTTAGCCTTCCATGCCTTGACGGTTAGAGTTTCTGATCTCATATCACCTCGCTCACATCTTGGATGCCTGGGACGCATTTCCTTTTTAGCTCCTTCTGCCACTTTCCAGAAGAAACCACCAAAATTAGGGTCATAGCACTGAGTATGTGGAAATTTATTTATAATTATTTCGAAATACTTCATGGCTTCTTCTTCCTTGCCCTGTTCAACTAAAGCCTTCCCAAGAATAAAATAACACGTGCCTACATCATTTAAAGCCCAGTATTTCTCATGGACATCAAGGGTACCGTTGTTATCTTCATCAGCCTCGGTATCTGGAAAATCAAATAGACTTGCCTCCTGTTTTAATGCTTCATCTTCAAAAAGTTCTATGCATCGATTGGTATAGATTTCAGCTATGTTGTATTTACCTCCATTCAGACTTTTCCAACCTAAAACAGTAATTTCCCAGGATGTATCAGGTATTTTTTCAATTTCATCATTCGTTATCTCAATTATTCCATTTTTAGCTCCTTCAGCCACCTTCCAAAACCGGGGTCCTTCCGGGTCGTAGCATTGAGCAAAGCCCAATTTATCAATGATAGTCTTATATGCTTCTAAAGCCTCTTCTTTTCCGCCTTGCTCTTGATATACCTTTCCCCGGATGTAATAACAAGTAGCCACATCATTTAAAGCCCAGTAGTCAAAAGCAAGTTCTTTCGGAGCAAAATCGGTTAGCTGAGATTGCTGATTTAAAGCCTCATCTTCATATAGTGTAATACATTCATTTGAATAAGCTAAAGCACCCTCATAGTTCTTTTCGTTTAAATATTCCCATGCTTTGCAGGTAAGAGCTACTGAACTAAGGTCTTTGGGCGGCCAAACAAACTTCCCCTCTTCTATTTTTCTTTCCTCCTCCTTTTTTTCAGTTACCTCAACCTCTTTTTCTACCAGCGGCTCCTTTTCCTTCTTTAAATAAAGCCAGGCTAAACCGCCAATAACTAAAAAAACCAATACTGCTATTATCACTTTTTTCATCTCTCTACCCTCCTTTTTTGTCTTTCAGCAATCCTACTTATTAAACGCTGAAAGCTCAAAAAAGTTACAATAGGAAAAGAATTTAACCACAGAGTCCACAGAGAAAAAAAGAAAATACTAAAATAAAGACAGAAAGTTTTTGACAGGATTTACCCCGATACCATTCGCCTTTGGCGGAGCTACGGGGCAGGCA
The DNA here is from genome assembly GCA_034717985.1 of Candidatus Ratteibacteria bacterium. GTDB lineage: Bacteria > CAZDME01 > JAYEMH01 > JAYEMH01 > JAYEMH01 > JAYEMH01. The sequence continues at coordinate 23,707 of JAYEMH010000009.1, forward strand.
GGATAGAAAAATCAACTACAGGAAAAGAATTTAATTAACCACAGATGGACACAGGTGAACACAGAGAAAAAGAGAATTAATAAATAGAGATAAAGAATTTCTGACAAGATTTACAGGATTAGAAAAGATTAACATAGGAAAAGAAACGGGGATAAAAACTTTGGTTTAAAAATCCTGTTAATCCCGTCAAGAAAAGAAAAATAGAAATCTTGTTAATCCTGTCAGGAAAAAATCTGTGGTTTTTAGATCTGTGTTCCCTGTGGTTAATTTTTGACAGATGTTTAAAATCTGAAGTCCAGTGTCTGAACCAGATCTATTATAATAGAAATACCTGCTTTTTATGGTATGGTAATTTCCTCTTTGCGTCTTTCGTCTTTTTCTCTGGCCGCCATTTCTTTTTCTACTCTAATTCTATTTAGCCGCCCTTGAGCACTAACGACCGGTTTCCAAAACCAGCCCTTAGGATCCCAGCACTGAGCATAGCTGTATTTATCAAGAATGGTCTGGAAATCTTTTCCCGCCTTATCCCAGAGCTTCTGCTTCATATAGGTCTCCCCGCGAATAAAATAACAGGTACCGACATCGTTTAATGCCCCGTAATCAAAAGCGTTCTCTTTGGACGCATAGTCAGTAAGCTGAGCTTGCTGCTTTTCGGCTTCTTGTCTATAGAGATCAAAACATTTAGCCGTATAGGCTTTAACGGCTGGATAATCTTTGGATCCCAAAGCCTGCCAGGCTTTTACGGCCAGGGTCATCGAGGTATAATCGCCAAAATCATACTTAGCAGTGAACCGGTCAATTTCGTTTTTCGCTCCCAGTTTGACCTTCCAAAACCAACCTTGAGGATCCCAGCATTGGGCATACTTTAAATCATTAATAATCTTTTTAAAATGCTTTTGGGCCTCTTCCTGTTTACCTTGCTCGGCTAAAGCTTTCCCCAGGATGAAATGACAGATGGCCACGTCATTTAAAGCCCAGAAATTCTCGTGGACATCCAGGATATCATTACTATTATCATCAGCTTTGGTATCCGGATAACCGGAAAGACCGGCCTGCTGTTTCAAAGCTTTTTTTCCAAACAGGTCAATACATTTATTGGTATAGCGCTCCACGACATAATAATCTTTAGCCCCCAGAGCACCCCAGGCTTTGGAAGTTAAAGTCGTTGAAGTGTGATCGCCAAAGTCATAACCGGTCCCCATGGTGGTTAATTTATCCTTAGCCCCTTCAGCCACCTTCCAAAACCACCCTTTAGGATCCCAGCACTGGGCAAAAGAAAATTGATTTATAATAATCTGAAATATTTCTTTAGCTTTAGCAAACATACCCTTTTCACGATAAACTTCTCCCTGAATAAAATAACAGGCAGCCACATCATTTAATGCCCAATAATCAAAGGCGAATACTTTAGAAGCAAAATCGGTTAGCTGAGACTGTTGAAAAACGGCTTCTTCTTCGTATAGTTTTATACATTCACCAGCATAAGCTAATGCCTTCTTATAATCTTTGGCTAGCAAAGCATCCCATGCTTTTACGGTCAAATGCATTGAGCTAAAATCCCCAAAATCTATAACTCTTTCCACTATTTCTTCCTCAGACACTTCAGCAACTTCAAAAGGCCTCCTTGTCGTTAGATATGAAAGGCTTAACACAACTAACATAAGAAAAGCCAGTGCTCCTACACCGGCCGCGACCGGTACCAACCTATTCCTATGTCTTGCTTTTACCACTTTCACTTTATTTTCCGATAGACCCTTCTTTACTTTTTGCTCCAAAACAATTGAAACATCTTCATTCCGCCATTCTTTCAAATAAGAAGAAGTTCTCTGCAATTCCTCGAAATACTTCTTGCAATCAGAACAATGTTCAATATGTCTTTCAACAAATGCTTTCTCTTTAGGCGAAACTTCCCCGTCTTGATAAGCCGATATCAATTTTTTTATCTTGAAATGTTTAATCATCATCATATTCTCCTAATCGAAGGCAAAAGTTCTCTTCGTAACTTCTCTCGAGCTCTAAAAATCAATACTTTCACTTTACTCATAGAGTAACCCAAAGCTTCACTTATCTCTGCATAACTTAAGTTTTGATAAACTCTTAAAATAATTGCTTCCCTCTGTTCTAAAGGAAGTTTTTTAATTGCTCCCTTTATTTGAGAGATTACATTTTTATCTTCGGTATTAAGAGAAACCGGATTTTGCCCGCTTGGAATATCCAACTCGGTATAAGTATCATCACCCTTTCTTTTGAACCACATATATACAAGCTTTTTTCTTTTGCGAATTCTGCTGATACAAGCGTTATGGGCAACAGTATACAGCCAGGTAGAAAATTTAGCTTTAGGAGTATAAATAGTTTTGGGAGAAGAAAGGACAAGAAATATATCGCTCACCACATCTTCAGCATCAGCCCGATTACCAATAATTCTAAAGGCATAATTAAATAATAAAACCTTGTATCTATGGAAAATTACCTCCAGCGCCTCTCTATTCCCAAATTTACTCTCCATCATTAATTCTTCATCTTTTTTCTTGTTCATCTAATAAAAATACCTTTTTTTTAATTCCCGCTTTTCTTGCTTCTAAAAAGATTATAATAACCCGATAATTTTGCCCGGAAGCTCAACGGTTTATTCGTATCGGAATTGGTTACTTTGATCCTTTTTAATTCATACAAATCTTTATTCGATTGAGCGAAACCCCGGTTAGTAGTGCAAGCTCCTTTATACCCGGATATTCTAACAATTTCTTTTATCTCTTCGGTAAAACCTCCGGTTGGATAACAAAAATAATTGATGCGCCCCCCTATTCTATTTTGAATAGCCCGTTTACAGCCGGCTATTTCATCCCAGAGAATAACCTTTTTTTCTATATCAGGGAGGTAAACTTGATTTTTGGTATGTCCGCCGAAAGATATATCGTTTTCCCGCATAGTTTTAATCTGTTCCCAGGTCATAAAGTTCTCATCATTGCCGATATAGCTGCTGATGATGAATATAACGGCCGAAAAACCGTATTTCTTTAAAACCGGATAGGCACAAATATAGTTATCCCGGTATCCGTCATCTATGGTGAGCACAACGGTTTTATGATTAAAACTTCTTTTACTCTCTATTCCCTTTACCAGTTCATCCAGGGAAATTACTTCATAACCTTCATTCTTAATATAGGCCATTTGCCGCTCAAAATTTTCCGGGGTAACAAAAAGGGAACTGTCCTCATAACCGAACCGATGATACATAAGAATCGGCACTACATATTTAGGAGAAAACCAGTAAAAATAGACTGCTCCAAAAGCAATAGATAAAAATACAGTTAGGGCTAAAAATCTTTTTAGAATCTTCATTTTCCTTTTCTCCTTTTAAACACAGAGCATCAGGGTCTGCTGGTTTTTTCAGCAGATCCTATTATAGCATAACGATATAATTGTTAAGAAAGATTTTTTGCAGGATTTTTTGCAGGAGACCTTGACTTTTGCGAAAATATAGGGTATACTATAATTAGGTACAAATAATAAAGGAGGTAACTGGTAGCGATAGCTATTAAGGCCTACAACCTGAAAAAAAGCCCGTTAAACGGGCTTTTTTTTATACTATAGTATAAAAAAATTTACGGCATCAATTCTGTCTAATTTTATTCTGTTCATCCTGTCAGAAACTTTCTGCCTTTATTTTTGCATTTTCTTTTCCTCTGTGTGCTCTGTGGTTCATTTTTAAATGTGTTTTAGGCGCCAGAAAGAATATGAAGGTAATCTTTATATTCTTTGTACTCTTTTTCTATATCCCCGGCTTCTACCGGCGGCAGGTCAATAAACATTTCCTGCATAGTTATTGCCGCCTCCAGAGCCTCGGCCAATGAATAGACATTTCTTCCGTCTGCCTCTTTGAAAACAACAATCGGTATATTTCGCTTTTTTGAGAAATGCTTGAGCCGAACCCGGTTTTGAGATTCAACTGTCCCTTTGATAACACAGAGAATATTTTTCTCTTCTCCTATCAGGGTTTCTATTTCCTCTATTTCAGTAGCCCTATCTTTGAGCCCAAGTTCTTCGTCTGTTTTCGTTGTTATTTTCAACTCCGGGGCAGTTTCCTTTATTAACTCTTTTAAAATATTGTTGTATACCGGGGTATCGGCGTATAAAATGACCTTATCCAGCACATTATTCTTCAAAAGAATTCCTAAACTTTCTTCTAAATCTATAACCCCGCCATTGGCCAACAACGGCTCGGAATAAAGAATAAGAGATTGTGGAGTAGAAAATTTGTGTGCCTCGGTGGCCTTTTGTAAAAGGCCAAGGTTACGGCTATATTGCCGCGAAAGTGATTCTGTCTTTTTTAATCTAATTATTGATTTTCTAAATTCTTCGGACACAAGCTCAATTTCCCGCGCTTTTATAAGTGCCCTAATTTCTCTTTGGCCTATGCTTCTTTTCATACTCCAGAATTCTCTAATCACTCCGTTCACTTCCTCCTTTGGTTTATCGACTAAGATAGAAAAAGTATTACTAACCTCCTCCAAATTTGTCATTCCTTTTTTCATATCTTTTTTCACTTGGGCATAATTATTGCTGGCTCTTTTCCCTTCCCAATTCTTCCTTTCAAGGTTTGCGATAATCTTCCAGCTCTGGATATGCACTGTTGAAGCTGAGATTTTCAATTCCTTACCAATTTCCTTCAAACTCTTACCTTCATTTGTTCTAATCATTATCCAATAGTCTCGCTCGGTAAAGCGAGAAGGTCCCAAAGCCGTCTCTGCCCCTAATGGAGCTGAGTCACCAGCTCTGAGATGGGCCGCCTTAACCCTGGCCGCAACGGCCTTTATTTGTCCATCGCTTGGCTTAGCGAATTTCAACTCTGGATTTCCCCTTATTATATCTTCCGGATTCATATTCCTTAACCATTCGGGTAGATAATAAGCGCTAATTCTTCCATCATCTACTGCCTTTACTACTTCCACCAAACCAACAGCCCGCAAAGCTTTTAATTCCTTGTATATGGTTGTTGGAGAATCGTTGCCGCCTCTTTTTTCCGCCATCTCTTTTACTCTTTTGGAATTATTGCCAAAGATTCCCTCTTTATGCATATATGCCAGTAATGTTGCCGGGGTACCTAATTTATATCTATCAAATTTACCTGATAGTATCTCATATGCTTTATTTACTTCTTTGAATTTGTCCTCTACTTCGTTAGGGTTGTCTCTATTCAAATCAGGATGATATTTCTTTGCTAATCTTTTGTATGCTTTTTTTATTTCCTCTTTTGAAGCGCCGCGATCTAAACCAAGTGTGTTATAATAATCTTTTGGATAGGACGGGGGGCTGACTGTAATATTTTCAGCACTAGAATTATACGACATACGATAACACTTCCCTATCAGATATATGATGTCTTCCGCCTTCTTTGCTCGTTGCACTGTGTCGCTAATTAAGCATGTTATCAGATCATGATAATGCCCCATGCGGTCAAAATCCTCTTTTTCTTTTCGTCGCAATTTATTTCCTTGTGTTATGAATACTTCGATTATATTTTTTGCTTTTGCCAAACTAATATGCTCATGCTTTGCTAAACTCTTATAAAGATTGCGAATGATTAATATTATGCTTTCATAAAAAAACCTTTGCTCTGCATTCATAAACCCATTTATATTTACATCTCTTATTGCATTTAAAATTGTTTGATTTATTTCTTGTAAATATTTTGGATTATCACTTTTCACTATTGTTAATAGATGAAATGCATTGCCAGAAATATAAAACTCTGCTTGCAAGGGTGTTAATTCATCTGCATATTCTATCATTTTCTCAATTATTTCTATATCTTCTTTACCTAACTTTGGAACTTTAATATCGAGTGGGTCCTCAGAGTCACTGTAAATTTTAATCTTTTCCAATATCCGCTTTTTTCTTTCTTCAAGAGAATCTTTGTCAGAAGAAAACCTCACCTTTCCAGGAATTATCAAATTCGCCACTCCCAGACCACCTGTATTACCGTGAATTATCTTTTCAAAAGTGACAACAAGCTTTTTATTTTCAATTCGGTTGCGAACTTCTGCAATTACCTTATTAGGATCTTTATCTTTTTTACGAAGCTCTAAGTAATAATTTACTGCATCAATTATTTTATCTGCTTCCTGAGCATTCAGCTCGGCGCGTTTAATGCAATCTGGAACTCGTTTGCGGATATTAAATTCTTCTTCCATTATTGTTACTTTTTTTGGGTTTTCTTTTATTGAAACTACACGCAAAGAAAAATCCGCCTTCGCCCAAGCCAAATCTACCAAGACCGTGCTGATAAAAAAAGCCCCGATAACAACTAAAGAAATTGCCTTCAGGAGCAATTTCTTCCGTATATCGTATATCGTATTTCGCCCTCTGGAATTTCGAAGAAATTCCGAGGACTGAATCCCGGAAAATCTTCGATTTTCTCGGGGTATCTCGTTATCAATTTTTCTCATAAATGACTCATCTATTTCTATCCGCATTTCGTAAAAACAAAAATTTTACCACCGAAACACCGAATTTAAGAAGCACAGAATTTTAAAAAAATTTATGCCATAACTCCATGGGTCTATATTTCAAATTCATTTTTCAGTGTCTCCGAGCTTCCGTGCTTCAGTGGTTAATTTTCTTTTTTTGTTTTTCGCTTTGCGCTTTTAGCTTTACGCTTTAATCTTTCCTCTGTGAGCTCTGTGGTTATTTTTTATTTAATCCCGTAAATCCTGTCAGAAAAATAAACAGACTGAGCCACCTATATTCTAGGCAACTCAGCCTTCCTTCGACTACGCTCAGGGTTGCTTTCAGCAAGGATCTGTAGTTTTGCATTGCCCCCGCGTTTAGATTTCTTTGAAATCTGCGGGGGTTACCTTTTTCTAGAATTCTATCTTGTGTTAATTATAGCATATATATCCGCTAAAATCAAATTTTTCGGTTTCACCGGCACATACATTTAAATGCACAATACCGGCAGTTGTTTTCGTTTTCATAATCGGCAGCGAAAGTTTTCTCCGCATCTAATATTTCCTGAAGGGTAAAGCCAAGCGCCTTCAGACAAATCTCTATTGTTTTGTCCGTATCACTGTTTTTATCGGGAAAATAGGTCAGCTTGGGACTTCTCAAGCTGTAAAGCGCGGCATTCAGGTTTTCTTCTTTATATTTTTTCTTTTCAAAATAATAGTAAAGAGGCAGCTGAAATGACTTTAAGCGCTCCTTTATGGATTTTCTTCCCGCTTCCATATTTTCCAGTAAAGCGGTCCGCTGGGGCTTTTGCGTATCAATACCGGTCTTATAATCCAATATCAAGACCGAGCCGTCCTGGAGCTTATCCACCCGGTCAACGACGTAAGTAAAATCAAAGCTGAGGGCGCCAAACTCCAGTTTCTCTTTGAACTTCCGCTCAAGATAAAGAATTTCCTTCACATTTCTCTCCGGACTGTTTTCCTCAAAATCCAAAAACCTCTCAAGTTTGAAACGCATCACCTCTTCAAGCAGGAATGAGCCGGAGCGCATTCTCCTGCTGAAAGTTTTCTTGAATCTCTCATCAAATATTTTAAAAAAACTCCGGCGGAATTTCTGATTGATTTCCGGTTTTTCCCCGATAAATCCGGCAAAGACATTATCAAGAAGCTGATGAATAAAAATTCCTATTTCTCTGCCCTCAGGTTCTTCCGGCAGTTTCTCTTTCTCTTCAAGCCCGAGGACGTATTTATAATAGAACCTCAGCGGGCAGTGGATATATGTATTCAGGCTGGAGGCAGAATAGATTCGGTTCTTCAAGAATTTTATCATCTCCTTAGTCTTTTTGACGGCTGTTTTAACAGGCAGTACATTTACGGAAAAACTGAGGCGGGTTAGAGGAATTACCTCAAAACTTTTTTTCTTCTGCTGCCTCTCCCAGATAAGTCCTTCGAGAAACCTGCTTTTCTCCTTTTGGGGATTTTCTTCGTAAATCAGGTGCACCTCTTTAGCCGCCGAAATTAATCGCCTGAATTGATAGCGCTGTATCTCCTCTTCATTTTTAATAATATCCATGCCCAGATTTAATTTGACATCATACGGGATAAGCGGGTCATGAAGGCGCAGTTTGGGCAGAATAGATTCATTCGCATCCATTATAATGACATTTTCAAAGTTCAGGGAACGGGTCTCCAGCATCCCTAAAATTTGGATGCCTTTAAGCGGAGAGCCGGCAAAAGCGACCATTTCGTTCTCTAACATATTCCGGAATATCTTAAAAACATCTTCCCGGCTAAAATCCTCCCGGGAAAAAGATGCGTTATACAGCTCGTCTCTTATGGAATACATTCTCTCGGCAATTTTAAGGTTTAAAGGATAATTTTCCATAAAACTTTTTCGGACAAGAATATCCAGCAATTTCCCCAGCGATTCGGCAAAGTTCCGGAAGTTTGATATTTCTTCCCAGAGAGTGAATAAAAGCAGATGGATTTCTTTAAGAATATGTTCCAGCTCATCCACAGAGGTTTCAATATCCATATGCCGCAGTGTTTCCGCCGCCAGTTTATAAAGAGCGGTGTCTGATTCGATTTCCTCCGGCTTGACAAAAAGGCGGCCGCTTACAGATGTATTTTCCATACCCAGAAGCGCCTCTTCTATCTTGTGGACTAAAATCCGGGTGGCGTTGAAATTTGAAAGGATTTTAAGATTTTTAACCAGCGGCTGGCTTAAAGCGGCGATATAGTCTTTAGCGTAGTATTTTTCTCCCCTTTTTGTTTTCTGTGCCCGGACTATAAATTCAAACAAAGAATAAAGAGAACTTCTCTCTAAAGGATATCCCAGTGATACGTTGAAGTCGCCGAAAGATTTCCCTATTTCCGAAACCAGCGGTATCATACTGCTTGAATCCGGAAGAACAACAACGGTAGAATCAAGCTTATCTATTTTTTTCAGTATCTCCCTGACGGCGCAAACTTGCGAATGCTGGTCAAAAGCAGCATAGAGTTTTAAAGAGTAGTTATTTTCACTTTTGCGGCCTGGCTTAACGGAACAGTTGAGGCTCTTGAAAGTATTTTTCAGCGGCGGCCATTTATCTTCATCTCCCTGGAATAAAAGAACAGCCTTCCGGTGTTTGAATAAATGTTTGACTATTTCCTGCTCTGTCTTTTCCATATAGAAAAATCCGCAGAAAAGAATTTTTTCGAATTCATCGAACCTTACCTCCGGTATTAGTTTAGCAGCCGAAAGATAAATGAATCCCCGGGGAAAAGAATTTTTCTTAGGGAGCAGGGTATGATAGGCATTCCGAAGAGCAATAACATTTTTAAGCATGGCATTTATGTTTTCCGGGATGTCGTATCCGATGGCCGCGCTGGCCTGAACATCTCTCAAGGAATCTTGAGGTATATCTTCCATATCAAGGGTGTCGATAAACTTTGATATTTCTCTGGCCCAGGGTAAAAACTCCGAAAATTTCTCCCGTCCTTTTAGGATTTCCGGGGCAATATTCTTGACAAGATTATAGAACATATACCACGATTCCATATTGGGCATTTTTTCAAAAGGAGTCTTTTTTGATAGTGCGTATCGGACAAACTCGTCAATAGAAAAAAAGGCCGGCGAAAAGAAACTGCCGCCCGTTCTTTTTAAGAGCGCCCTTCTTAGAAACAAAGCCGGCCTTTTCCCTTCAAAAACAAACGCCAGGCGGCTGATATCAGCGCCCTTCTTTATGAAATTGTCGTCAACAAAGCCGGCCAGGTTCTCTATAAAATCTTCATTTAAATTATAAGTTATAGCTTTATCCATAATCTCTGATTTAGACTCCAAACATCAGACTTTAGACATTAGACCTTGTCTATTGTCTTTCATCTTCTGTCTTTCGTCCCTCGTCTCTCATCTCCCGTCTTTCGTCTTTTGTCTTTGGTTTTTTGTCTATTGTCTATGGTCTATCGTCTATTGTCTATCTTTTCTAGTCTACTGTCTGAATTACAGCTTAACTTGTAATCTCCTCTATACTCAGGGTATCCAGATAAATAAGAAAACACTTTACTTTTAATCCCGGATAAAGTGATTTGACAATATTCATATATCCGATAATTTGCTCCTGCTGGATTTCGAATTCATCCTTTGAACTTTTATAATCGATAATCCACGCCTCGTTAGCGGTTATAATCAGGCGGTCGATTCTCTTTGTATTCCCGGATGAACCGATAATTTCTTTCTCCTGGAATAAGGTTCCTTCTTTTAGATAGAAAAAAGGCTTGAATTTTTCCTCATCAAGCAGGTTTTGGATGAGGGATATATACTCATCTAATTTTTTGACGTAGGGAAAGACTAAACCCGCCTTCTCCCGGGCCTCTTTCAGGCAGGCGTTTTTATCCTGTTTATAAAGGTTGCCGACGCGGGATAAAATAAAATGCAGCACCCTGCCTCTGGCTATTTTATCTCTGTTTACAAGCTTGGACGGCCCGATAAATTCATCCTTTAAAATGCTTATCCAGTCTGAGTATCGGGAAACCGGCAGCCTGATAACGGTTTTTTTTAATTCCATAGGCGAAACCATCCCTTTAGGGACCACCGGCTCCCTGTATTCTCTTCTAATGCCGCTTTCATAAGATTCAAAAGGAATAAGAAGGCGAGCCATGTTTTTCCTGTTGCCGGTTTTTGACGGGATGAAGAGATATAACTCATATTTTGCCCTGGTGAGGGTCACATATAAATTATCCAACCCCTCAATCAGCGATTTCAGGTATTCTTCCCTGTATTCATTATCCAGCTTATCCGAATGCGCCCTATAACTTTTTTTAAGCTGGATGAGACTCAGACTGTTATCTTCAAACTGCTTTACCAGATAAGGTTTTCGTGAACCGCTGACGCCTGAGCCGACATTTACCTCCAGCTCAAGGAATGGAATAATGACCACCGGGAACTCCAGTCCCTTGGCTTTATGGATGGTGCTGATTTTTACCCCATTAGAAGTCCCTTGACACAAACTGTCAAGGGCAGTCGCCTGTGGCGACTTACTTCTAACGGGGTAAACAACATTTACATAGAGTTCCTTTTCTTCTATTTCTTCGAAAAATTCCAGAAAAGAAGACAGCCCGGCGTAATCCTCTTCTCTCTTTTTGATAAGCTCGAGAAATTTCATAAAAAAGCCCTGGTATTGAGGAAAATTTTCCATGACTTTAAACTTACCGAAGACACTAATCATAAGCTCATAGAGAGGGACAAAACCCACGCTCTTAAAGAATTCGTCTATTAAACTCTCCCAGGCATCAGGAAAACGGTTTCTGAATTTCCTGTAAAGATAAATACCCTTTCCTTTTTCCGCCGCCATCCTCAGCTTGAAGAGAAAATCCTGTATGCTCTCTCCGCTTATACCGGAAACTTTTTGAAAAATCTCACCCAGGATAAAAGAGGCAAATGAGAGCTCGTCAATGGGCGAATTCAGAAATTTAAGAAACGAGACAATTTCTTTTACCAGCGGATGCTCGCGTATATTAAGGGTTTTCTCTGATTCAACCGGGATACCTTCCTCTATAAGCCAGGAGGTAAAAAGTTTAACATCCTTGTTTTCCCTGGTAAGAATGGCCATAGCACCGAAGGAAAACCTATTTTTAAGCTCGGCAATCAATGACATCAGCCTCTTCCGCATAATAATGTCTCTTTCATCCAGACGGGCGGCTTGAACCGTTTCTATCCTGACATACCCGTATGTATTTTCCCCTTTCCAGCTCTGCCTGGAATCACTGAAAATCCTTATTACCCGGCCAATATCCTTATCCGATAAATCAAAAGAGCTTTTCTGCTCTTTTTCGGCATCCTTGATGAACCGCTTGAGGTTCTCGGCTGAAAATATTTGATTATTGAACTCTATAATTTCCTTCTGACTGCGGTAGTTTTTATCAAGAACAGCTTCTTTCGGTTCGAAACTTTTAAAGCCATCCTTAACCGAATCAAAAAGCGAAACATTCCCGCCTCTGAACCGGTAAATAGCCTGTTTTTTATCTCCAACATAAAATAGCGTGCCTCCCGAAGCGAGGGCTTCATTAATCATCGGAGATAAATTCCTCCATTGCAGCCTGCTTGTATCCTGAAATTCATCAATCAGGTAATGGCGAAAACGGACGGCCAGCCGGTAGTAAAGCTCAGCTACGCTTACTGATTCATCGCCAACCAAAGACTGCGCCAGGGTATTAAGTTCCGGCAGGAATATGATTTCATCCCTGCCGGAAAGTTTTTTAAAATCACTCAATACCAAATTGAATATTTCGATGTAAGGGCTAAAGACGCTCTCTGATTCCAGCTCGCAGAGCCTGCCTAAATTCTTGCGTAGATTATTCCATAACCTGATAATTTCCTCCGGCGCCTCTTTGTTTTTTTTAACCGGAAAGTGCCTCTTTTCAAAATAAGCAGAAAGACTATCTACGTTAAAACTGTCCCTGTTTTTCTTCAGGAAAACATTCAGGGCATTTATAAAACGTCCGTCCGAATGTTCCGGGGCATTGTCGGCAATTTCCTTGATAAGATTGATAACAGTCTTTTTCCTTTTACGCAGAGAAGCCGTTTCAATACCGGTTTCCCTGAATATGCCCCCATAGGTATTAGTGCCGTTATAAAGAGATTTTATCAGGCCGAACATATCCTTTTTGACCAGCCAGCTTTCCCTGTTTTCCACCCAGAGGTAAGATTTCAGAAACCGGGTGAAAACTTCAAGGATATTTCTGTCAGTCCCTGCCCGCTCTATAAGTCTATCAAGACTGTATTCCAGATATTTATAGAAGCCCTCTTTTATTCTAAAATCAGAAGCCAGGCGAAGGTGAAAAGCACAGCCGGAAAGAAGGCTCTTGATAAAACTGTCAATAGTCTCAACCTGGAAGAAATTGTAATGGCTTATGATTTCATCTACGAATATAGAAGCGAGTTTTTTTGCTTCCTCTTCACCAATGGCCAGAGAAAAAGTAATATTCGCCTTTTCTTTTTTATTTTTGAAGGCATCCAGGGCAATTTTTTTGAGAAACTCCAGAATCCGCTCTTTCATCTCAAAGGCGGCTTTATTGGTGAAGGTTACAGCAAGGATGGTCTTAAGAGGAGACTCTTCCGATTTCAGCTGAGGGGCCATAAGCAGTTGGAGATATCGTCTGGCTAAAGCATAAGTTTTTCCTGAACCGGCAGAAGCCTCAACCACATCTACACCCGGAAATTTAAGTTGGTTAAAATCTTTTGCCTTCATTAATGAAATCTGGTTTTTTTGACAGGATTAACAAGATTTCTATTTTTCTTTTTTGACGGGATTAACAGGATTTTAAATCTTTAATTTTGTCATATCCTTCAATCTTGTCAATTCTGTCTAATTTTATCCTGTATATCCTGTAAATCCTGTCAGAAACTTTCTGTCTTTATTTTTGCATTTTCTTTTTCTTCTCTGTGAACTCTGTGCTTAATTTTTTGTTCTTTTGTTTCTTGTTTCCCCCTTTATATTTTTTTCTTCGTGCCCTTCGTGGTTAATTTTTGTCTTTTTTTGTTTTTTTCTCTGTGCCCTCTGTGGTTATTTCTTTTTGCCTTTTTGTTTTTTGTCAGGCCTGCCTGACCCGTTAATTCATTATTTTTGATATTATTTTCGTCTTTTTCCCATGTTCCAGGGGTATTTATAATATATTCGCGGATATTATTTAATGATCTGTCATTCCGTATGATGTGGTCATGAAAAGATCGTTGCCATTTGAATTTATTATTATTCATCTGATTGATTTGTTTTGCCGCGGCAGATTTGAATTATCCGACTATAACGGATAAATTGTTATTTTTTGTATTCTTATTAAAGGACAGGGCAGTGCCTGCTTCGCACCCCTCCTTTGTCGGGGCTGTCCCTACACATTTTGTTTCTTTTTTAATTTCTTATTAATTTTTTTTGTATAACACTTAATAGATAGAAAATCTCCCGCAGCGAAAATCCCTGAATAAAATTGCCTCAACTATATCTATCCCGGGGAAGTTAAGCAGAGCTAAATCTTTTGATTTCATTAATGGTATCCTATTGAGTCTTTCGGTTTCTCGGTTTTTTGAATCTTTCCGAATTTCTCCTCGTATTTTTTAATATTTTGTTCCAAGGCAGAGATTATTCTCTTCATATGTCCCGGACTGATAATCACCCTGGCCGTTACTGCCCCTTCCGGCGCCGCCACCATTAAAAAATCCATAATAAACTCTTCTTTGGTGTGTGACACAATTAGATTATTTGAATATGTCCCTCCCTTAAGTTCCTTCGGAAAATTAATTTTAATTTTTCTCTCTTCATTAGACATATTTCCCTCCTTCCGTTGCTTATTTTCTATAATCGTTTGTAAAAATATCCGGGCATTATTTTAAATAACCAGGCAATTAACACCCATCTCTTGGTAATATATACTTTCCCCTTTTTTCGTTTTATCGCATTATAGATTTGTTTGGCGGCTTTTCGGGGAGAAGCAATCCAAAAAAGATTGTCTCCTTTCACCATTGCAGTTTTTACAAAGCCGGGCTGTATATCCGTTATTGTAATAGGAAGTTTTTCTTTTACAGCTTTTCGGCTAAGACCTTCTAAATAATTTGACATAAAAGCTTTTGAAGCGCTGTATGCAGGCGCTTTATCACCACCTCTTATTCCGGCAATAGATGAAATGCCGGCCAAATGCCCCGCGCCCCTTTTTATAAAATAACGCATGGCAGCTCCGGCTATCGCCGTAAATCCGGATACATTGGTATCTATAGTTTCTTTTTCTTCTGACCAATCAAGCGATGGATTAGTATGTGCAATTCCGGCGTTAATTATAAGAATATCAACATCCTGCATTTCTTTAAGTAATTCTTCAAGAGATTGTATGGCGAATTCTGTGTTTTTTACGTCAATTGTGGATATATAGGTCTTTGTTGAGAGTTCTGATGATAGTTCTTCTAAGAGGTTGGTTCTTCTCCCGGCAATACCTACTTCATAGCCATTGGCAGAGAATACTCTGGCCAGTTCTTTACCTATTCCTGATGTTGCACCAATAATAACTGCTTTATTCATAATCGTTCCCTTCATCTTTTATTTAGCACTACAATTCTGCCGGATCGAGCTTTAGGCCTGTCAATTACTGTAAATCCATTTTCCTTGGCAATGGAAATCGTTTTTTCAAAACTTTCTATTGAAACATGTCCCTTGGGTTCAACAACTAAGAATTTATGTCCCGGCTTCAATGTTTTGTATATTTGTGAAAAAAAAGCCGGAGCATCAGGGACTTCGTGTATAACGGCAACCGCAAAAGCTAAATCAATTTTTTCGGTTATATCATTTAGACCAAGTGCGTTTTCACTGCACAGGCGGGTTTCAAGTCTGTCTGTTAATCCGGCTTTTAAGGCGCGTTTTTCAAGCGCTTTAATCATTTCTTTTTGAAGATCGAGGCAGATTACTTTTCCATTCCGACCAACCATCCTGGCTGCAGGCAGACTAAAAAATCCCATAGCGCAGCCAATATCAAGAACAGTCATATTTTCTGCAATATATGGTCTAAGTATTTTATCGGGATTTTGAAACAATTTTCTAATGGGGCTGGCCAGAAGATAACCAATCCATACAGGACACACATGTTTTGCCATTCGTCATTCCCTTTTCATTTTTTTCATCCAAACTCACCTGTCCCAACGTTTCGGGGTCAGAACCCTTTCAGGCGCGGATCGCCCGGGCGCCGCTTTCGCCGGTGCGGATTCTATAAATCTCTTCCAGAGAAATAATCGCTATCTTGCCGTCCCCAACCTTTCCCGTCCGGGCCGCTTTCATAATTGTATCGACAAGAACCTCGACTTGAAAGGCATCGGCATATATTTCAATCTTGATTTTTTCTACCAGGGATTTTCCGGGCGCCCGCTGATTTCCAAATCCTTCGATTTCTATCACCGACATCCCTCCGGCGCCCGACTCTCTAATGGCCTGGTAGACATCATTGAATTTTTCCGGCCGGATGATACACTCAATCTTTTTCATAAATCCCTCCTGTTTTTTAAAACTAACCACAGAGTTCACAGAGAACTCTTTTTATATCAATAACTTAGAATCTTTTTTATTCCCTCCCCCTCTGTGTTCTCTTTTTATAAAACCATTCTTTTTATCCCATCCTTTAATCTTTCTACATTAAAATTCAATGGTAACCCAACTCTTTTTTCTGTAGCCCTTAAATATGTCAAAAAAAGAAAATTCTTTTTCTTGAGAACACAGAGAATTTTTATCTTTTTCTCCGTGGTCTCTGTGGTTTTTTTCATCTTTTTTCATGTTACTTTTGACACTATCTTTTTAAAACATATTGCTTTAAAGCCTGCAGCGCTTGAATTTCATCCGGCCTGATCTCCCGCAACAAGAAAAGCATCAGCAGATAAATCGTTATCCCCAGCGGCACCATTAATATCAAACCGGGCAAAGCCGATAAAGTCAGCATGCACCCGGTAAAATAAATGCCAATACCCATTATTGCCGCCGCACAGCTTATTTTAGCTAAAGATTTAAACGAAAATTCCCAGATGAAAAACTGCCGGGAGAAAACAACAGTCAACAGCAGCAGAAAAGCATAAGAGATAAGAGTGGTTATCGCCGCGGCCATATAGCCGTATTTCGGTATGAATAAAAAATTCAGCCCTAAATTGAGCAAAGAGGCCAGAATGAAGCTGTACATATAAAAATTGGTTTTTTTATAAAGAGATAATCCGGCGCCAAACCGCTGGGTAAGCCCGAAGAAAAAAACACCTAAAACAACCAATGGAATTACCTTCGCTCCGGCAAAGTAATTCGGCGTAGAAAGCATCTGAAGAAGAGGTTCCCGCAGGACCGAAACTCCGACTGCTGCCGGAACACATAAAATTAGAAAGTACCGCGTGCTCTTAGCCACAAACTCTTTACTCATCTCCTCCCCCTGCCTCTCCCAGATTATCACCGAGAGCGGATTGAAAGCCATGGCAAATAAAGAAGTAATGAATAATATGCTGTTCTGGGCGATGATATAGCTGATTGAATAAATTCCCACCTCTTGCGTGTTTCTAAAAATCCCGAGTATATAGCGGTCGGAAAGACTCAATATCCAGGCCGCCAAACTGCCCAATACCAGAGGGAAACTATATTTTATCATCTCAACGGCCGGTTTAAAAGAAATAATACTCTCTGTGATTCGCATCTCCCCCACCGCCGCTTTCCAGAGAAAAGGCAAAGTTAAAGCAATACTTAAAATCGCCCCGAAAAGCATTCCTTTCAATCCGAGATGAAAAATGACGACCAGCAGCACCCCAAAAACAGGGGTTGTCAGGCGCATCCAGATGAAAAAGCGGCTATACCGTTTTATCTGCCGCTTTATCCTCAAAAAATTCAATAAGATAACAAAGAAAGAGGTAACCATGTAGACGGGGACACCAATAATCATTAGCGGATAAAGATTTAGAGGAATGCGGCCCCGGAAGAAGAAAAGAAAAACAAGAGAAAGGAAAGCAATAATTAAAATTGTTAAAAAAGCCAGTCTGATGATTAAGCCGGAAAATTCCTTCGTTTCCCCTTTTTTTTCATAGACGGGATAAAATCTTGAAATTGCCAGGCTCACCCAGCCGCCGAGAAGCATTAGAATAGTAACTATTCCAACAACCAGAACATAGTTCCCGTAATGAGACGGAGAAAATAAACGGGTAAGAATGGGCAGGGTAATGATGGTAACTATGGAAGGGATAATTTTTGCCGGGAAATATTGCGATATATCTTTAAAAAGCTTTCTGATCATGGGCCTCTCGTCTCGAACAACAAAAAAGCAACCCTCTTAAGTTGAAAGTTGCCTTTAGAACCATACAGCGGTATTTAATCGAGAAATTCCTTAAGTTTTTTGCTTCGGGTAGGATGGCGCAATTTTTTCAAAGCCTTCACTTCTATCTGTCTCACCCTTTCCCGGGTAACTTTGAAAATTTCCCCAACCTCCTCCAGTGTGCGGGGATAGCCGTCGCCAACCCCGAAACGCAAACGCAAAACCTTCTCTTCCTTCTCCGTCAGAGTGGTCAAAACCTTCTGCATTTGATCCTGCAGCATCTGCGAAGCCGTCGCCCAGGCCGGGGAAATAGCTGTTTCATCTTCAATAAAATCCCCGAAGTGGGTATCACCTTCTTCGCCAATCGGCGTTTCCAACGATATCGGATGCTGGGCAATTTTTAGAATCCCTCTTACCTTCTCTGCCGTGATATCCATCTTTTTGGCTGTCTCTTCGGAAGTGGGCACCCGGCCTAATTTCTGTACCAGGTGTTTTGAAGCCCTGGCAATTTTATTCATCGTTTCAATCATATGCACCGGAATTCTAATGGTTCTAGCCTGGTCAGCAATCGCCCGGGTTATCGCCTGGCGCACCCACCAGGTAGCATAGGTAGAAAATTTATAGCCCTTTCGGTATTCGAATTTATCTACTGCTTTCATCAGCCCGATGTTTCCTTCCTGAATAAGGTCTAAAAAAGTAAGTCCCCGATTAACATACTTCTTGGCGATACTCACGACCAGACGCAGATTGGCCTCTACCAAATCACGCTTGGTTCTGACAACGGCGATTTCCCTGTCTTTAACCAATTTGCTTTGTTGTTTGAAATCCGCCATGGGGATTTTTAAATCTAACTCTACCCGGCGCATCTTCCGCTGATGCCCTAAAACTATTCGATGTAATTCCTGAAATTGTTTATAATCCAGTTTATATTTTCGCTTGAGTTTCTTTTGAGTAATTTTTCTCTTTCTAACCTGCCGCTCCAAAAAGTTAAAGTCTTCAAAAGTCATTTTCACTTCTTTGAATAACTTCGCCATCTGTTTTTCTTCTTTGTTTATCTTGAATTGCTGAAAGCCGATTTTCGTTGCAATCCTGGCAATATCATGCTGCCGCAAATTAAAATGATTAATAACCCCACCCGCCTTTTTTTGCCACTCTTCAAAAACATGAACATAGCGGGCCCTGTCATCCTGGGATAATCTCTTGCGAGACAGCTTTTTCTGATAATAAAGCATCTGCCTCTCAGCGCTTTTAAGCTGGTGTAAAAATTTGGGAAGCCGGCGCAAGAATTTTCTTCTCGCCTGAGGGGTTTCAAACGCACAATGTTCTTCAGGGTTAATTTTCTTCCTGACAATTTTATCCCCCAGGGTTTTTACCTCTTTTATGGCGCCACTGGTATTAATCACTGCCTGGCGGATATTTTCCTCGGCCTCTTCAATCTTTTTGGCTAAGGTTACTTCCTGGTCCCTGGTTAAAAGCGGAATGCGTCCCATTTGCCTGAGATAAATCTTCACCGGATCCTCAACCGCCGGAACTGCAGAAACAAGTTTTTCCGATGCCAGCTCCATCGCTTTCCTTCCCTCCAGAACGGCAGAATCAACAACCTCAATGTTAAGGCTGTCCAGCAGCATTAAGATATTATCTATTTCATCGGATGAGCTGATTTCTTCCGGAAGAATATCATTAACTTCTTCGTAAGTCAGGTGTCCTTTTTCCCGGCCCAAAGAGATAAGTTTTTTTATCTCGTCGCCTTTTTTGCCGGGCGCTTTTTTGCTTTTCATCTTTTTTTTCTTCATTTATCGGCCTGCTTTAACTGGCTTTAACTAAATCCTGATATTCGGTAAGAAGCTTTTTTACTATGCTAATATCTTCCCCTTTAGCTTCCGCCAGCTTTATTTCCCTTTCCAGCTCCTTCTGGCGTCTGATTTTCTTTCTCTTCCGGATATGCCCGATACAATCCCTTATCGCCTTGGCTTCATCCTGAAAAACTGTTTTATTCAACACAAAAAAGGTGAAGGCTTCGCGAATTTTCTCCCCGGGCAGAGAATTAATCAGCGATTGACTTGAAGGCAGTTTGTTTTCCGCGCCGTAATTCCAGATAATTTCGGCAATTTGACGCACACTATCATTAGAGAACTCCTGCGGGCTTATTTGTTTTTTCACTTCGTCTAAAAGCGAAGCATTATCTAAAATCAGTTTAATCAGGCTTCCTTCGGCATCAAGAGAATAAGACGGAAGAACTGTCCTTGGTTCTTCCGGTAAACTCCGCCTTTGTGAAAGCCGATTAAATTCCTCGGTTACATCGCCTTCTTCCACCGCTAAGCGTTCCGCTATCTGCCTGAGCATTTCCCGCCGCTGGATACTATTGTCAACCAATTTAACCCAGGGCAGTATTGCCTCTACAATCGCCACCTTACCCTGTATAACCGATGGATTATGCAATTTCATCAGCCTTTCCAAATTGTACTCAAAGAATCCCAGGGCATCATTGACTGCCGAGAGAAAAGCGTCCTTCCCTGCTTTTCTAACAAATCCGTCAGGATCCAAACCATCCCGCAGGGCCACAATTTTAACCTGGAACCGGTGGCGGAGCAAAAGCTCTATTCCTCTCAAAGTAGCCGCTTGACCGGCCGCATCAGGATCATAAACCAGAACAACCTCTCTGGCAAACCTTTTGAGTAATCGCACCTGGCCTTCCGTCAAAGCAGTGCCCGAAGAAGCTGCCACGTTTTTTATTCCTGCTTGAGCCAGTGTTATAAAATCAAGGTAGCCTTCAACCACTAAGGCTTGTCCGGTTTTTTGAATGCTCTCTTTGGCGAAATTAAGCCCATAGAGAACTGCGCTTTTACTAAAAACAGGAGTTTCCGGAGAATTAAGATATTTTGGCTGCGTATCATCTAATACCCGGCCGCCAAAACCGATAACCTTACCGACGACGTTAAAAATGGGAAAAATAATTCTTTTTCGGAAGTAGTCATAATATCCTTCTTCCGCCCGGCGCGGCGAAACCAAGCCGGCTTTCTCCAGAAGTGATAAAGGAATCTTTCCTTCCTTAGCCAGGGAACATAAGCCGTCTCCTTTAAGAGGCGCGTATCCCAATCGCATTTTCTCAACCGTCCCGCTTTTTATCTGCCGCTTTTCTAAATAAGCTAAAGCAATTTGTCCTTCCCTGGTCTGCTTCAGGGAATGTTCAAAATAACGGGCGGCTGTCTCATTCGCTTTTAAAATGTTTCGGGCTAAATCGGAAGTCTGACGGGAAACAGAAAAATTTTTCGGAAGACCGATGCCTTTTTTCTCTGCCAGTTGTCTTACCGCTTCCCCGAAATTCATTTGATTGTGCTTCATTAAAAATGAGAAAACATTTCCCCCGACTCCGCAGCCAAAACAGTGAAAAATCTGTTTATCCGGGTTAACGTAAAAAGAAGGGGTTTTTTCGCTGTGGAACGGACAAAGCGCTTTAAAACTCCGGCCGGACTTTTTTAGCTGCAGGTGCTCCGAAATTACCTCAACAATATCGTTCTGCTCCTGGACCGTTTGAATCAAATCGTCAGGAATGTGTCCGGCCATGGTTATTTCCTTTTCATTCGTTCAAACCCCGAACAGACCAGAATGCTAAACTTTGCCTTTTTTTGAAGTTTATCCAGCAATAGATTAACCCCGATACTGTCGCTGGCAATGTGCCCGGCAATAACCACGTTAAGATGATTCTTTTCTGCCTCTTTGAGATTTTCGTCTTTGATGTGCATACCGACAATCGTTCCCACGCCGGCTTGAACCAGCTTGCTCATCGCCGTCTTCGGCCCTCCTGTGCCGCCGGTCATATCCACCAGAATCTTTCCGGCTTTCCTTTCGGCGTTTCCGGACAAAATTTTTGGCTCTGATATATTCTGCCTTATCTGGAATTTGTATTCCGGGATTTCTTTTAAGAGGTTTACAACATCCTTCAGTTTTTCGCACTTTTTCTGTGTAAACATCTTCTGCAAAAGTGAAGTAACCAGATTATCGGCCGGGGTATGAATGCACATAAACGGAATATTCAAAAGCCGCGCCGCGGCAACCGCCCGCATGTGATTTACGGGCTGGACACTTCTCTCCACTTCTTTGATTCTTTCTCCCATTATCCCTTCGGCCACATTAACCGGAACACCAAATTTGTGAAGGACTTCCACATGAATCGGCATAACTTCAAAAAAACCGGCCAGGGCTTTCCCTTCGGGGTGATGGGAGAGAACTAAATCGATTTTTTTGCCCTGCTTCTTTAGAAGCTCGGCTAAAATAATCTCTCCGACTTCCACGTCGATACCGACAAGAATATTTTTAACGTCTGTATTTTCATCTCCGTTTAGAATTCGAGTATCGCTAAAAGGATTCCATAGCTTTTCTAAATCAAAAACCTCTTTTTCTCCCGCCTCCAGCTTCTCATATTTCTTCTTTAGCTCGGCAAGTTCCTTTCCTACCTTGGCTTTTCCTCTGGGGTCAGCTTCTATACCGGCTCCCACAGCTAATCTATAAATTTCTTTAAGTTTCATTTTTACCTCCCTTTTTTAATTCCCGAAATTGCTCCGGAATAAATTCCTCCTTGTCTTCGATTACATTATTAAAAAATTCCTGATAAATGTTTAAAGCGGTGGTATCTTTCAGCTGTTCTATCTTCTCGCGCGGGAAAACAGAGGAAACAAAATCACGCGGGACAAAGGTCTTCCCGGCAGGCAGGAAACGCATAATTCTCTCGTAGGCCTGAAAGGAACGGCGCAATATTAACCTCGAGAAATTCGAGCGGTAAATCTGCAGGTTAACTGAAGCCGGCAGTGAAATTTTCAGCATAAAAGTCAAAACCAAAGCGGTAATGAGCACTCCCCGGGCAAAGCCAAAAAGGGCGCCGCCAAGGCGATTGCCCGCGCTTAAGGTTTTATGCCGGCGGCCAATAAAGGTAACTATCCGCCCGAAGACGGAAAAAATCAGGATGGTTGAAAGCAAGATAATAATAAACACGCCCGCCGTATTCATCAATAGGGGTCTATGCCAGCGGACCTCAATAAAGCTTATTATATCACCCTGACAATAGGTGGCAAAGACGATACCGAGAACAATGCCAAAAATCCAAAAAAGCTCCACAATCAGGCCTTTTCGGAAACCAAAAAAAATACTGAGAAGAATTATGCCGATTATGCTAAAATCTAAAAAATTTAGTTCCATACCCATTCCAACTAACAGGGATTATACCACAAAAACACCTGGAAAAGCAAATAGTGACTGCAACTAATTTTCAACCCGAGCCGCCCGGGTGAATTCCCCGATACGAACCTTAACCAGCTGATTGATTAAAGAGGCCTCTCCGAAAAAACTGAGGCGCACATAATTCCCGGTTAATCCGGTTAAATTGCCGCTTTTATCTTTTTTTTCTACCAGCACCTCTAAAGTTCTGTCCTTCTGGGTTTCCCGGTAGTTTCTTTTCAGTTCCTCAGCCAGCTGGTGCAATCTCCGGCTGCGATTTTTCTTCATCGATAAAGGCACCTGTCCGGGAAAATTTGCCGCCAGGGTCAATTTCCGGGGGGAAAAGGTAAAAATATGCAATTGGTTAAATCCGACATTCTTAAGGAAATCCACGGTGTTTAGGAAGTGACCTTCCTTTTCTCCGGGAAAACCAACCATAATATCGGTGCTAAAGCTCGCCTCAGGAATCAGCCTCTTTATTTCCCCTATCAAACTTAAATATTCCTCTCCGGTATAATTTCTCCCCATCCGGGAAAGAATTTCATTATCGCCGCTTTGGAGCGGAATGTGAAAATGCGGGCAAATCTTCCGGCTTCCGGCAATCTGCCGGATTAACCCGGGTGTAAACTCTCCCGGTTCTAAAGAACTGAGCCGAATCCGCAAAAGCTCAGGTTCATTCTCTACTTCTTCTAAAACTTCAGCCAGCGTCGTCCCGGGATTAAGATCTCCTCCATATTTGCCCAGGCGAATCCCGGTTAAAACTATTTCTTTGAATCCATAATTTATCAGCCGCCGAATTTCTTCTTTTACCGCCGGCAGAGGACGACTTATCATTTTTCCCCGGACCCGGGGCACAATACAATAATGGCATCCGGCATCGCAGCCGTCCTGAATTTTGATAAAAGCCCGGGTGTGACGGTGAAATTTCTCAATCTTCAAATTATCCCAGGTGAGCCTGTCCGGACTATCGCTCACGGAGATTTGCGTTTTTCCCGAGTCTAAAGCCTTTTTGAATAAGGTGAGAATTTTTTCTTTTTCCGGATTTCCGGCGACCAGAACTACCCCGGGTAAACCGGCCAGCTCATCCCTCTGAGTCTGAACCAGACAACCGGTAACGATAATTTTCGCCCGGGGATTGAATCGCTTAGCCTGCCGGACGGCATATTTCGACTCCCGCTCACCTTTTGCCGTCACCGTGCAGGTATTGACCAGATAAACATCCGCCTTTTCTTTAAACGGCACCAGACGGAAACCGTCCCGGAAGAACTCTTCAAGAATCGCTTCGGTTTCGTATTGATTGACCTTACATCCTAAAGTATAGCTGGCTACACACAAACTCATTTTTTAATCTATGATTCAAGAAAACCATTTACCAAAAAAACCTTTATCGTCCCGGTAAGACTCCCCGAAAGTTTTACCTAACTCCTTAATTATTTTTTTCTGCTCCGGGGAAAGCTTAGCCGGCACCCGGACGATAACCCTTACATATTCGTCCCCTTTACCCCGCCCGCGAAGATTGGTAACACCCATTTTCCTAAGGCGGAAAATTTTGTTGGTATGTGTCCCGGCCGGAATTTTCATTTGGGCTTTGCCGTCCAGGGTGGGAACTTCAATTTCGCCTCCTAAAGCGGCCAGAGGAAAACTTATCGGGACCTCAAGATAGATATCATCTTCCTCTCGTTTAAAAATCTTATGCGCCAACAAATGAATTAAGATATAAAGGTCTCCGGAAGAACCGCCCTTTTCTCCGGCTTCACCCTTACCGCGAACCCGAATATGGGTACCGGTATCCACTCCCGGAGGAATTTTAACGGCTATCTCAGATTCTTTTCTAACCTTTCCCCTTCCCAAACAGGTTGTGCAGGGCTCAGAAATCACTTCGCCTGTTCCGCCGCACTGGCCGCAGCCCTGGCTGAAACTAAAAAATCCCTGACGATACTGAATTTGCCCTCTTCCTTTACAAGCGGGGCAGACACTCTTCTTGCTTCCGGGTTTAGCTCCTTCACCGCCGCAGGCGGCACAGATAACCGTATGGTAGATATCAATCTTCTTTTCCACCCCGAAAGCGGCCTCTTCCA
>JAYEMH010000010.1:0-3480 GCA_034717985.1 Candidatus Ratteibacteria bacterium
GAAGAGATTTAATAACTCCCCTGCTATCTTTTTTTTAATTCTAAATTCTTTTTTCCCGTGTCTCCGCCCTTCCGTGCTTCCGTGGTAACTGTCTTTATGGTTTTCATAAGATTTTTGACACTACCTAAATTTCAGAACGAAATTTGGGGCGGGTTCTTTTTTCTCTGTGTCCTTTTTATTTTTTTGTCTTTCTATTAGAGGGACGGGCGTGCCCGTCCCCTACATATTTTTTAATCCTTTTTAAATCCTGTAAATCCTGTCAGAAACGTTTTGTCTCTATTTTTGTATTTTCTTTTTCTACTCTGTGGTTCATTCTTTCATGTTCTTTCATGTTCTTTCATGTTTTATTTGACACTACCATTGATAATTTACTCCTCAAATTCGAATTTTAGCAGTTCCGAAATAATTTTCCCCGCCCAGCGGTAAATATTATTTTGTTTGACAACCTGCCGCATTTTTTTCATCCGCTTCTTTCTCTCTTTCCTGGGAAGAGCCAGGGCTTGAAATATTCCGTTGCTGAAATCTTCGCGGTCATAAGGATGAATCAAAATTGCGTCGGTGAGTTCCCTGGCCGAACCGGTAAACTGGCTGAGAACCAGCACTCCCCCGCCGTCAGAGCGGCTGGAAATAAACTCCTTAGCCACTAAATTCATCCCGTCGTGCAGGGAACTGACTATACATACCTCGGCTAAACGAAATAAAGCGATTACTTCTGCCGGCGAAAGATGCCTCCGCACCAGAATGATCGGCGTCCAGCTATTTGTGGAATGCTTCCAGTTAATTTCTTCAACCAGTTTATTGATTTCCTCATTTAAGATCTTGTAGCCGGGAAGATGGATGCGGCTGAGGACACCTATCTGCAGGAAAACAACTTTTTCTTTAAGTTCGGGATGTGTCTCAAGCATCCTGTCAATCGCCAGGAACCGCTCGGGAATGCCTTTGGTATAATCAATCCGGTCAACCCCTAAAATCAGGCGAAGTCCGGAAAGCGAATGTTCTTCTTTAAAAAATTCCATAGTTTCGGCTACCTCCGGGGACTGAGAATTTTCATTTATACCCTGAAAATCCACACTAATCGGATAGGGCCGAACCAGAGTTTCTTCCTTCCCGCGAATAACAGCAAACCGCTCCCGGTCAATTTTACATTCTATTTCCCGGTCAACGGTATCAAAAAAATTATCGCAAAAATAGCGGATATGAAAACCCAGCAAGTCGTTAGCAAGCAAGCCTTTTAAAATCTGCTGTTTCTGGGGACAGATACGGAAGGCTTCGTAATTAGGCCAGGGAATGTGCCAGAAATGAGTAACAATCAACTGCCCCGGCAGTTTTTGTTTTAAGTACTGAGCGAGCAAAGCAAGGTGATAGTCCTGTATCCAGATAAAGGCTTTTTGCCCGCCTACCTCTTCCAGAATAGCCTCGGCAAATTTTTCGTTCACCCGGGAATAATAATACCAATCTTCTTTTCTAAATATGGGACGGTGAAAAGCCATGTGGCTTAACGGCCAGAGGGCTTCGTTAGAAAATCCGTAGTAATAGCCGTTCTCTTCTTCTTTGGAAAGCCAGACACGTTTCAGAGTATAGCAGGGATTGTTCGGCGGAACCTTAATTTTTCCTTTCTCATCAGTTACTTTCCGGTCAGCCTCTCCCTGAGCCCGGGCAACCCAGATACCCTGACAGGCTCGCATAACCGGATCCAGAGCGGCAACGACCCCGCCGGGACTTCTTTTACACTCGATTCTCCCTTTTTGGAACATATGGGCATAAGGCTGGCGGTTAGAAACCACGATAAACAAATAGTCCCCCATCTTTTCCTTAATTAAATTCTGGAGACTTTCTTTGGTCCACATGTTTTTTGATCCTTATTTACTGTTCACTAAGTACTTTCCGGTAAATCTCTAAAGTATTTTTGGTAACTATCTCTTTGGTGTAATGCGCCTGCACCATCTGCCGGCCGGTATATCCCAGCCGCTGACGCAGCCGCTCATTAGCCAGAAGCTGAATAGTCCGGGAGGCTAAGGCTTCAAAATCCCTGACCGGGACCACAAAACCATTAATGCCGTCTCTGACAATTTCCGGCATCCCGCCGGCTTCGGTGATAATCATCGGCTTCCCTGAAGAAAGCGCCTCAAGTATCGTCAGGCCGAAAGGTTCCCCGACACTGGAAGGATAAAGACAAACCTGGGCCGTCCCGTAAATCTGGGCCATCTCGGCCAGGGTAAACATCTCTATGAGAACATTTTTGCTCAAATCCAGGTCGTTTATCAAATTTAGCAAATAGGCAATATCCTTTTGTTGGGTTGCTCCCCAATCAATTATATTCTTTGTTCCGGCCAGAACCAATATGACATCCGGAAACCGCTCTTTGACAAAGCGAAGCGCCTTGATGCTGGTGTCACACCCTTTAGCTAAACCCATTCGGGCCGGATGAAAAATCACGCTTTTGCTTTTTAACTGCGGGTATTTCTTTTTTATTTCTTCGGTGGAAATATTAGGCTTTAACTGCCTGGTATCGATGCCGTGATGAATGGCCGTTATCTGCCGGTCATCACAGCCGATGCCGATTAGTTCCTTTTTTATGTAATGACTGACGGCAATAATATGCGCCCATTTCATCTTCCGGGTCAAATCCAAAAAAAGAATATCATCCCAAGCATTATGGGCAGTCAAAACAAGAGGAATTTTTTTCTTTTCGGCTAACCGTTCCAAAGTCTTGATATGCAGTTTGCTGAAATAATGCATATTATGACAGTGGATTACATCGGGCTTGCAAGTCTTTATAAATTTAGCAAAGGTCTCCGAAACTTTTTCATCCAATCCCTGAAACCCTCTTTTGTAAAGCCAATTCAAATCCATCAGGGGGGTGCGCAAAATCTCCGCCCCTTTAAATCTATGTCTAACTTTATATCCCTCAACTGCCCCGGTAAGCAGGCTTACTTTATGCCCCCGCTTGACCAGTTCGGGTAATATGACCGTCAAATGAGTTTCAACCCCGCCGATAATCGGGGGGAACCCCCAGTGAAAATGAGCAATACTTAGTTTATTCTTCCTTTTCTTCGCCATAGTTTCACTTTAATGAAAAAGTAAATTAGTAATATTGCCCAAGCAACCTTTCTATGACCTCTTTCCTGGAAACAATGCCAACAACCCTATCTGCCCTGACAACCGGCAGATAACGAAAAGGGCGGCCGGTAAAAACCCGGGCGGCCTCTTCGGTCAGCATATCCGCTTTAACGAAATAAACCTTTTTGTGCATAATGTCCTTAACTTTCTTTTTCAGAAAATCCTTTTGATAGACCCCGGCAATAATATCTCTTTCCGAAACAAAACCAACTAATTTACCCTTTTTGTCCGTTACGGGGACACCGCTTAATCTATTTTTAATAAGCAGGCGGCAAATTTCTTTAATACTCACCTCCGGCAAAACCGTCATCACCTGTTTATCCATAACATCTTTTACTTTTAACATAATTCGTCCCTCCT
>JAYEMH010000010.1:3580-4951 GCA_034717985.1 Candidatus Ratteibacteria bacterium
GTCGTAGTACGAAAAATTTTCTTTTTTTTGTTTAAGCGGATATTCTTCCGGAAAAAGATGAAGAAGCATAACCACATCTGCCTGCTTAACCAATTGGGTCCGGCCGATATCCTTAAGCTGAACGGTTTTAGGGAAAAGAGGCATAAAGTTTTCATCCAGGGCTTTAATCGGCACATACTTCTTTTGAAAATATCCTTTAAAAGATTCGATTAAACCGTTCTTCTTGCTTTTGGGAATAACTATTTTAGAGGCAATATCCTCCCAGTTTTCAATTTCTCTCTCGGTTAGACTAATTTTTTTTATAAGCCGGCGGAAAAACCGCCGGGGACTGGTTTTGTGCTGCCGGTAAAACTCGGCCGCCATGGTCAAATTAAATTTTGCCAGAACATTGGTATAAGCATTATCAGTTATATTGGTATGAAATTCATCCGGACCGATAATATGGTGAATATGATAGGCCGTTTTATCCCTGTTAAATTCGCCGCGGCTGGCCCAGAACCGGGCCGTTTCAAAAAACATCTCAAGCCCGGCTTCCCTCATAAATTTATGATCCTGGGTGCTTATATAATATTGATAAACAGCATAGGCGATATCAGCAACGACATGGTCTTCCATCTCTCCGGTATGTATCTTTATCATTCTGCCGTCTAAATCCCGGTGCCATTTGGGAGTTACTTCAAAACCGTCATCCGCCGACTCCCAGGCAAAAAGGGCCCCTTTATAATTCTCTACCATGGCATTCATCCGGGCCGCATCCAGGGTGTGATATCTGTATAAAAGCATATTTTTAGCCGCCCCCGGATTGGTATAGATAAAAAAAGGAAGGATGAAAATTTCCGTATCCCAGAAGATATGTCCCCGGTATCCTTCCCCGCTTAAGGTGCGGGCGCCAATACTCACCCGTTCATTAAACTCATTTCCGCAGATTAGCAGATGATAAATATTAAACCTCAAAAATCTTTGTGTGTCTCTATCGGGCTTGAGGAAAATATCGGCAAAGTTCCAACTTTTCTCCCAGGCTTTTATATGTTTTTTTAATAACCCGTCAAAGCCGGAGGCGAGACCTTCGCGCAAAGCTTTCACTGTTTTCTTTTCAAGATTACCACCGTCCCGGGAGTTACAGATAGAAAATATTTTAGTAAAGCAGATTGTCTCACCCTTATTGACTCTTAAATGAAAAGATTTCTCAAAGGTGTCAAAAGACCTTTGCCCCTTTTTAACCTTGAGGAGACCGGCATAAGCGACAGATACCTTACTCTCAAAGGTTTCAACACAGAGATAATTTATGTTTTTGAAGTTAGTTAATTTTGTGATTTCAAAATGCTCTTTTCTGCCCTCGGTCAATATCCCTTTGTTAGTTACCGAGGTGTC
>JAYEMH010000011.1:0-4729 GCA_034717985.1 Candidatus Ratteibacteria bacterium
CTTTACAAAAAAAGCTTAGCCACCTATGAGAAGGGAGATATCTTTGACCGGACGCTGGCGGAAGGATTTATAAAGCTCTGGGGATTACCGCTAAAGGTTCAGGCGGAAAACAAAAAATAACCACAGAGCACACAGAGGAAAAATAAGGGAAAAGGAGAAGGAAAAACAAAATAACCACAAAGAACACAAAGACCACGAAGAAAAAGATAAAGGGAAAAGAAAAACAAGATAACTACAGAGTACACAGAGGGAAAAGAGATAAAGGGAAAATGGGAAAGAAGAAACTTAAATCTCGTGAAAGTCAGTGGTATGAAATTTATGTTTTAAAGTTTAAAGAAGGAAGAAAAAGATCAATAATATGAGAGAGCACAGAGGGGGAGGAATAAGGTCATTCTATAAGTATTTTATTTCTAAGTATCTCTGTGGTCTCTGTGGTTAAGTATTTGACAGTATCGTAATCTGTATTAAGGAGGGAAACGATGAAACTTTGGGGAGGACGATTCAAAAAAGAGACCCATCCGGAGGCAGAGAAATTTCTCTCTTCAATTTCCTTTGACCAGCGGCTCTACGCCGAAGATATCGAAGGAAGTATTGCCCATGCCAAGATGCTGGCTTTCGCCGGTATTGTTTCCGAACAGGAGAAAGATTCTATTGTCAAGGGGTTAGAGGAAATAAAAGAGGAAATAGAAAAAGGTAAAATCCGATTTTCTGACGAAGAGGATATTCATTTAGCCATCGAGGAACATTTGACTCAAAAGATTGGCGAGACAGCCGGCAAACTTCATACCGCCCGCAGCCGCAACGACCAGGTGGCTTTGGATACGCGGCTCTTTTTACGCCGGGAAATCAAGGAGATTTTAAAATTGCTGGGGAGTCTTCAGGAGACAATTCTGGAGAAAGCCTCAAAAAACATTGAGGTGATTATGCCCGGCTTTACCCATCTTCAGCATGCCCAGCCGATTCTTTTTTCGCATCATATCCTGGCCTATTTTTATATGTTGGAACGGGATAAAAAGCGCCTGGAGGGATGCCTGGAGCGGGTGAATATTTTGCCTTTAGGCGCGGGGGCAATAGCCGGAAGTTCCCTGCCTATCGACCGGGAATATTTAGCCAGGCTCCTTGATTTCCCGAAGGTTTCTGCCAATTCAGTCGATGCGGTGAGCGACCGGGATTTTATGGTTGAATTTATTTCCGGGGCGGCAATGATCGCTATGCATCTTTCCCGCTTCAGCGAGGAGATAATTTTGTGGTCAACATCGGAATTCGGCTTTATTTCCATCGGGGAGGAATTCTGCACCGGAAGCAGCCTGATGCCCCAGAAAAAAAATCCTGATGTAGCTGAGGTAGTGCGGGGTAAGACCGGTCGAATCTACGGAGACCTGATAAACATTCTTGTTCTTTTAAAGGGACTTCCCCTGGCTTATAACCGGGATATGCAGGACGATAAAATTTCACTTTTTGACAGCGTGGATAATATAAAGGAGACGCTATCCGTATTTTCCGAGATGCTTAAAACAATTGAAGTCAAAAAGGAGAAAATGCTGGCCGAGGCCGGCCGGGGGTATCCAATAGCGGCCGATTTAGCCGAGTATCTGGTGAAGAAAGACATTCCTTTTCGCGAAGCCCATATTTCCGTCGGGAAATTGGTTCAGTTCGCCGAGGAGAAGGAAAAAACGCTTGAGGAGTTGACCCTGGATGAATTAAAGGCTTTTTGTTATAAATTCGAAGCCGATGTTTATGAAGCGATGAAGTTAAAGGCTTCGGTGGATTCTAAAAAATCCTTTGGGGGAACAGCCACGGAGAATGTAAAAAAAGCGATTGAGGAAGCGCGGAAACTAATTGGTTAACCAGTTTTGCGGTTAGCCGGTTAACCGGTTAACTGGCAACTGGCCAACTGGCGAACTTAAGATATGGATTATTTCAATTACCGCAGAGATAAATTATTTGCCGAAGGAATAGAGGCGGAGCTTTTAGCTAAAAGATTCGGCACTCCGCTATATCTCTATAGCAGGCGAACCCTCATCGAGCATTTCAATAAGCTAAAGAGGGCTTTAAAACCCGTAAAACCGCTAATTTGTTATTCCCTTAAGGCTAACGGAAATCTTAGCCTGGGTAGAATCCTGGTGAAAGAGGGAGCCGGGCTTGATATTGTTTCCGGCGGAGAGTTGTTTCGGGCACTCAAAATGGGCTGTCCCCCCGGGAGAATAGTTTACGCCGGTGTGGGAAAAACGGCCGAAGAGATAAATTTTGCCCTGGATAAAAAAATCCTTCTTTTTAATGTGGAGTCAATCGGAGAATTAAAACTGCTTGATAAATTAGCCGGGAAGAAAGGGAGAAAGCAAAAGGTGGCTTTGCGGCTTAACCCCGGAGTTGAGGCTCATAGTCATCGGTATCTTGAAACGGCCAGGCTTGAGTCTAAATTTGGCCTGGGGCTGGGCGAGGCTTTAGAAATTTTCAAAATTAGAAATCACTTTCCGGCTTTAAACATAGAAGGCGTGCATATTCACCTCGGTTCTCAAATTAGCGACCCCTCTCCTTACCTCAAGGCTTTAGGTAAGCTGAGCTCTTTCCTGGAAAAGCTAAAAGGTTTTGGGGTAAATTTAACCTGGCTGGATTTAGGCGGGGGATTGGCGGCCAGCTACCGTGCGGAAGAAAAACCTTCCAGCGCCGAAGATTTTGCCCGGACTATTATTCCTCTGGTAAAGAAAACCAGGCTCAAGTTGATTATTGAACCGGGCCGCTTCATTATGGGCAATGCCGGAATCCTGGTAACCAAAGTTTTATTTTTAAAAGAAACCGGGAAAAAGAAATTTTTAATTGTTGATGCCGGGATGAATGATTTAATTCGTCCGGCGCTATACGGCGCCTATCATCAGATTATCCCCTTGAAGAAAAAAAATGTGAAAAAGAAAAGGTTTGAGGTGGCAGGGCCGATTTGTGAATCAGGTGATTTTTTGGGTAAGAATGTTCTTTTACCCGGGCCTTCCGGCGGCGATTTCCTGGCTGTTCGCGGCGCCGGCGCCTACAGTTTTGCCATGTCCTCTAATTATAACGCCCGTCCCCGGGCGGCAGAGGTATTAGTTTCCGGGAGAAAAGCTATCCTCATTCGGAAAAGAGAAACCTATCAGGATTTAATTAGGGGAGAAATTATAAAATAACCAAGATACAAGATACCGGCCTGCCGGCAGACAGGCAATAATCAAACAATAATCAATACCCAAATCACAATAACCAAATAATAACCAATGATAAAATAACCAGGTATAAACTGAAGAAACCTCTTGGTTTGATTATTAGATTATTGGTGTTTGAAATTTATTTGGTGTTTGGTGCTTGGTGTTTGAAATTTAGTAAATAGGGGTATTAAGATGGAGCTTAATTTTACTAAGATGACGGGCAGCGGAAACGATTTCATTGTTATTGACAACCGAAGTAAGATTTTAGACGGGAGGGAAAGTGAAATAGCCAGACAAATCTGCCGGAGAAAATTTTCCGTTGGCGCTGACGGGCTCTTGTTGATTGAAAATTCAGAGCGGGCTGATTTCCGGATGCGCATCTTTAATCCCGACGGCAGTGAGCCGGAGATGTGCGGCAACGGAGCCCGTTGTACCGCTCTCTATGCGAACCTCGAACATATTGCTTCTTCTAAGATGAACTTTGAGACTATAGCGGGAGTAATCTTTGCCGAGATAAACGATAACAGTGTGAGAATTAATATGGGCAAAGTGAAGGATTTGAAGCTCGATTTAAAATTAAGCTTAGAGTCAGGAAGCAAAATCGTTCATTATCTTAACGTTGGTGTTCCTCACGCAGTTTTAATTGAAGAGGCGCTTGAAGATATTCCGGTAAACGAGATGGGAAGCCGGATAAGATTTCATCGCCAATTTCATCCCGGAGGGACAAACGTTGATTTTATTGAACTCAAGGATAAAGAGACCGTTCAGATGAGAACTTACGAACGAGGGGTGGAAGGCGAAACCTTGGCCTGCGGGACCGGGGCGATTGCTTCGGCGGTTATCGCCCATCTCCTTAAAGGATTGACTTCTCCCGTACGGGTTCTTACTCAAAGCGGAGAGATTCTGACTGTTTACTTAGAGGAAGAAGAAGGAACATTGGCGGTGGCTTTAGAAGGAAAAACCGGATTGGTTTATAAAGGGAAAATAATTATTTAAAGGAGGTTAGAAATGTTTAAGGGCGCAACCGTTGCTTTGGTTACACCATTTAAAAACGGAAAGATTGATGAGAAAAAACTTAAGGATTTAGTTGAGTTTCATATTAAGGAAGGAACCGATGTGATTTTGCCCTGCGGTTGTACCGGAGAGGCAGCCACGCTTAATCATGAAGAACAAATCCGGATGGTTCAAATGGTCGTCGAGATGGTAAATAAAAGGGTGAAAGTTATCGGCGGGACAGGTTCCAACAGCACCGAAGAGGCCCTGAAATTAACCCGGGAAGCTAAAAAAGCAGGGGCGGACGGAGCTCTTATGATTACTCCTTATTATAACAAGCCCACCCCGAAAGGTCTGTATGAACACTACAGTTTAATTGCCCGGGAAGTTGACATTCCCATTGTCCTCTACAACGTTCCTTCGCGAACCGGTATAAGTATTTTACCGGAGACTGTTTCCGAACTTTCCAAAATTGATAATATCGTGGCCATTAAAGAAGCCAGCGGCAATCTTGAGCAGGTCAGCCAGATATTGAATCTCTGTGATATTACGGTTCTCTC
>JAYEMH010000012.1:0-17041 GCA_034717985.1 Candidatus Ratteibacteria bacterium
CCCGCGCCTTAAATTCTTTTGGATACTTTTTCTTCTTCATTCCGGCCTCCTGGTTTTAGTGATTTTACCACATTTTTACACCTTATTTACACCTTAACCAGTGGTCTGAATTTAGGGAAGTATTATAAAGTAGAAGGAAAGGTAATTAAGGTAAATGGCAAAATTGCAGTAAAAGATTATTATAAGCCTGGCAGGCACTTTATGCTATACGAAAAAATACTTTAAGCGAAAAGTTATGAAAAAAGAAACTATGCAATATCAACATTGTTAATTATGGCATATATTTCATAATGAGCTTAATGATTTCCTTTTCACTATACCAATTCCCTTGCAAATTACTACTTTAAATTATACAATATATATTATGAATGATTTGACATTTTCAGCTATTTTGATAGGCGCTGCCTTTATTGCAGGATTAGTAATTTACCAGATCCTGATATTATTAGGCAAATGGGCGCAGCGCAAAAAGGTAAAGGCTAACTTGGATATTATCAAAAAGCCCTTGCGTTTTCTTATTCCTCCATTATGCATAGCGATAATTCTGCCTTTTTCAAAGTTACCAGAAAATCTGCTCCCAACCCTTGGGCATTTTATAAACATTTTTGTTCTTATGTTATTTACCTGGCTTGGTATAAATATTATTAGCATTATACGCGATGTTATACTTGGGCATTATGATATCAGCGCAAGAGACAACTTGAAAGCCCGCGGTATATATACACAAGTTCGTGTTATTCACCACATAATAGTTTTTGTTATTATTCTATTGACTGTTTCTTTTATACTTATGACCTTTCCTAAGGTAAAACAGGTTGGCGTTAGCCTCCTGGCATCAGCTGGTATAATAGGTATAGTTATTGGTTTTGCTGCTCAAAAAACCCTGGGTAACCTTATAGCGGGTATTCAGATAGCTCTTGCTCAACCTATCCGGTTGGATGATGTAGTAATTGTTGAAAACGAATGGGGCTGGATTGAAGAGATTACTCTTACTTATGTGGTTGTGCGCATATGGGACCTTAGGCGCTTGGTTATACCCATCTCACACTTTATAGAGAAGCCTTTTCAGAACTGGACACGGATTTCTGCGGATATTCTGGGGTCAGTCTTTATTTATGCTGATTATACTGTGCCGGTCAAAGAAATGCGTTCTGAATTAACACGCATTCTTGAAAAGAGCCCCCACTGGGATAAAAAGGTTAACGTATTACAAGTTACCAATGCTACCGCACAAACAATAGAGATTCGCGCACTGATGAGTGCTGCTGATTCACCTACAGCATGGAATTTACGTTGTGAGGTAAGGGAAAAACTTCTTGAGTTTTTACAAAAGTCTTTTCCAGAATGCCTTCCGCGAACCCGGATAGAGTTAAAAGAAAAATTAGTGCCCAAATAGGTAGATAATTAAGGGGCAAGCTTTTAAGAAGCAACAATAAGAGCTGATTCAATCTGAGATTTTTTACTTGATAGCATTCTTTATGCCTGACATAATACTGGTAAAATAATCCCTGGCTAAGTAAAACAGTGCTAGGGGTTTATTATTTTATGGTGAAAATATGAAAAAACTCTTAAGAATTCTAGTTATGGCAGCCTTTTTTTTAGGCAGCGCCGGATTAATCTATACCGACTCCATAACTTGGATAAAAGAAAGCGCCTTAAGGCCTACAGCAACCCTTATTCATGGTGAAGGCATCGAGAAAATTCTGCACAGAAAAAATACGAGTAGATTACATAGTGGTATCAAGAAATCGATAGTTTTAATTAGATTGTATGAGACAATGAATGAAGAAGTTTATGTTGTGGATGGAGTTGGTTTTATAATAGGAGAGTCTGATAATGAGTTTCTTCTTTTAAGTGCAGCTCACATTATATCAGAGTTAGCACTGAAGACCAAGCCAAGGAAGGATATTCCCTTTAGGTCCAGAGGGAATATCTAGAATCTTTTGCCAAGCGAGAAGACTACGAAATATTTAACGTCTATTGAGATGACGGCATAAGCGCATATTCGACAAGACGAGAGGCGTTGCAGCAATTATTAAAAGACGCTAAAGCTAAGAGGTTTGATTTAGTTTTGGTTTATAAATCGGTCTAACATGCAGGGTATTCAATGAGACGAAGCAAGATATCCTTTTTATTAACCAAAACGGAATTGGAATTAATGAAAAGTATTTTATATTTGGAGCCGTATTTGGTTGATGGTATTAAAACGGCAAAGCCGGAAGCTGGTAAATACAGGGTTGAATTTTCTACAGATGATCTTGCGGAATCTTTGGGGGCTTTATCCTATTCAACCAGTTATACCGTTTCTCCCGGTAAAAAAGAAGAAATACACAGCTTGCATGATAAAATTG
Source organism: Candidatus Ratteibacteria bacterium (assembly GCA_034717985.1). GTDB lineage: Bacteria > CAZDME01 > JAYEMH01 > JAYEMH01 > JAYEMH01 > JAYEMH01. The sequence goes on from JAYEMH010000012.1 coordinate 2,352, forward strand.
AGGGTTATTTAAAGATTAGCCAAAGGTTAGTCCGGATTAGGTAATGAATGAAGAAAGTCAAGAGGCATAGTCGATTTTATGTTTATATTGTGGAAATATATCATCGAATTCTAATCGGCGGAAAAATTTCTGCGATATTTTTCTGGCCAGAATTAGATACGACATTTCAAAATCTCATTATAGATGAAAAAAATTATTAAACATAGTCGATTTTATGTCTATATTGTGAAATGTCAGGACAAGACGTATTATACCGGGTACACACCGGATGTTGAAAGGCGCATTGAGTTACATAACAGCGGTAAGGGGGCAAAATACACCAGAGACAGGAGGCCGGTAAAATTAGTGTGGTGTAAGGAGTATAGGTATTTGCATTATGCGATGAGCGCGGAATACCGGATTAAGCGTTTAAATAAAAGGCAGAAGATTCTATTAATACGAGGAATGTGTTTAGATAAAGTAATGAGCAAAAAACGTAGTAAAGGATGAAAAGATGAATAATAATGTCATCCCCTCGCACCCGGATATCGGGTTAAACGCTGCTGCACAGCCTTTAACCCGAAGTGCTTCGGGACGACACCCAAAAGTTTTTATTAAAACTTTTGGGTGTCAGATGAACACTCGTGATTCGGAGGTGATGGCGGGGTTGCTTCAGAAAGAGGGATTTGAGCTGGTTGATGAGCCGGCTCTGGCTGATGTGGCCCTGGTTAATACCTGTAGTGTCCGAAAACATGCCGAGGACCGGGCTTACGGGACAATCTGGGAGTTGAAAAAGATAAAGAAAAAGAATCCTGCTCTTTTAATCGGTGTCCTGGGCTGTATGGCGGAAAAAGAGAAGGAAAATATTTTCCGGCAGGCGCCGCACGTAAATATTATTGCCGGGCCGCATTCTTTTTACCGGCTGCCGGAAATGATTAAATCCTTAAAAGATAATTCGGGAAAGGTGATGGCCACTGATACCGGCGGGGAGCCCTTTATTTCCGAATCGATTGCCCGCCGGGTAAATCCCTATCAAGCCTGGATTTCCGTAATTCGGGGCTGCAATAATTTCTGCAGTTTCTGTATCGTTCCGTATGTGCGCGGCCGGGAAAAAAGCCGCCCGCAGGAAGAAATTCTGGAAACAGTAAAGGCTTTAGCCAAAGAAGGCGTTAAAGAAGTAACACTCCTGGGACAGAATGTCCTCTCTTACGGCAAAGATCTGAAAGATACCGATTTTGTTAACCTGTTAGAGGAAATAAATGAAATTTCCGCTATTGAGCGCCTTCGTTTTATTACCGCCCATCCTAAAGATGTCAACTTAAAATTTATTGACGCCCAAGCTCATCTTTCCAAAGTCTGTGAACACCTTCACCTGCCGCTGCAATCCGGTTCCGATAGAATGCTTAAAATGATGAATCGGGGTTATACCCGGAATAATTATCTTGAAATTATACAAAATGTCCGTAAAATAATGCCTGAAGCCGGTATTACCTCTGATATCATTGTCGGCTTTCCGGGTGAGACCGAAGAAGATTTTCTTAAAACCAAAGAGTTGCTCAAAGAAGTTCAGTTTGATAACGCCTTTATTTTCAAATATTCTCCCCGGGAAGGAACAAGGGCGGGAAAATCAGAAGATAGTGTGCCTAAAGAAATAAAAGAGAAGAGGCTGGCTGAGCTGTTGGAAATTCAAGAAAAGATAGCTTTCAAGAGAAATAAGACGCTTGAGGGAAGAGGGCTTGAAGTGTCAGTTGAAAAGACAGGCCTTAAGGATAAAACGAAGGTAGTGGGGAGAACCCGGACAAACAAGATTGTCGTATTTCCGGCCGGCGGAGATATGGTTGGCAAGACAGTGAATGTTCTAATTGAAGAAGCCGGTTCCTGGCGCTTACTGGGGAGGCAGATTGACTAAAATAGGATTAATTGTTTTTTTAATCGTATTTTCCGCCACTGCTGTTTTTGCCGCGGTATCTTCTGAGGAGAAGTCTTTTCAAAATATCAAAAAGGTGATTGATGAAGGAAAGATAGAAACCGCCGCCGAGGCGGCCAAAACCTTTATCAGGCGGTTTCCCGAAAGTGGTTATCTTCCGGAGATAAAATTTTTCCTGGCGGAATCGGAAAGCAGTTTTTATAAAGCTTTAAAAAAATATGAAGCAATTGTAAAGCTTTACCCCCGGTCAAGATATGCCTGCCTTTCGCAGGTCCGTATCGCCGAACATTATTTTACCCTGGGGAATTTTCGCCAGGCAAGGATTAGCTGGAGGAAATATTTAAAGCTTTTTCCCGGGGGAGAAGAAGCCGATATTGCTTCTTTGTCCATCGGGAGCTGTTACTACCAGGAGAAAAGATTTAATAAAGCGATTGGTTGTTTAAAGGGGTTTCTTGATTCATATCCCGAAAGTTTTTATCTTCCCCGGGCGCGTTTCAATTTAGCTTCCGCTTATCTTAACCGGGGAAAAATAGATGAGGCCGGGACAGAGCTGGAAGGGCTTCTTAAGGATTATCCCGATTGGGAAAATAAAGCGGCCGTTTATCGGAAGCTCTCCGATGTTTATTTAGAAAAAGGGGAAAATAAAAAAAGCCGGGAAATCATGGCCAAATTAAAGGTGGAATTCCCCCGGGCTCTGGATATTAAAGGAGGTTCTTATTCTATACAGGTAGGCGCTTTCTCTGAGAAGGGAAGAGCCGAGAAATTAGCCCGCAGGCTGGAAAAAAAAGGGTATGACGCCTATCTGACTTCAGCTGTAAAAAAGGGAGTTACTTTTTATCGGGTGAGAATCGGCAGATTCGGAAGTGAAGCCGAAGCCGGAGAAATGGCCGGGAAAATAGAAGCCAAAGAAAATCTTCCGGGAATAGTAATTAGTAAATAGTGAATGGTGGTCAATTTGCAGAATCTAACCCCAATGATGAATCAATACCTGGAGATCAAGGGCGATTATCCCGAGGCTATTCTCCTTTTTCGTCTGGGTGATTTTTACGAAATGTTTTTTGAAGATGCCCAGGCAGCCTCTAAAACCCTGGAGATAACCCTTACTTCCCGGGAAGGGGGTAAAGGCCGGCGGGTACCGATGTGCGGCGTGCCTCATCACGCCGTCGATTCCTATATTGCCCGTTTGATTAAGGGCGGCTTTAAAGTGGCTATCTGCGACCAGGTAGAAGACCCGAAGTTTTCTAAAGGCATTGTCAAACGGGAAATTATCCGGGTGATTACGCCGGGAAGTTTAATCGAGCCGAATCTGCTGGAGGAAAAAGCCAATAATTTTATTGTCTCTTTTATCCTTTCCGAAAAAGAAGTAGGTTCAGCTTTAGTTGACCTTTCTACCGGCGAATTCAAAATTGCCGAATTCGGGAATATAGAAGATTTTTTAGATGAATTAGAAAGAATTAATCCGGCAGAAATTCTTATTCCGGAAAATCTTACCGCCCGGGAATTGATTGAAAAAATAAAAAAGGGCAATAGCCGTTTAGTTACTCCATATCAGGAATGGCTATTTCTCTACGAAACGGCTTATGAATCCCTGCGCGGCCATTTTAAGACCAAAAATTTGACCGGATTTGGGGTTGAAGGCTGTAAATTGGGTATCGCCGCCGCCGGAGGGCTTCTTCGTTATCTTGAAGAATTACAGAAGACCGATCTTCTGCATCTTACCCGTTTATCCCTTTATTCTCCTTCGGAATTCCTGGCGGTTGATATTGATTCCCGAAAGAGTTTGGAGTTAACCCGGAACTTATCGGGCGAAAAATTCGGCACTTTATTATCTGTTTTAGACGATACCCGGACAGCGATGGGAGGAAGACTTCTGGTTAACTGGATTGAACAGCCTTTATTAAAATTGGAGGAAATTAAAAAAAGACAGGATGGAATAGAAAACTTAATGGAGGATAAGACTCTCGGCGAGGATTTAATCGATACCCTGAAAGGGATAGGGGATTTAGAGCGGCTTATCGCCCGGGTCAGCCTGGGGACGGCTAATGGCCGCGACCTCTTGAATTTAGGGAATACCCTGAAACGTATTCCGGTTTTTAAAAAGATTCTTAAGGGCAGCCAGGCCATGATTTTAAAAGAAATAGATAAGAAGCTCATACCGCTTTGGCAAATTACCGATTTAATCGATAAGGCGATTGTTGAGAATCCGCCGCTTTCTCTCCGGGACGGCGGACTGATAAGAGACGGATACAATACTGAACTTGATGAATTAAGAAATATTACCGGCCAGGGAAAAGATTGGCTCGTTAATCTGCAGAAACAGGAAAGAAAGAGAACCGGTATTAGTTCACTCAAAGTCAGATACAATAGGGTTTTTGGTTATTACATCGAAGTAACCAAAGCCAATCTTCACCTGGCGCCTGAAGATTATATCAGGAAGCAGACCATGGTTAATGCCGAGCGGTTTATTACCCCGGCCCTTAAAGAATACGAAGCAAAAATTCTGGGGGCGGAGGAGAAGATTTTGGAATTGGAATCCAAGCTTTTTAACGAAATCAGACAAATTGTCGCTAAGGATGTTTCATCCATACAGCAATTAGCCGGGCAATTAGCCGTTCTGGATGTTTTAAGCAATCTGGCCCAAATCAGTCTTAGTAAAAATTACACCCGGCCGGAAGTAAATGAAAGCGGAACGATTAGTATTAAAGAAGGCAGTCACCCGGTTCTGGAGGATTTGTTGGGAAGCAACAAGTTTGTGCCCAATCCGGTTTGGCTGGATAAAGAAAATAATCAGATTTTAATTATTACCGGACCCAATATGGCCGGCAAATCAACTTATATCAGACAGGCTGCCCTTTTGGTACTGATGGCCCAGATGGGTTGTTTTATTCCCGCCAGGGAGGCCAAAATCGGCCTGGTGGACAGGATTTTTACCCGGATTGGAACGGCTGATAATTTAAGCCGGGGGATGAGCACCTTTATGGTGGAGATGTGCCAGACCGCCAACATCTTAAATAATTTGACCGGGAGAAGCCTCATTATTCTTGATGAAATCGGCCGGGGAACAAGCACCTTTGACGGTTTAAGCATTGCCTGGGCGGTAGTTGAATACCTCCATAAATTGGAGGATAAAAGGCCTTTGACGTTATTTGCCACCCATTATCACGAATTAACCGAGCTGAGTTTGACCTTGGACCGGGTGAAAAATTTTAATATCGCCGTTCGAGAGTGGAATGAAGAAGTGATTTTTCTTTATAAACTAACCGCCGGAAGCACCGACCACAGTTATGGAATTCATGTCGCCCGTCTGGCCGGATTGCCCAAATTGGTGGTAGAAAGAGCCGGGGAAATTTTGAATACCCTGGAGATTAACAGCGTCGATAGCAGCGGTACACCTAAATTGGCCGATTTTTCTACCTCTCCCCCGGAATTTCAGCTGGGACTTTTTGATTGGAAAATGCCGCATCCGCTCAGAGAAGAACTTGAAAATTTGCCGCTTGAGAAAATGACTCCGATAGAAGCGTTGAATAAGATAATCGAATGGCAGAGGAAAATTAAAAAAGAAAAAGGTAATTGGTGATAGGACATAGGTGATAGGAGAAACTGAACATTTTAAAACCTATAACCTGCAACCTATGACCTACGACCTTGGCAATTCGGATTTAGTCATTCATTAGTCTTCGAGATTTAATAATTGGAGATTATAAAGTTGGAGACAGCCTGATGTCAAAAATACAAGTTTTGCCTGATAAGGTTGCCTGCCGGATTGCCGCCGGAGAGATAGTAGAACGTCCGGCTTCGGTAGTTAAAGAGCTGCTGGAAAATTCCATTGATGCCGGAAGTTCCAGCATCAAGGTGGAAATAGAAAAAGGGGGAAAAACCCTTATTTGTGTCTCTGACAACGGTTGTGGAATGAACCCGGAAGACCTCAAGCTTGTCGGCGAGAGACACGCCACCAGTAAAATTGTTTTCTTTGAAGATATAGCAAATATCTCTACCTTAGGTTTTCGCGGAGAGGCCTTAGCCAGCATTTCCGCTGTCTCCCAGTTTAGATTAACCAGCGCCGGTCAAGGAGAAGAAAACCCGGGGACAGAATTAACTATTTATGGCGGCGAAAGAAAATCTTTAAAAAACATCGGCTTTCCTCAAGGAACAACGATAGAGGTTAAAAATCTATTTTTTAATATTCCGGCCCGAAAGAAATTTTTAAGAACGGACATGACAGAATTATCCTATGTCCACCGGATATTTACCCGGGAGGCCCTGGCCCACCCGGAAATTTCTTTTTTTCTTAAGCAAAATAAAAAGGAAGTTATTAAGGCCGTAAAGTCCTCTGATTACCTTCAAAGAATCAGCCAGGTATTAGGCAGGGATTTAGCCGGGGAACTCCTTCCTTTGACCTTTCAAAGCCCAAAAGTCAATATTTCCGGCTTTATCGCCAAGCCCGGCTATAGCCGTCTGGACCGCAATTATCAGCTCTTTTATGTCAATAAAAGATGGATAATCTCACGGCCTTTAGGACATGCGGTAACGGCCGCCTACCATTCATTCCTTGAGCCGCGTCGAATGCCCGCCGTTATCATTTTTCTTGAAGTTGTCCCGGAGGAGGTGGATGTTAATATTCACCCCGCCAAAAGAGAGGTGCGTTTCAGGAACGAACGATTAATTCACGATATTTTATTTGAGGTAATAAGGAAAACTTTGAAAGAATCAGAACCGCATCCCTCCTTTATCGTCAGGGAAGAAAAAAAGGAAGGGGAAGCTCAGAAATTTCTTCCCGCGGGAGAAGTCTATGAGGGGGGGAAAGGAGAAGATAAGAAAGAAGGCATTAAAGAAGCCATCGGTGAATATCTAATTAAAGAAGAGATAGGGCCTTCTTTGTTAGCTCCTGAGATATTTGCCGAGGGAACTTGTCTTCAAATTCGCCGGAGTTATATCATTTATTACGATAAGGAAGGACTGTATATTATTGACCAGCACGCGGCGCACGAAAGAGTCTTGTTTGACCGGCTCAATGATGAAAAGAGAGTTTCCGTCCAGAGTTTGCTTATTCCGGTTCAAATGGAAGTCTCGGCGGAGGAAGCGGTGCTTTTCGAAAAATTCAGCGGCTCTTTAGGAAAATTGGGGTTTGAAATAGAGCATTTTGGCGGCCAATCTTTTATTATCCGGGCCATTCCGGCAATTTTTAAAAGAGTTGACCCTAAACCCTTAGTTTATGACCTGCTGGATGAACTTAGAGAAATTCCCGCCCCTACCTCTTTCCCCGAAGAAAAAATCTACCAGCTTATTGCCTGTCATTCGGCGGTTAGACAGGGAGACAAATTAACTCCAAAAGAAATGGCCGCTTTGATTAAAGATTGGAAGGAAAGTAAACAGCCTTCTAATTGTCCCCACGGCCGCCCCACGGCGATTAAACTTACCTGGAATGAATTAGAGAGAAAATTTAAGCGTCATTAGATAATGCTTAAAATCCTTGACACAGCCAGCCGTCTATGCTGTAATGCTGTCTACACACTATATAGTAGCCGTTTAGAAAGGGTGTTGCCTCAGTGCTTGAAGATAAAATTAGTTATCATATCATTCATTCCGCTTTAAATGATTTCCTGGGTTCTTTAGTCAGCGAGGTAATTATTGCCGGGGGAGGGCCTTCGGGGTTGGTGGCGGCCAGTTTTTTAGCCGAGAAAAAGATTAAGGTTGTATTATTAGAAAAAAAATTCAGTCTCGGCGGCGGTATCTGGGGCGGGGGAATGATGTTTCCCCGGATTGTTTTAGAAAAGGAAACAAAGTATATTTTAGATAAATTTAGGATTAAGTTTATAGTTGAAGAGGACTTATTCATCATTGATGCCATTGAGACGGCGGCAAAATTAACAGCTGGCGCCATCGATCGGGGGGTAAAAATTTTTAACGGCATTACCGTTGAAGATGTGGTCATCAGGAAAGAAAGTCTCGCCGGAGTAGTCGTTAACTGGACGGCCGTAACCCAGGGTGGTTTTCATATTGACCCGATTGCTTTGTCATCAAAGGTAGTGCTCGATGCTACCGGTCATCCGGCTGAAATTAGTTCTATAGTGGCTAAAAAAGTAGGGTCTTTAAAGACGCCCTCGGGAAAAATTGCCGGAGAGGGTTCCATGTGGGTGGAACCGGCCGAAACAGCTGTGGTCAAAAATGCCAAAGAAATTTTTCCAGGACTTTATGTTGCCGGGATGGCGGCGAATGCTGTTTTTGGTTCTCCCCGGATGGGACCTATTTTTGGCGGCATGTTTTTTTCCGGAGAAAAGTCCGCCGAGTTGATAATTGAAAAATTAAGAGAAAAACAGGAATAATTATGCCCAGAAGCATTGCCGAGATTAATGAAAAAATAAAGCGAGGCAAAGCGGTCGTAGTCAATGCCGAAGAAATTATCGGTCTGGTTGAAAAAAAGGGGACGGAGGCGGCGGCCCGGGAAGTAGATGTGGTAACCACGGCTACTTTTGCCCCGATGTGTTCCTCGGGGGCTTTTTTATGTGTCGGCCATTCCAAACCCAGAATAAAGATACAGAAGGCCTGGCTTAACGATGTGCCTGTTTGCGCCGGGCTGGCGGCCGTTGATTTGTATATCGGGGCTACCAGCTTAACTAAAACCGATCCCGCTAATCGAATCTACCCCGGAGAATTTAGATATGGCGGGGGGCACGTTATTGAAGATTTAGTAGCCGGGAAGAAAGTGAGATTGACAGCCGCCGGCTATAAAACCGATTGTTATCCCTTAGGGTCAATCGATACCGATATTTCCTTAAAAAATATGAACGAGGCTTTTATCTTCAGTCCCCGGAATGCCTGCCAGAATTATAATTGCGCCGTTAATCTTTCGGATAAAATAATTTACACTTATATGGGCATTCTTAAACCTCACCTCGGCAACGCCAACTATTGCAGCGCCGGCCAGTTGTCTCCGTTACTCAATGACCCTTATTACCGGACAATCGGATTGGGCAGTAGAATTTTTCTCGGCGGAGGGATAGGATATATTGTCGGCGAAGGGACGCAGCACTCCCCTCATCAGCCCAGAAAGAAAAACGGGATGCCTTTCGTCCCGGCGGGAACATTAGCCGTCAAAGGTGATCTAAAAGGGATGAACGCTAAATGGCTGGTGGGCAGCAGTTTTCTTGGCTATGGAGCGACCCTTACCGTCGGGATCGGAGTGCCTATTCCGGTTATTGACGAAGAGGTAATTAAGTTTGCCGCGGTTAAAGATGCTGATATCTGGACTCAAGTAATTGATTATAGCCACGATTATCCTGAAGGTTCCAGCCGGATTTTGGGTGAAGTAAATTACCAGGAACTAAAATCAGGCAATATTACCCTTAAAGGCAAATCCGTGCCGGCTACTTCTCTTTCCAGTTATTTTAAGGCTCAGGAGATTTGTGAAGTTTTAAAAAGTTGGATTTTAGAGGGAGACTTTTTTCTTACCGAGCCGGTGGAATTTCTCCCGGGAAGAAAGGCCTGACCAAATGAACCAGAAGGAAAAGAATCTAAGCACATTAAAAAATAACCACAGGAAAAGAATCTAACCACAGAGGGCGCAGAGAAGAAAAAGAAAATGCAAAAATAAAGGCAGAAAGTTTCTGACAGGATTTACAGGATTAAAAAAGATGAACCACACAGAGAAGAAAGCTGAAAAATAGTCAAAAAAGAATTTCGGACAGGATTTACAGGATTTAAAAAGGATTAAAGAATAAAAAAAGTAACAAAAAAAAGTGTAGGGACAGGTCGTGACCTGTCCGTTATAGACAAAAAGATAAAAAAGGCAAAGAATTTTAGACAGGATTTACAGGACAAAATTGGACAAAATTGACAAGATTAAAGATATGACGAAATTAAAGATTTAAAATCCTGTTAATCCCGTCAAAAAGAGATAATGGATAATGAAAACAATTAAAAAGATTGTTCTGCATTTTCCGCAAAGTTTAATTAACCAGCCGATTATTTGCCGGCTGGTAAAAGATTTTAATTTAGAGTTTAATATCCTTAAGGCATCGGTTACTCCGGAGAAAGAAGGATTGTTGGTTTTAGAGTTAAGCGGGGAGGAAAAAAAATATCAGGAAGGATTAAAATTCCTGCAAAAAATCGGTTTAAAAATTCAGCTCCTCAGCCAGGATATAACCCGGAATGAAGAAAGGTGCACCCATTGCGGCGCTTGTGTAACTATTTGTCCGACTTCTGCTTTAAGTTTCGATGTCGGGACAAGGAGAGTGAATTTCGATAATTCTAAATGCATCGCCTGTGAATTATGCATTAAAGCCTGTCCGCCCCGGGCGATGAAGGTTCATTTTTAAAAAAAGGAGGGAAGAAAATGGCATTTAAAGATTTTATGTACAGAAGACGGATGGCTCCCCGTGGTTTGCGTCATAAACTATGGGCGACTTTTGCTTTGGGCACAATTATCCCCCTGCTTCTTTTTCTCTGGGTGTTACAGGAACATGCTTTCAAATTCTACCCCCGGATGACAGTAGTAACCCGGTTAAAATCATTAAATTCCATTCTCTCTTTTCTGCCTATGGAGAGATTTCCCGCACAAATAACGTTTATGCTTGCCGCAGCCGTTGTTCTTGCCCTGGTTGGTGTATATTTTACCAGAAGCATTATCAACCGAATCTTAGCCCTGACCAAGGAAGCGCGAACGGTTGTTCAACATGGCAATTTTACTCATGAAATAAGGTTGATGAGTGAAGACGAAATAGGGGAATTGCGCGACACCTTGAATTTTGTCATCGCCCGCCTGCAGCAGAACATGCAGGAATTATCGGAATATGAAAAGCGGCTCATCACCTCCGAAAAAGAAAAGCATAAATTGTTGGAGGAAACAAGAATCCTGGCAGTTAGAGATGAGGCAACCGGGCTTTATAACGCCCAGTATTTTCGGAATCGCTGGAAAGAGGAAATCAGACGAGCAACGCTTTTTCAACGTCCCTGCAGTCTAATATTCTTATCAATTGGGGGAATTCAGAATTTTAAGGAAAGCCATGGGGATGAAAAAACCCGGGCGCTTCTTAAAGAGATCGGGATGTCGATTAAAAAAAGTCTAAAGGGGGTTGAAAAAACAGCTCACACTCAACCGGCTGAGTTTATGATTATTCTTCCGGAGAGAAATAAAAAAGAGGCGATAGTTGAGGGAGAATTGGTTATTAAAAAATTACAGGGGTTTACCTCCCGGGGCAATGTCAATCTTACCTTGAGCGGCGGGGTAGTCAGTTCGCCCCTTGACGGTGTGGAAAGCGTCGAGTTAATTGCTAAAGTAAAGGAGGCGGCTGAGCGGGCGCATAAAGAAGGCTCCGGGCAAATTGCCGGGTTTTAACTATGTTAGCAAGGAGAAAAAATGGTCAAATTCAGAGATTTATTGAATTTAATTGTTGAAAGAGATGCTTCGGATTTACATCTTATTGTTGGCGTTCCGCCGCAGCTGCGGATAGATGAAACTTTGATCCCGGCTGATCTTGACTCTTTATCGCCGTCAATGTGTAAGGAGATTATCTACAGCATTCTTTCGGAGGAGCAAAAAAAGCGCTTTGAATTAAAACACGAATTGGATTTATCATTTGAAATTCCAGGCCTCAGCCGTTTTCGAATCAACGTTTATCACCATCGGGGTTATGTTTCGGCTGCTATCCGCCGCATACCTTTGAAAATCTTTAGTTTTGACGAATTGGGTTTGCCGGCAGTTACCCGGGAGATAGTCCGTAAACCTAAAGGTTTAGTTTTGGTCACCGGAGCTACCGGGAGCGGAAAATCAACCTCTCTGGCCTCTATGATTGATTCTATTAACCAGGAGAGGCATTGCCATATCGTTACGGTTGAAGACCCGATTGAATATGTGCACCAGCACAGAAAAAGTGTGGTAAGCCAGAGAGAAATTGGCAGCGATACCTACTCATTTGCCAATGCCTTGAAATATGTTTTAAGACAGGATCCCGACGTCATTCTTATCGGAGAAATGAGAGATCTGGAAACAGTCAGAGCCGCTATGACCATTGCTGAGACAGGGCATTTGGTCTTTACCACTTTGCATACCAATGATGCCGTCCAGACCATAAACAGGATTATTGACATATTCCCATCTCAATTCCAGGCTCAGATAAGAGTGCAGCTGTCTTTTGTTATTCAAGCGGTTTTTTCTCAGCAGTTAATTCCGAAAATTGGCGGCAAAGGCAGGGTGCTGGCCTGCGAGGTTATGATAGCTACTCCAGCCATCCGCAGTTTAATTCGGGAAGCTAAAGCCCATCAGGTTTATTCGGCCGTTCAGACGGGTCTGAAAGAGGGGATGCAGACGATGAATATGTCTTTGATAGACCTCTATAGCCGCAATCTTATTAGCTATGAAAATGTTTGGCGGACTACTGCCCCTGAAGATTTAGAGAGACTTCTGAGTTCGGTAAAAACAGGCAAGAGATAAAAAATAGACCGTAGACCATAGACGATAGACCAAGAGGATAAACCGTGAACTGCAGATAATATTTAGAGTCTGATGTTTGGAGTCTAAAGTCTGATGTCTGAAGTTTAAAGAAGGATAAAGTTTTTGTGATTGAGCATTTAAAAAAAATAGTCAAGAAGGAATTAGGGACGCTCTTGGTAGAAGAAAGGGTTATTACCGAAGAGCAGTTAGAGAAAGCCTTGAATATGCAGAAAGAGGTCGGGGAGCTTTTAGGGAGTTGTCTGGTCAAGCTTGGCTATGCGACTGAGGAAGATATCGTTAACTGCATTATGGTGCAGTATGGATTCCCTTATTTACCCCTGGAGAATTACAGCATCGACAGAGCGGTTTTAAAGCTTATCCCGGAAGAGATTGCCTTGGAAAATGTAATTATGCCTGTTGACAAGATAGGCAAGATACTTACTATCGCCATGGCTAATCCTTTAGACATTAATGTTGTCCATAATTTAGAAAAGATAAGCGGCAGTAACATAGAAATTTTTATCAGCACCGCTAAAGAGATTTTGAAGGCGATTGACAGAAACTATCGCAGACACAAACCCCATTAGAGACTTGCCCCGTGATATGGGGCGGCGTTTTATCTCTAACGGGGTAAAGAAAAGTGAGGTAGATAGAAATGGTTAGATCCCTGCGTAAAAGGCTGAATGAAATACTGATTGAAGGCGAAATAATTAGCACAGAGCAGTTAAAAAAAGCCCTTGAAGTTCAGGATAAAGAGGGAGGGAGATTGGGGCAAATCTTAGTTAAGCTGGGTTTTATAACCGAGAAAGATTTAATTGCCTGTTTAAGCCAGCATCTTAATATTCCGCCGATAAATTTAAACCGTTATAAAATTAGTGCCGAAGTTTTAAAAATCATTCCCGAACACGTATCGCGCCACTACCAGCTAATTCCTGTTTCTCTGGTCGGCAAAACCTTAACTGTCGCTATGGCCGATCCCCTGAATATTTTTGCTATGGACGATATCAAGGTAATGACCGGGTATAATATTGACCCGATAATTACTACCAGCGAAGAGATTCTGGAAGCGATAAGCAAGTACCATGCTCCCTGGGGAACGATGGAGGATGCGGTAAAAGCTGTTGATTTAAAAGTGACCGTGCCTGCTTCCACCGCTAAGGAAGAACTTGACCTTGATCGGTTAAGGAAAGAAGTAGAGGAAGCCCCGGTAATTAAAATTGTTAATTTAATCCTTGGTGAAGGAGTAAAAAAGAAAGCCAGTGATATTCACATTGAACCATTTGAGGATGCGTTAAGGGTCCGTTATTGTATTGACGGGGTACTTTATGAAAGCACCCCGCCTCCTAAACAACTTCGGGCGGCTATTATATCGCGGCTTAAAATTCTCTCGCGTTTGGATATTGCCGAACGACGTCTTCCTCAAGACGGGCAGTTTAAAATAAGGGCAAGCGGCCGGGAAATAGACTTCCGGGTAGCCATTATCCCGACTATGTTTGGAGAGCGGGTAACCTTAAGAATTCTGGATAAATCAGCCCTGTCTTTAGATTTATCAAAGCTTGGTTTTAGTGAAGAGCCGTTTAAAGCTTTCAGTGAGGCTATTACTCACCCCCACGGCATAATTTTAGTTACCGGGCCTACCGGGAGCGGAAAGACAACCTCTCTTTATTCGGCCTTGAACCGGATAAATACACCGGAGAAAAACATTTTGACGATTGAAGACCCGGTTGAATATATCCTGGATGGAGTTAACCAGATTCAGATCAACCCGGATATCGGGTTGACTTTTGCCAGCGGGCTGCGCTCTATTCTCCGTCAGGCGCCGAATATTATTCTGGTCGGGGAAATCCGGGATAACGAAACGGCCGACGTAGCTATTAAATCGGGTTTGACCGGGCATTTAGTTTTTAGCACCCTTCATACCAACGATGCCGTCGGCGCGGTAACCCGTTTAATTGATATGCAGATTGAGCCTTTTCTTATTGCCTCTTCTTTAATTTGTATTCTGGCGCAGCGGTTAGCCCGCAAGCTTTGTCCTGATTGCCGGGAATCTTATAAGGTTTCACCGGAGATTACGGATAAGTACGGCTTAAAGTCAAAAGAAGGTGGCAAAGATTTGATTCTTTATCGTCCGCATGGGTGTCCGCGCTGCAACAATAGCGGTTATCGAGGGCGGTTTGCGGTAGTAGAAGCCTTTAGTTTTTTCGACGAAATAAAGAATATGATTGTTCAGCGGGCATCCGAGACGGAGATAAAGGAAAAAGTGACTGAAAAAGAGATGGTTCCTCTCCGTGAGTCTGGTTTACGAAGGGTGGTCGATGGGACCACCAGTTTAGAAGAGATTCTCAGGGTAACTGC
>JAYEMH010000013.1:0-46273 GCA_034717985.1 Candidatus Ratteibacteria bacterium
CCTTAAATGCTTTGTCAAACCGCTTCATTTTGACCTTTTCCCCATCCATCGGACACCTCCTGATTATGAGCCGGCTTTTATACTACCACCAACTCTTCGTTGTGTCCACTTTTTCGGGGGAAGATCAATCCGTCTTTCCCATTAATTTTGACCCGGTACCATATAACAAGAAGTGACCCACTTCGTACAGTTTTCTTTTCATAGATTTGTACCTTATTGCCAGCCGGAAGTCGTCCTAAAGAACTTGTTCTATTAGGCTGTTTCCGTACCGGAGCAGATGCCACTTTATCAATGATGACAAACTCATGTTTTTCAGCATTAACGCTTGGGGAATACAACATCATTATTACTGTCAGGGTGAAACCAAGAAATCTAATTAATCTATTCATATTTCCATCTCCTATTTATGGGTAGTAAGCATAACGCTAAAGCTCACCATTTTATTGCGAGCAAAGAAGAAATAACGGCTACAATTATACCAACAGTTATTCCTATAATTAATGACCAAATTCTGTCTGATCTTCGCTGTTGTTCTTCCTCGAGATAGAGATCTGTTTTTGTGGTGCAGAAGAACAATTGATTATTAAAATCACCATTATTTACAATTTTTTGTCCCTTATATTCAAATTCTCCTTTCCCAAATGACGCAGTGTATAAAGTTATCGCCAATTCTTTATTTTTGGCATGGAGAATATCTTTTTCATCATGAGTCATTACTGAATCAATATAACCACCTGTAATGAGGCTAACAAAAGGATAAACATCCCGATGATCATTATGCTTTTTAGACAAAATCCTGAGAATTGCCTGAAGATTCATCTCTCTCTTTTTTTTTAATTTTTTTAATATTTTATGTGAAATATTTTCCATAACTAAATTCTATTTCTTACTCTAACAATTAATAAACGTAATTCGTGTTTTCTGCTGCTCTTCCTCTATTTCGAACCAAACCCGCAACATATTTACTTTCGTGTACGAGTTTAGTATGATGTTTCTTTGTTTTGGTCATATTCAATTATATCACCCCTAAGGTGGAATATCTATAAAGTTTTTATATTTACGGGGGGAACAAGTACCTAAACCCTTAGAGCGCTAAATCCACCTATCTCTTCTCCCCGGCTTTCAATCTAATAATTTCATTTTTGACCGCTTCGATCCTTTGCTTATAAGGCGGGTGGGAATGAAAAAAAATAGCTACACCCGGATCCCTATTTTTAGATTTCTTCTGCAGTTTGGTAAGAAAGGTAACCATTCCCCGTGGGTCAAAGCCGGCTTTAAAGGCATATTTAACCCCCAGCCTGTCGGCCAAAAACTCGTCTTCACGGCTATAACCGGCGGTTACCAGATTAACCATTGTATTGGTAATCTGCTTAGCTCTTTTTAAATCCTTGTCCATTTTCTTTTCTTGAAAAATTAAACTTTCAATAATTGCTATTCCCATGCTCATTTGCAATTTTTTTACACTATGCCGGGCGGCCACATGTCCTACCTCGTGAGCCAGGACGGCCGCCAATTCATCATCATTGGCCAAATTCATCAAATCATCAGTCACATAAATAATTCCTCCGGGAGCGGCAAAGGCATTAATCTGTCCGCGGATATCCAGTATGCTAAAGCGATAAGGCACATCTTTTCGATCGCAGACATTGACAATTCTTCGGGCAATCGAAAGCAGGCGGTGGTTAGGATGGGAGTTCGTGATAAGGCGATAGCGCTGTTCGGTCTGGCGGGCAACTTGCCGGCCTAATCTGATTTCTTCCTGAGTAGAAATTAGATAGAATTCTTCCCGGCCGGTCGCCGGATTGTATATCGTCATACAGCCGGAAGAATTGGCGAGAACCAGGGAAATCAATAGAAAAACAAGGAATCGTTTCATTTCCCGATGACCTGCACTATTACCTCGCGCTGGCGGGAACGATTGTCAAAATCCAGATAAATAATTTGTTGCCAGGTTCCCAGACAGAGCTTACCGCTAATAAAAGGTATGTTCAAAGATGACTTCAACAACGAAGAACGAACATGGGCATATCCATTACCATCGCCCCAATGGGCATTATGGGCGTAGTGACTGTTTTCCGGAACAAGCTTATTCCATGATACCTTTAAGTCCTGGATCAGGCCGGGTTCATTTTCAACGGTGGAAATACCGGCCGTTGAACCAACGGTAAAAATATTAGCATTGCCTTCCTTGAAGCCGGAATCCGCCACCAAATCTTCCACCTTATCGGTTATATCAATTATATCGGTATGTCCTTTGGTGGCAAATTTTACTTTGTGTGTTTTTATATCCATAATCTTCTCCTTACGGTCACAATTTCGTCAAGCTGTCTTTTAAGCCGGTTAACTGCAAAAAGAAAGGTTGAAATGAGCAAAAATGAGCAAATAAAAGCACAAAGAAGCAAATCCTCTTAAAGTAATTTAGCGACAAAAGAACATAATTGCTTATAAATCAGTTACTTACAAATACTATGGCAGGTAAAATAACGGGTTAACGGCCTCGGAGTCCTTTCTTATCTCGAAATGAAGATGGGAACCTCGAGCCCGCCCGGTAGAACCAACCCGGGCAATTATCTGGCCCTGTTTAACTTTCTCCTTTTCCTTAACCAAATTTACCCGATTGTGGGCATAAACGGTTGAAAACCCATCCCCATGGTCAATAATGACTACATTTCCGTAACCACGCATAACCTGGTTAAAAGAAACCACTCCTTTTCTGCTGGCCAGAACCTCTCTCCCCCGGGGCGCGGCAATATCTATTCCATAATGAAATCCTCCCTTTCTTTTGCCAAAATAAGAGGAAAGACGGCCTTTAGCCGGCCAGACAAAGTCCCCCTTGGCTAAATCCGGGATTTTTTCAATTTTCTTGATTTTTTTCTTTTTTCGCGTTACTCGATATTCGGGTTGATAGGTTGCCACCTTCTTTTTTGCCTTTGTCCCGGGGATAAAAATCAATTGCCCGGTTTTAATCCGGCGGACGTCAGAAATGCGGTTAATCCGGATAAGCTCCTCCAGCGGCACCCCGTAGGTTTTGGAAACCCGCCACAGGGTCTGGCCTTTTTTGACCCGGTGATAAACCCCGTTGACATTCTTCTTAAGGGCGAAAATTTGGAAAGGCGAGGGCGCGCTAAGGTGTATACCGGCGCAGCCAGTTAAAAGGAAGGAAAGTAGAAACAGGAAAAAAACAAAATTTTTTTTAATTAACATAGGGTTTGAAATTATTCCGGCTGGTTATTGTTCTCTTTAGCCCGGCGGATCAAACTTGGATGCTTGGTTATTTTTATGGCGATATCGTCAAGAATAGAGTAGATACATGGTATTATGACCAGGGTAAGGATAGTGGCAAATAGCAGCCCCCAACACAAAGCCATGGCCATCGGGACTAAAAACGGATCCTTACCCCCGATACCATAAGCTACCGTTGAAAGTCCTCCCACTGTAGTAATAGTGGTTAATATAACCGGCCGTATTCTCAGCTGACCGGCTTTGATAATAGACTCCCCCCTATCCATGCCGGTAGCTCTCAGTTTATTGATAAAATCAACCAGGATAATAGAATCGTTTACCACGATACCGCTTAATCCGATAATGCCTAAAAGGGCCATAAAAGACAAAGGTATGCCGTGAAGTAAAAAAGCCAGCACCACGCCTATAAGACCAAAAGGTATGGCCATCATCACGATAAAGGGCTGAATTAACGACCGGAAAAAGGAAGAAAGCATTAAAAAGACGATAAGAAAAACAAAAAAGTATGCCTTACCCAGACTCTTCAATGATTTTATCGTTTCCTCTTGTTCCCCGCCGTACTTGACTGAATAACCGAGATATTTATCGGAAATATTGCGGAATTTATTCTTAAGCAATCTATTTATTTTCATTGATGTCGTCTTGGCCGCATCAACATTACTGGAAACCGATACAACCCGTTTCCCGTCTAAATGATGAATAGTCGTTGTCCCGGGAACTTTCTCGATTGAGGCTACCTTTTTTAAAGGAATTAAGGTGTCAAACCGGTTTGAAATAAGAATATTTTCAAAAACCGAAATATCCCCGGTCTCTTCCCTGCTGAACCGCACGGTCACATCAGTCTCGTCCTCGGCTTTAATTGGTTTGATGGTAGTCGCGATACCCCCTTTGAAAACGGCCCGGATGGTCCGGGCAATTTTTCTAATAGTAAGTCCGGCCATAGTTGCTTTTTCACGGTCAACGCTGATGCGAATTTCTTCCTGACCGGGTTTATGATCCCATGTAATATCGGATGCGCCGTCTATCATTTGTAAATAATCCATAAATTCTTTAGCGATTTGGTCAAGGGTATCAAAATCCTCACCTCTTATCTCTATCTCAACCGCTTTTCCCACCGGCGGGCCGGTTTCGGGCTTATCAAACCTGAGGGTAGTAAAACCCTCTATGTCTTTCGTTTTCGTCCGCAATTCGGCAATAATTTCATCCACGCTTCTTGGCCTGTCTTGTTCCGGAGTGAGATAAACCGTTACCTGGCCGAGATTACTTCCCCGTCCGGCAAACGGGTCATGACGGTCTTCAGCGCTTTCTCCGACCGCGGTTACATACGTATCAAGTTCGCCGGCCGGTAATTTTGAAACAACGCGCTCAAGAGGAATCATAAGCTGATGTGTTTTCTCTAACGGGGTGCCGATAGGAGCTTCGGCCCTGGCAAAGAAAAAATCTATTCCGGCGGAGGGGAAAAGAATAAATTTCATTACGGTAACTGATAACACGACACAGACAAGCAATAAACCTGAAAATCCAGCAAGGACTTTATACTTTCTGCTTATTGCTTTTTTAATAATTCGCGTATAGAAAGAAACTATTTTTTTGAACCAGGCCATCCCCTTGGTTAACTCCACCGGGTTCCCCCGGGCATCAATTTTAATCTTTACAAAATCAGCCAGATGGGATGGTAAAATAATAAGGGCTTCCCCGAGCGAAGCTACAAGAGCCACAATCAGGACAGTGGGAAGATCCCTGATAAATTTGCCCATGATACCGGTCATAAACAAGAGAGGGGAAAAAGCGGCAATTGTGGTTACTACCGCCGTAACAACCGCTCCCATAACCTCTTCAGAACCTTTAATTGCGGCTGTCCGCGGAGATTCCCCTTTTTCCATATGCCGGTAAACATTTTCGGCGACGATAATACCATCATCAACCAGCATTCCAAGAACAATAATTAAACCGAACATACTGATAAGGTTTATGGTTATGCCCATTATTCCCATGACAATAAAGGTCGTAAAAAAAGCGACCGGTATCCCCAGGAAGGTAATGAAAGCCACTCTTCTATGCAGGAATATAAGCAAGGCGCTCATTACCAGAATTATGGCCACCCAGGCGTTGTTCCTCAGCACATTAAGACGTCTTTTGGCGAAAAACGAATAATCATTCACATAAGATATCTTCAGTTTATTTCCCTGGAGCTTAAGATAAGCTTGGCATTTTTTCTTTACTTGAGCGACTATTTTTAAAGCATCCCCGGATTCCTTCTTTACTATCGTAAGATTGATAGAACGTGTGCCCATGGTTTTGTTTATTTTGTTTTCATCTTTAAATGTATCAGAAACGACCGCTACATCCTTTATTCGCAGCCAATTCCCGGAATCATTAGCCCTGATAATTACCTCTTCGATTTCTTCGGCGCTTAAAAACTCACCCGTAGTTCTGATGTTGTATTCGCTTGTTTCCGTATCCAATTTTCCCGCCGGTAGACTAATATTGCGAGCGGCTAAAGCATTTTCTATTTCTTCAAAAGAAACATAATATTCACTGAGTTTTTTCGGTTCAAGGAGAATCTGAATTTCTCTTTCCCGATAGCCCTCTTTCTTTATCCGCGCTACCCCGTCTACATCTTCAAGCAGGTCTTCCAGGGTATCGGCATGCTTTCGTAATTCACCTTCGCTCATCTTCCCTGATAACGAAACCTCTATTATTGGAAATTGCCGGGCGGTCAATTCCATTACTACCGGGTCATCAACATCCCTGGGCAAATTTCTTATCCTATCTACGGCGCTGGTAATGTCTCTTATAACTTTCTGTTTGTTTTTTTCATCCGGGTCTATCGTTACATAAACAAGAGATAGACCTGTTCCGGAGGAAGAATGTATGTCCTCTATGCCGTCAACCTGCCTGAGCTCTTTCTCTATCGGTACGCTTATAAGTTTCTCTATATCCAGGGGGGCGGCGCCCGGATATGTCGCAGTGACGGTAACTACATCAAAAGCAACATTAGGCCAGATTTCTTTATTAATGCCCACCAGCACAACCAAACCGATAATTATGATCATGACGGAAACCAGGTTTATAAATAAAGATTGCCTGACGCTAAAACGCGGTAAACTCATACCTTATCCTCATATTTTTCCAGAATAATATTCAGGGCTTTCTCAAGATTCACTCTGGATAGTTCATAGGCAAGCATACCCAGGGAAACCTCAAGCTGCGCCCGCAGGTCGTCCTGCTGATAATCTATCAGTTTTTTGGTATTGGACCGTCCGTAGTTAAACCGTTTTTCCTCTTCTTTGAGTTTTTCCTGCTGGAGTCTGGCTGTCTTTTTAACCCTGGTTAAATTAATTCCGTAGGTTGAATAATTACGGAAAGCATCGCCTATTTCGGTAATGATTTCTCGTTCCAGTTTTTTTATCAGTATAAGCGCTTTTTCCTTATTGTGCCGGGCTCTTTTGAATGCGCTTCGTGCCCGGTTGTTTTCAAGCGGGAAAGAAATTTCTACCCCGGCATAATAATAGCTATTATCTTCATCTATCTTACCGGCCGCTTTACTGAAATCAGAATCTATTCCATTAGCCGCAAAACTTGCCGTCAGGTCAATTTCTGGCCATCGCTCATTTACTTTAATCTTTAAATCAATATTCCTTATCTCCATATCCTTTTTGGCCATTTTATAATCCCGTCTTTTTTGAAAAGCAGTCTGAAGGCAGTTATCTAACCTGTATTCAATTTTATGGTGCCTCAGTTTTTCTGCCGGATGAATCCGCAATTCAGCATCCATATTCATAAGCAGTTTAATCTTTTCCTCAGCCTGCCGATATTTATTTTCAGCAATGGCTAAATCTGTTTCTTTTCTGAGAACATTTGCCTGAGAAGCTAAAAAATCTCCTTTTTCAATACGGCCCAGGTCATAATTGCTGGCATTTACCTTATGTAATCTTTTCGCCCTTTCTAAAATTCTGCAGTAAATATCCGAATTTTCTTCAAAATACAGCCATTCCCAGTAGGCTTTTTCTACCTCGGCAATCAGCGTCTCAATCCTTTCTTTGGTGAGCAAGTCAGCATTTTGAATGACTAATTTTGTCATTGATATGTTTTGCCTGTCTATCTGTCCAAAAAGATTTTTAGCTAAAGGCTGTCGTGCTTCCAGAGCTGCCACAGCAGTATGAGATGGATTCTGTGAAACATACTCTGAGTCGTTCCATGTTCTGGTATCAGAAACAGAAAGTGTCAATTTTGTTCCGGCAGGAAATTTCTTGGAAGCACCAGCCGTATATGGTGTTGTTTTGACCTTTCCGGGACCAAAAACAGAAAGCGATTCTCTTTTATCTTCAGAGTGCCCGATATTGGCAAAAAGCGTAGTATCAAATACCGCCTCATCCTTACCCAGCTCAGTTTCTTCAATCAAAAAATCCAGTTTGGCTAATTTGACTACAAAGCTGTTGTCCACGGCGAATTTAACACAGCCCTTTAAGGAAAGAAAGTTTTTCTCATCAAGGCCGGATTTACTTTCCTGCGCACCGGCAGAATGAAAGCCGGCAGTTAAGAAAGTAATAACCAAAAGTGCTTTAAAAATTCTAATTTGATTCTTAATCCGCATTTTTTACCCTGGTTTTATTTTGCTCAAATAAACAGGGGATGAGACCCCATTTAAATTCGAACAGGCTTCGGGATAATTTTTGCGCAGCAAGAATTGTACTGCTCTATTTAAGGCGTTATATAAGTAGGCAATGGCTATGCCATAATTTGTAATCTCAATTTTTTTTTCTTTACATTTTAAAATTCTGTCAAGCATCTGTTTTCTGTTAAACATACATGCCCCGCAATGAATAACTAATTCATAGTTTTCTAAATCCGAAGGGAAATCACGACCGCTGCTCACATCGAATTTTATCCCTTGACCTCTCCTTTGAGCAATCCATCGAGGAATTTTTACCCTGCCGATATCATCTCCTATCGGGTGATGAGTGCAGGCTTCGGCAATTAAAACTTTATCGCCTGATTTCAAAGTATCTATTTTTTCTGCTCCCCGGATTAATTCTTCTAAGGCACCCTTCGAACGGGCAAAAAGGATAGAGAAACTGGTGACAGGAATATCCAAAGGCGTGGAGGCAAAAACTGCGCCAAATACTTGAGAATCAGTTACTACGACTGCTGGTTTCTTTCCTAAATTATCGATCTCCCGAGACAGTCTATTTTCATTTACCACCAATGCCGATGCCTTTCTATCCAGCACCTCCCTTAAAGTCTGCTGTTGAGGCAGGATAAGTCTTCCCTTTGGCGCCTCTTTATCTATGGGAATAACTAAAATTACCAAATCGCCCTTATCTATTAAATCGGATATTATAGGCACGGGATTTAGCCAATCATCAGGCAATAACTTAATAAGTTCATTTTTTACCTTCACTGTTGTTTCCCAGCTTCTGCTTAATGCGCAAGTTTCAACAGCAGAAATCTTTTCCTTATCTAATTTTTCTTTCAGATTCCGATCCGGGCTAAATCGGTCTATTTTATTTAAAATGACTAAAATGGGTGTGTTTTGTTTTCTCGCCTCTTCCAAAAATTTTTCCTCATACTCTCCCCATTTATCCGCTTCGGTAACTAATAAAACAAGGTCGGCGCGCTCAAAAACCTTATAGGTGTTATCGACCCTTAAATTTCCCAATGTTCCTAAATCATCTAACCCTGCGGTATCAATAAATAAAACCGGCCCGATAGGTAATAATTCCATCGGTTTCTCGACAGGATCGGTAGTTGTGCCGGGAATTTTCGAAACAATAGAAACATCTTGCTGTGTTAACGCATTAAGGATAGAAGATTTACCTGTATTCATCCGGCCAAAGATGGCTATATGCAGGCGAAGGCCTTTTGGTGTCTTTTGCATTTCAAGGAATCTCCTCTATTTTTAGAAATTAACCTTCCCGCCTTAAAGATAGATTCTTCTGCTCTTTCCAAATTTACCCTCAGTTTATTATCATAAATTAAATATTCCCGGCGATAACCTTCAGGAGTAAAATCTGGCATAATTACATTTGCCCCGGCCTTTAATCCCAGAATCTGCCCATCTTTAAGGCTTAAAGTGGCTAAGGCTGTTGTAGCAGGAAGGTGGATATTTTCAGTAACTATTCTCGTTAAGGCTAAAACCTTTAAAGTCAAATCTAAACTTCCAAAAGAGCAGCTGCCTAACGGTGTATCTTTTTGTGGAATAAACGGCCCGATTCCTGCCATATCCACATCTAATCTTTTCATAAGCAATATATCATCGGCTAAGTCTTCCAGAGTCTGTCCCGGTAAACCGACTATATTTCCGGCGCCCGTTTGATAATCCAGCTTTTTAAGATATTCTAAAGTTTCTATTCTCTTTTTTAGGGTTTGCCCCGGATGGAGGCGTTCATAAAGTTCAAAATCGGCTGTCTCATGCTTCAGGAGATACCTATCTGCTCCGGCGTTCTTGAAGATTTTATAATCATCGAATGGTCTCTCTCCTAAAGATAAAGTTATCGCTGTTTCCGGATTTGCGCTTTTTATCTTTCGAATAATATCCGAAAGCATCTTTTGACTATATCCAAAATCATCACCTGATTGTAAAACAACGGTTTTTACTCCGCGGTGAATTATTTCATTTGATACTTTTACTATTTCATCGGCAGACATCCTATAGCGTAAAATTTTTTTGTTCTCTTGCCGCAGCCCGCAATATAAACAACTACGACAGCAATAATTAGAAAATTCTATTATACCTCTAATGTGAACTTCTTCGCCGGAGAAAGTCGAACGAACGTTGTCCGCTTCTTCAAAAAGCGACTTTACATTTTCACCCCGCCTCTGTGCACCGGGGCGGGGTTCATCTTTTAACCGTTCTATAATCTTTTCTTTATTAAAAATAAAGATCCCTTTCGCCATTCTGTATCTTCTTATAGAATTCCATAAACCGGGGATATACGGCCGGCAATTTTTCTCTTATTTCTTTTATCTCTCTATTTATGAGTTTTTCTGCTACTTGTTTTGTTTCTTCGGCGGCAAAATCATCAAGCCATTCCCGAAAGGTTAAAACTGCATTGAGTTTGCAAAGCCATCTCTCTTTGCCTGTTTTAAGCATATCCATAATACGTCTGCCTGTTCTTCCGCATCTATAGCCGGCGGTGCAAAAAGAGGTAATATGCTCACTTAAAGCAAGTTCCTTTATTAATTCATCTAAACTCCTTGTATCACCGAGCAGAAACTGCTGTCTTTCTGCTTCCTGCTCGTTATATGTTTCACTATAGGCGCCGATACCGATTCTCGTAGAAGCGTCTGTCTGGGTTATTCCTAAAGGGAAGGCCCCTTTTCTGATATGCGCCGGCTCTCTGGCAGTAAGAATCAAACCTGTATAAGGAACAGAAAGCCTGATTACAGCAATGAGTTTTTTGAAATCTTTATCTGAAACCTGATATTTTGATTCCTGAATAAAGGGGGTATTTGCGGCCGGCTCCAGTCGGGGAAAAGAAATAGTATGAGGCCCGATTCCGTCAAACTGCTTTTCTAAATCTATCGTGTGGTACAAAAGCCCCAGCACCTCGAACTTCCAGTCATATAAACCAAATAAAGCGCCAATGGCTACGTCATCAATCCCTGCTTTTTGTGCCCGGTGAAGTGCATATAACCTCCATTGATAATTTGCTTTTATTCCTTTAGGATGAACCCTTTTATAAGTTTGGTGATGATATGTCTCCTGAAATATTTGATATGTTCCAATCCCTGTTTCTTTTAAAATCTTCAATCTTTCCATATCCATTGGAGAAGCATTTATATTTACTCTTCGTATTTCACCATAGCCTACCCCGGTTTTCACTTTAGTATCATAGATGGTTTTAATAGTATCGGCGATATAATCAATATCCGACAATGGATCTTCTCCATAAACCACAATAAGCCGCTTATGGCCGATAGAGACAAGCGCTTCTGTCTCTCTTTTTACTTCTTCTAAACTTAATTTTCTTCTTTTTTCCTCCTCATTCTCTTTCCTGAAAGCGCAGTATTGACAACTATTGACACAAAAGTTACTGCAATAAAGAGGAGCAAAGGTTACTATTCTCTTATCATATACTTTCGTTTTTATCTCGCCTGCGGCTTCGAAAATCTCCTCCCACAACTCTTCATCTTTTACATTTAATAGTGCGGCTGTCTCATCAGGCTCTAATCTCTCGATACTGAGAGATTTTCGGATGATGTCCTTTACCTTTTGCCGTTCGACATTCCTATTTTTCCGTAATAATTTCTCTATCTCTTTATCGTTAATAAAATCCTTGCCGTCTCTCATAAATTGCGCAATCTCATCTTCTTTAATAATGCTTTGCATCCAGTCAGAAATGGATAAATTATGATTTTGCGGAATTACTTTTCGAGGTTCTTCGGGGATTTTTAATTTTTGCATTTTTAGTATCTGCTTCGTTTGGTATATGTCGTATGCAAAAGGTGATGCGATTTTTTACTTAAGGGGTTACCCAAAAATTCCTTATATAGGGCAATAACGGCAGGATTCTCATGAGATTTTCTTATGGCTTTACCTTCATCTTCACAATACAGGCTAGCAGCTCTTTTCTTTCTTATTTCAAGGGTAGCAGGCATAGGCTGTCCGCCTCCGCCTAAACACCCTCCGGGACAGGCCATTACTTCAATAAAATGATAGGGAGATTCTTTTTTTTGGACCTGCTCTAATAAAATTCTGGCATTAGATAAACCGTGAGCTACTGCCACTTTTAAATTTAACCCATTTAAGTTCACCTCTGCTTCTTTCAAACCTTCCATACCGCGCACTTGTTCGAATTTTATTTCTTCCAGGGTTTTTCCGGTAACTACTTCATAAGCTGTTCGCAGCGCTGCCTCCATTACTCCGCCGGTGGCGCCAAAGATTACTCCTGCGCCTGTCGATATTCCCAACGGCTTATCAAAATCCTCATCCGGTAAATTGACAAAATCAATCCCTGCCTCTTTAATCATTCGGGCCGCTTCTCTTGTGGTAAGCACAGCGTCAACATCCTGACAGCCGGAAGCATTCATTTCCGGGAGCTGCGCCTCAAATTTCTTCGCTGTGCAAGGCATAATAGAAACCACGTACATATCCTCAGGTTTAACACTTATTTTTTGAGCATAATAGGTTTTGGCTATCGGCCCAAACATTTGCTGTGGAGACTTGCAGGTAGATAGATGTTCCAGGTAATCCGGGAAGAAATGCTCAATATACTTTATCCAGCCCGGTGAACAGGAAGTAATCATAGGAAGAACACCTTTGTTTTTTATTCTTTCTACCAATTCATGCGCTTCTTCCATAATAGTTAAATCGGCGCCAAATTGAGTGTCAAAAATCCTGTCAAAACTCAATCTCCTCAATGCTGCGGCCATTTTACCTGTTACAAGGCTTCCCGCAGGTAAACCGAATTCTTCCCCGATAGCTGACCTCACCGCAGGCGCAGTCTGAACTATTACGAATTTCTTCGGGTTAGAAATTGCCTTCCATACCTCATCTACGGCGGTCTTTTCCCGCAGAGCTCCCGTGGGACAGGCGAGAATGCACTGGCCGCAGTTAGTGCATTCTACGTTGTTCAATCCTTTGTTAAAAAAAGTGAGAACCTGCGTCTTGCCCCCTCTATTAACAAAGTCAATTGCGCCTACCGACTGAATTTCAAGACAGACCCTGATACAGCGGCTGCAAAGAATACATTTGTTAGGATCCCTTATTATTGCCGGAGAAGAAAGGTCAGGCTCATAATGATATTTTCTTCCCTTTTCAAATCTTAATTCTCTTATTCCTAAATCATAAGCAAGTTTCCTTAACTCGCAGATTTGGTTTCTCTCGCAGGTAAGGCAGTCTTCAGGATGATTGGCCAAAAGCAATTCTACAATCATCCTTCGTGCCCGCCTTATCCGGGTAGTATTTGTTTTTACTTTCATCCCCTCTTCAACCGCGGTTGCGCAAGAAGGCTCTAAGCGGGGTCTTCCTTCCACTTCGACTACGCAGACTCTACAAGCTCCATAAATAGATAAAGCCTCGTGATAACATAAATGGGGAATATTGATATTCACCTTTTTCGCTGCTTCAAAAACAGTCGTCTCTTTTGGAACCTGAACTTGATAACTATCAATAGTTAAATTTATCATTTCAGCCATTCTAAAAATCCTTCCCCATTGAACAGATTCCTAATTTACACTTCTTTTTTAAAATATGCTCTTTAAACTCACCATAGAATTTTTCTAAACAAGAACTTACAGCATTAAGCGCTGACTGACCTAATCCGCAGCGGGAGGTGTCAAACATTACCTCCTGTAATTCTTTTAATAAAGCTAAATCACTTAATTCTCCTTTTCCTTGTGCTATATTAGTAAGTATTTCTCTTGCCCGCTTTATTCCTTCCCGACAGGGCGTGCATTTCCCGCAGGATTCATAATCAAAAAATTCTATGCATCTTCCGGCTAAATTTACCATACAATGAGTATCGTTTATCACAATTACAGCGGCTGAACCTAGCATACTACCTGCCTGCTGAATGCTCGAGTAATCCATTTTCACATTCAAATCTGAGGAAGTTAATAAATTGCTGGAAACCCCGCCCGGTAAAACCGCTTTAAGCCGGCCACAAACTCCATTCCCATGCTTTTCTATCAAATCTTGCAAAGAAATGTCTGTGGGAAGTTCATAGACTCCTGCGGCCTTAACATCGCCGGAGAGACAATATAATTTTGTTCCCGGCGAAGAAGGTGAACCGATTTGAGAAAACCACTCTCCTCCTTTTAAAACAATCTCCGGAATATTGACAAATGTCTCTACGTTATTTAATACCGTAGGCTTATTATTAAACCCGGCAAAGGTAGGAAAAGGAGGCTTTACCCGGGACTGGCCCTTTTTGCCTTCCAGGGAGTCAAGGAGGGCAGTTTCTTCTCCGCATACATAAGCACCTGCTCCTCTATAAAGATGAATTTCAAAAGAAAAGTCCGAACCTAAAATATTCCTGCCCAAGAGATTGTTCGTTCCGGCTTCATCTATCGCTTTTTGCAAAATATCATAAGCCTTGAAATATTCACCTCTAATATAAATAAATCCGTCTTTAGCCCCAATTGTAAATCCACAAATAATCATCGCCTCTATTAAGAGATGGGGGTCTTTTTCTAAAATAAACCTATCTTTAAAAGTCCCCGGTTCTCCTTCATCAGCGTTGCAAACTACATATTTGGGAAGTTCTCTGCTCTTTCTGGTAAATTCCCACTTTAATCCTGTGGGAAACGCTGCCCCTCCCCTCCCAACTAATTTAGATTTTTTAATTTCAGATAGAATCTCTTCCGGAGTCGTTTTTAAAGCCCGCTTTAACGCCTCATAACCTCCTTGAGTCATATAACTATTTATACCGGGGAGATAACCTTCTTTTCTTATATTCTTTAAAACTATTTTCACCCCGTCTCTCCTTTATCAAATGTGTTTTTCATTCTTATTTTATCTTTTTATATTCTTTAATTATGTTTTTTGCTTGTTGAGGAGTCAAGCCCCCGTATATATCTCTATTGACCATTATCGCCGGCGCCTTATCACAAAGACCCAAACAAGAAACCGGCTCTATGGTAAATTTTTTATCTGCGGTGGTTTGATATGCTTCAATATTCAATTCTTCCTTTACAGCTTCTAAAAT
The DNA here is from genome assembly GCA_034717985.1 of Candidatus Ratteibacteria bacterium. Classification (GTDB taxonomy): domain Bacteria; phylum CAZDME01; class JAYEMH01; order JAYEMH01; family JAYEMH01; genus JAYEMH01. Next base: position 14,898 of record JAYEMH010000013.1, read on the forward strand.
TTTTCCCGAACCTTTAAGATAGCAAGGCAGGGACACACAAATGCGAATTACGTATTCTCCCTGTTTTTCAAGGCTAAACATAGAATAAAAAGTAACCACGCTATAAACTTCTACTTTGGGCAAACCTAATTCTTGAGCCAAAAATGAAATAATCTCTTCTGTCAAATACCCGCATTTTTCCTGAGCAATATGAAGGCAGGGCAGCAGAGCCCGCTCTTTAATGCTGTATTCGCTCAATATTTTCTTAACTTCTTGTTTATATTTTTCTAACGACATTTTTTCGTCCATAGTATTACTTATTCATTCCACATCTCGCATTCCTCGAGTGCTAATTGAGCAAAAATCCTCAATTCTTCCTTGGGGTTCTCATTATATGTCTTTAAAGCACTTAAAGCCTCTTTAGACGGGTGATGGGCCAAAAGCATCAAAACAGCTTCTTTTGTCGGAATCCCAGCATTTTTATTCAGAAGAAGCTTGCCTATTTCAATTATTTTATCTATAGCTATCTTATCGTAGTCTTTTGGCAAAAGAGAGTGTCCGCCAATAAATTTCCCCGCTGCCTTAAGCTGTGGATCATCGGAATCCATTACTTTTGATACCTGCGGCGTCCTTCCTTTTGCTAAAGCATCATTTAAAAATATCCAAAATTCTTTTTCTGTCATAATGTATCTCTCCATTTCATTTAGTCACACCATGAGGGCTTTTAACCCCCACCCCTTTTTATTCGCCATATGATATTTTCTCGTATCAAATAATTAATATTTTATTGCTGTTTACTATTGTCCGCAACACTTTTTATACTTCTTCCCGCTACCACACGGACACAGTTCGTTACGGCCTACTTTTACAAATGCTTTTATACCAACTCTTTTCTTTAGCCATTTGATTACACCGGAAACCTCTACCCATGCCTCATAGAAATTCACTGCATAATAGGCACCTTCCTCTTCGCTGTGCATAGCAATCGTATCAGACACAACCGTTGGCATACGCCGTCTCCCAACAAGATAATCTACCGCATAGGAATTTGACTTAATGGCTGCGTTGAGATACTGTCTGGAATTTTGCGAGTCTCCCTCTTTAACAAAAGAGAGTAATGCCTGAGCATAGAGCCATTCAATGCCGCAATCATTCTTATATTCTCTTTTATTGAGAAGCTTATCGAGTTCCTCATACTTTTTTAATCTCGCCAGACACCCAGAAAGAATATACCTAATACCTTGATTATCGTTTGGATTAAGCCGAAGCATATCTCTATAGTGCGCTATAGCCTTTTCGTGATCACCCGATTTCCATAGAGACTGTGCCAAACCGGCACGGGCGCGCATATACGGCCTGGTCTTTAAGACTCCCCAGAAATATCCTTTGCTTTCTTTAAAAGTTTTTTTGCCAAGAGCGCGCTCGCCTGCCTCCACCGCCTTTTCATATAGCTTTTTCGCCTCTTCAAAAGTGCCTGCTTCTTCCTCAGCCAAAAGATTGTAGGCATCCGCGCAATCGGGTGAAACAGAAAGTGCCTCTCTCGCCATTTTTATCCTTTCTTTTCTACTTTCTGTTTCCCACGCATCATAGATTATATCCTGGGCATAAGAAAGGGCATCTTTCGGTGGCACATCCGGAAGCTCTTTGCCTATCAGCCCATTGAGATAAACCTTCATCTCATTTTCTGAATCGAAGGTTTTGTTTTGTAACAATCTCGTCAAATCCGAAGTCATCTTTTCCATCGCTCTTGGGTCAATTTTTTCCTTTTCCATAATTTCTCCTATTCCACATTAACAAATTTTTTCTTCACCCGGTTTTTCTTGCCCCCCCTTACCGGTTTCAACGAGTAAGAATTGTGTCCTTATATTCTACAATACTTATCTATTAAAAACGTCAATAATTAGGTACGTACACCCGAAATTATCCTTATCAATATACAATGAACCCGTCCCCGAAATGTCTAATTTATTTCTTAACGGTTTTAGGTCTTTTGTGAAATTATCTATATTTTTTGCGAGCCTTGCTGGAGTCGGGGTGTCGACCTATAGTTCTTGACAATTTATTCCTTAAGGGTTTTAAGTCTTTTGTAAAAGCATCTATTTTTTTTAAGAGCTTTATTAATTTCTGCTTTGTACCTGGATCCATAGCCATCTTTTATTCCCACCTCCTCGGTATATTTAACAACAACTTTACTCTCACAACCTTAGAATTGGAATCACATCCTATCTCTCATTTCGTAGAGTGAGTTAGCAATAGCATCTGCCCAGAGATAGGTAAAAGTGCCTGGTTTAACTTTCTGCCGGTCAGCTTCCTCTTTACCCAACTCAGCCAGTCTCGTCAACGCCACGTCTAACTTTACATGAATCTCACTCCAAATTCGATAATCCATTTCAGAAGTTCGTTCTGGATCACGATACAATTCAAGCTCCTCATTGGCCTTTCTGACATCATCGGCATGTTTAATGAGAAGATGTGCCCAGATAGTACGAACGTTGGTAACCCAAAACGTCTTTGGACGAAGCATTGCTGCCATTTCGGAACCAACACTAATCTTCAAGAATTTAATACCGGTTTGAGAGACTACATCTGGAAGTTGTTTTGGCGACTTGCATTCATAAAGCTGTTGGGCCAACTTAAAAACTCTTGATTTAGGCGACGATGAAAGAATTCTTGGCCCCAAACCATGCTCAGCTGCGCTGTAGTTGCCTCGATTATCCGTGATACCTAACGCAAGTTGCACGTACTGTCCGATGTTGCCTTGTTTGAACTCTGTCTTGACTCTGCGATGTACGCACATGCGCTCGTCATAAAGCTCTCGTACATCAATAAATTTAAGTTTCTGTAATATTCTTGTTCCTATAGGGATTTTTAGCATAGCTATTTAAATTCTCTTTAATAAGTTAATTGGTACCCATTTATATGGTTCTATAATTCTGGCAACTTCTATTTTTGAAATCATTTTTTGTGATCTTGCACTCGGCACATTAGGTTTTATTTTTTATATACCTCTGCGACTATGGTGATAACCTCTCTTTGATTATTTCTCAAAACGGCAATATCGAACTTTTCACCAAGTTTGGTTACTTTTAAAACATCCCTCAAAGTTTTTATAGAATTGACTACTTTACCATTTATTTCTAATATTTTATCACCTTTCTTCAGATTTGCTTTCGATGCCGAAGTATCTGGGAATACATGCATAACCAATATACCATCATAAACCGCATAGGGCATAATACCTAAGTAAACATCGCCTTCTTTTGTTGGACTGAAATATTTTGGAGCAAAGACATCGTCAATTTTAAATTTAAACAAATAATTTTTTATGTTATTGTTTATATCGAGAGCCATTAATATACCAAATTGTTTCCCTCTGTAGAATTGTTCATTCTTTTCTTCTTCTCCTAACGCAGGGAAAAGGGGTGCTGTTTTCCACCCACCGCCATAAACAGAAACAACATTGTCAACAGGGAGAATTAGATCATCAATGCTTGTACTAGGTGCTATCGATGTGGGAGGTTGTACCCTGTCTCTTTCTATATATCTTACGCCTTGATGCATAATACGATGAGAAGTGTTTCGAACATCTATGTATGCTGAGTTATCCCACAATATTTTAACTGGACCGTTTGACTTATTCTCCAAATTAAAACCTATTTTTTTCTCACCGACAATAAATTTAATTTTTATGTTCTCGTCTTCGAATCTTATATAACCATTTTGATCATAAGCTGGATAAATTTCCCTTGGCTCAATCATTGAAATCGCCATATAAAATTTAGGGCCTACTGTTGCGCAACCGCTTAAAAATATCCCCAATGTTAATAAAATTATACACTTTCTCATCTTGGCCTCCTGACTGTTTCAATAATTAAGTATCGGGTGCCTATATTCTTTTACAAATAAAAAGGGGATGTGTTGTCCCTATATTCCCCTATATTCCTATATTCAAATGAAGCACAGGCTATTTCGTAAAAGCTGTTTTAGTGTTGTTTTTCGATTTTGTCAAAGTTCAATGGCGGTTTGTCGCAGATGGTAGGCGAACCCTACAACCCCGATTCATTTAAATAACATTTCTTTTAATCTTCTACGCCCAGTCGTGGACTTATAAAATGTTTCTTTCTGCCGAGCTTCGCTCAAAGTTTCAAATGATTCAGTATGAACTATTTTGTATGGACGATACGCACGTGAAGATTTAACCCTGCCTGCGTTATGTTCCTTTAAACGTTTTTCGAAATCATCCGTAACGCCTGTATAAGTCCTTGTCTTTGCTTCGTTGAGAAGGATGTAAATATAATGCATGATTGTTCTTAACGTTAGTAGCGAATCCAACTCGCTGGCGGACCCGCCTTCCGCCGCTTTTGGCGGCGAGAGGCGAGGTCTCGCCAAAATTTGCAGCATTCTAATTTGGGCAAATTTTGGCGGAGAGGCAGAGATTCGAACTCTGGGAACCAAAATAGGTTCAACTGCTTAGCAGGCAGCTCCGATAAACCGCTCCGGCACCTCTCCGTTTATATTTAGCTGTGCAACCCGTGCTAATCTGTGTTTTCTGGAGCGGGATACGGGAATCGGACCCGTATTTCAACCTTGGGAAGGTTGCACTCTACCACTGAGTTAATCCCGCATCTTTTTAAAGCTTGAAATTCTCAAAGTGAGAAATAGCGACAAACTCATTATACCGCTGAGTGATTTCTTCCTGGCGCAGTCTTTTCAAACGATTAAGACTGAAGTCTTCCACACTGAAAGACGCCATCACACTGCCGAAGACAAGCGCTTTTCTAAACTGGTTCCGGCCGATTTTTTTAACACCGGCTAAATAGCCCAGAAACCCGCCGGCAAAAGAATCCCCGGCTCCGGTGGGGTCATATAAACATTCTAACGGGTATGCCGGCAGAGAGAAAAAACTCGTTTCGGAAAAAAGCAAGGCCCCGTGTTCCCCTTTCTTGATTATGATATACCCCGGCCCTGAAGAAAGCAGTTTCTTCCCCGCTTTTATTAAATTGGGCTCTTCTGAGAGCTGTCTGGCTTCGGCATCATTTATCACCAGGACATTCAATTTCTTTAATAATTTTCCTAAAGCCTTCCTTTTATTCGTAATCCAGAAATTCATCGTGTCACCGATAACCAGTTCAGGTTTATCGACCTGCTTTAGCACTTCCAATTGAAGTTCGGGATCGATATTGCCTAAAAATACATATTTGATTTTGCGGTATTCCTCAGGAATGCGGGGGCGGAAATTTTCAAAAACATTTAATTCTGTTTTTACCGTATTGGCCGTATTTAAATCAAAATCATAATACCCTTTCCAGCGAAAGGTTTCTCCTGCGATAATTTCTAAACCCTTGATGTCAATCGGTTTTTCCTTCAGCAGATTTATATACTCCTTGGGGAAATCATTCCCCACTACCCCGACCAGATGCGGCAGGCAAAAGAAACTGGCGGCGTAAGAAGCGAAAGTAGCTGAACCGCCTAAAACTTCTTTTACTTCCCCGAAAGGGGTCTTTACCGAATCAAGGGCAATTGAACCAACCACTAAGACAGCCATTTTTCTAACCCTTTTAGAGAACAGTATTCGCCGCACATCGTGCAAACATCAGATAATTTTGGTTTACTTTTCATCCGGAAACTTCGCGCTTTTTCCGGGTTGATGGCCAGTTTCAACTGTTCCTTCCATTTTCTTTTCCCTCGCAGTTGACTCATTTTATTATCCTTATCAATGGCTCCTTTTACCCCTTTGGCAATATCGGCCACATGGGCGGCAATTCGGGTAGCAATTACACCTTCTTCTACGTCTTCTAGGGTCGGCAGGCGAAGATGCTCGGAAGGGGTAACATAGCAGAGGAAATCAGCTCCGGCCGCCCCGGCCACCGCCCCCCCAATCGCGGCCGTCAAATGGTCATATCCGGGGGCAATATCAGTAACTAAAGGCCCTAAGACATAAAACGGCGCCCCCTGGCAGAGAGATTTTTCCAAAAGGACATTGGCTTCAATATGATTAAGAGGAAGATGACCCGGTCCTTCAATCATCACCTGAACATTCTTTTTCCGGGCCCGATCCGCTAACTCCCCTAAGATAATCAGCTCTTGAATCTGGGTCCGGTCGGTGGCATCCGCCAACGAACCGGGCCGCATCCCATCCCCTAAACTGAGGGTAATATCATACTTTTGGGCAATTGAAAGCAATTCATCAAAATGTTCATAAAGCGGATTTTCTTTTTTATTGGTTAGCATCCATGCGGTCAGGAAAGCTCCCCCGCGGCTGACCACAGCGGTTAATCTTTTCTGTCTTTTTAATCGCGCGACGCTTTCCAGGGTTACTCCGGCGTGGACGGTCATAAAATCAACGCCATCCCCGGCCTGTTTTTCAATTGTAGAAAAAATATCCCCGGCGCTCATTCTGGCAAGCTTCTTTTTCTTCTTTACGGTTTCAATAACCGTCTGGTAAATAGGAACGGTCCCCAGGGGGACACAAATCGTCTCCAGAATTTTTTTTCGAATAGTATTCAGGTTGCCGCCGGTACTTAAATCCATAATTATATCCGTGCCTTTGGCGATTGCTAATTTTGCCTTAGCCAGTTCTAATGAGAGTCTGTTTGATTCCGGGGAAGTGCCGAGATTGGTGTTAATCTTTGTTTTCAATCCTTTACCAATCCCGAATACCCTTTTCGGCCGATGGAAGCGATTACTGGGAATAACGATTTTGCCCTGTTTTACATTATCTAAAATAGCGTCGGTTGAGAGGCCTTCGTATTTAGCCACTTCCCGCATCTCTTTGGTAATAATGCCTTTTCGGGCTTTTTCCAGTTGAGTCATTTTTTTAACCTAACCGCTTATGTATCTCGTGAATCGTATCTGGTGAATCGTAAAAGCTGAACCATGAGTCTTCTTGGACAGCAATGCGCGATACGAGTGGCGAAATACAAATTTAAGCTACCAATTTCTCCTTAATAATTTTAACCTGTTCTGCCGGATCGGCGGCAGTGAGAATATCGGAGCATATGGCAAAGTTTTTAATCCCCAGTTTTACCAACTCTTTGATATTCTCCGCTTTTATTCCGCCAATGGCCACCACCGGTATCCTAAGCTGTTCATTTAATTCCTTAAGCGCTTCTTTTGGAATTAAGTTTCCGGTATCAGTCTTGGTTTGACTGGGGAAAACCGGCCCCAGGCCGACATAATTTGCCCCTTCGTTTTCCGCCAGGCGGGCTTCTTTCAGTGAATGAACCGACCGGCCAATGATTTTATCCGACCCCAGCAGTTTTCGGGCCGCTGGTATCGGTAAATCGTCTGCCCCAAAATGCACCCCTTCAACTCCCAGGCTCAAAGCAATATCAACCCGGTCGTTGATTATGAAAGGGATATTTTTCTTTTTAGCGATTTGATATAATTTTCCGGCTAAATAAAAAAAATCGCTGCCGGAACTTAATTTATCGCGGTATTGTAGAACGGTACAGCCAGCTTCAATAATCTTTTGCGTCTGAACAAGCGGATCTCCGGTAAGATATCTTCGGTCTAAAATCACGTAGAGGCGGAAATCCATTTAATTTTATCTAACGACGTTTGCTCATTTCTTTAATAATTCTACTGGAGGAATAATTTTTGTAAATAGGAATTCTTTTTACCCTGCCGCCGCAGCTTTTCACGAATTGGCTGCCAACAATTTCTCTTTTCTGATAATCGCCGCCCTTAACCAGAATATCGGGTTTTAATGCCCTGATAACCTTTAACGGGGTCAGCTCATCGAAAGAAACCAGAAAATCAACGAATTCAAAAGCGCTTAAAACTTTGGCCCGTTCCTTCAAAGGAAAGATCGGGCGGTTTTTGCCTTTTAGCCGCCGCGTTGATCGGTCGGTGTTTATGGCCACTACTAAAACATCTGCCAGCGCGGCGGCTTTTTCCATGCCGCGGACATGGCCGCTATGAATCACATCGAAACAGCCGTTGGTAAAAGCGATTCTTTTCTTCTGTTTCTTTAACTTCTCTATCTTTTTCCTGAGTTCTTTAAGGGATAGTATTTTTTTTGCTGTCATCTATTCAAAAAGATTTTTTTCGACCAGCTCGCAGACAAGATGTCCGATAAGCAAATGAAATTCCTGTATCTCCGGTGTATCCTGAGAAGGCACCGCAATATTAATATCAACTATTTCTTCTAATTTGTTTCTCTTGCTTCCGGTAAAACCGATTGTTTCTGCTCCGCTGCTTTTTGCCGTTTTAATTCCCTCAAGGACATCGGGCGAATTCCCGCTGGTAGAAAGCCCGATGGCGATATCTTCTTTATCCACCAGCGCTTCTAATTGACGGGAAAAAATTTTTTCGAACCCATAGTCATTACCCAACGCGGTTAAAACCGAGGTGTCGGTAGTTAAGGCAATAGCCTTAAGCGCTTTCCTTTCCCGCTTGAATCGGCCGATAAGTTCGGCAGCAAAGTGCTGAGCCTGGGCGGCACTTCCGCCGTTGCCAAAAAGCAGAACCTTTTTATGGCAGCGGTAAGCCTCGCATATCAGCATGATAAGATGCCGGATTTTATCAATCAAGGCATTATCTTCTATCAAGACCTTAAATGAGTCTCTTCTTTTTTCCAAGGACGATAAAATGTATTTGTCAATGTCCATAGGGCTTACTCCGGGAGGGTTTCGACCGGTTCTGTTTTTAGTTTGGTTACATCCTGCAAGACTTTAACGATGTGCATATTTATTTCAACTTTCTCTTCTCCTCCTAAAATTTCCTGAAGGTAAGATTGAATTTCTTCCTGAGCCTTGTTGCTGATGGTTAACAGGTTTTCGCTGCCCCAGATGACGACTCTGTTCTCAATGATTATCTTATTTTTCCTGGCTACGGCCCGGGGCTTTATCTCATGGATACCCGAGACTTGAAGAGCAATCTTTCTGATAAAATCTTCAATGGCCGAAAGAGAAATTTTAACCTTGCCAATGGGATTATCAAAAGTGATGGATTTATCGTCGGCGCTTGTTTTTGATGATATAAAAATCAAGATCAAACTAAGCAGGATAAAAAATATCCCGAATACCATCGCCGCCAAACGTCCTTGAGGAGAATTGTACACTTGCTGTAAAGGGACAATAGCGATATTTGTTTGCAGAGAAAGAGCTACCGCGTAGAACCCTAATCCCATACAGATTACAATTTGAAGAAAATGCTTAAATGCGTTCCATATTTTTTTCATTATTTACTCCCTCCTGAATCTTTATTTTTTTTGGGCATCTCTATTCCTTGAATATGAACCGAAACATCTGTTACTGTTAAACCGGTCATCTTTTCCACCGTTTTTTTAACATTTTCCTGAATCTGATATGAAACTTCCGGAATTTTCGCGCCGTACTTTATAATGATGTTTAAGGCCAGGGAAGCTTCCTTCCCCTTTATTTGAACCCTAATACCCCGGTCTAAATCCTTTTTCCCCAGCAGTTCGGTCAAGCCGCTGACCAGTCCCCGGCTCATACTCACTACACCCTCAATTTCCATCGCCGCCACACTGGCAATGGTTCCTACGACCTCATTGTGAATTTTTACTTTGCCCAAGGATAATGATTCTTCCATAATTTAAGCCTCCTCTGATTTAGCTTTTACCGACCAAATCCGATCAATAAACCCGGTGGAAAATTTTCCCCGAATAAAAAGCGGATTATTTAAAACCGTAGAGTGAAAAGGAATTGTCGTCTTTACACCGCTAATTTCAAATTCGGTCAGCGCCCTTTGCATTCGGGCAATCGCCTCTTCTCTATCGGCACCATGAGCGATAAGCTTGGCTAAGAGCGAATCATAAAAGGGCTGAATATAAAAAGAGGGATAAATGTGGCTGTCAACCCGGATGCCCGGTCCGCCCGGAAATTGGCAGATATTTATTTCACCGGGCGTAGGCAGAAAGTCATTCTCCGGATCTTCTGCGTTAATGCGGCACTCAATCGCCCAGCCGTTCAATTTTATCAGGTCCTGATGATACCTTAACTTGTCTCCCTGAGCAAGACGAATCTGCTCTTTAACCAGGTCGATTCCAGTAACCATTTCTGTTACCGAATGCTCTACCTGAATACGCGTATTCATCTCCATAAAATAGAAATGTCCTTCCCTATCCAGTAAAAACTCCACTGTTCCGGCGCTCATATATTTGATGGTTTTAGCGGCCCGCAGGGCTGAGTCTCCCATTTTTTTTCTTAATTTTTTATCCACCGCCGAAGAGGGCGATTCTTCAATCAACTTTTGATAACGGCGCTGGATAGTGCATTCCCTTTCCCCGAGATGGATAATTTTCCCGAATTTATCGGCTAAAATCTGAAACTCAATGTGCCGCGGGTCCTGGATGCATTTTTCGATGTAAAGTTCAGGATTACCAAAGCTGGCTTCCGCCTCGGTTCGGGCAGTTAAAAAGGCATTGGCCAGACTCACGTCATTATGGGCAATGCGCATTCCCTTGCCTCCCCCACCGGCGGCCGCTTTAATCATTACCGGATACCCTATCTTTTTAACGATTGATAAGGCCTCTTCCTTATTTTTCACCACCCCTTCGCTTCCGGGAATTACCGGTATGCCGGCTTTTTTCATTAATTTTCGGGCTTCTATTTTATCCCCCATAGCGCGAATATTCTCCGGCGTGGGGCCGACAAATCTTATCCCGCAGGATTCACATACCTCGGCAAAATGGGCATTTTCGGCTAAGAACCCATAACCCGGATGAATAGCTTCAACATCCATTACCTCGGCCGCACTAATAATGTTGGGAATCGAAAGATAACTACTGCTGCTGGGAGGCGGTCCGATACAAATACTTTCATCGGCAAATCGCACGTGGAGCGAATTGACATCGGCTTCAGAATAAATAGCTACTGTCCCAATCCCCAATTCGCGGCAGGCTCTGATTATTCTCAAGGCGATTTCGCCCCGGTTAGCAATTAGTATTTTACTGAACATTTCCTTTATTCCGCCTTTACTAAAAATAATGTCTGTCCGTATTCAACCGGGTGCCCATCCTCAACTAAAATTTTTGCAATTCTTCCCCTGGTTTCTGCTTTGATTTCGTTCATCAATTTCATTGCTTCAATTATACAAACTACCTGCTCCGCCTCTACTATGTCTCCCTCCTCGACAAAAGGTGTTGCCTCCGGAGATGAAGCTTGATAAAAGGTGCCGACCATAGGTGTTTTAATCGGGATTAAGTCTTCTTCGGTCTCTGTTTTTTCGCTCTTTTCGGTTTCCTTCTCTATTGCCGGCTTTGCCGCTGTCCCGGTTGATTCCACCGATATTGCGGGGATGTCTTTTCTCAGACGAAGGCGGATGCCTTCCTTCTCGATTTCAAATTCACCCAGATTAGAACGTTTAAAAAGGTCGATGATATTCTCTATCTCTTCTTTTACTTTAGGGTCCATTGCTACCTCCCATCATATTTTCCCATCTCCCTCACTAATAGTGTCATATTCGACTAATATACTTCCCGCTGCGCGTATCCACTTTAATTTTCTGGCCCGTTTTTATGAATAACGGGACCTGCAGTTTAAATCCGGTCTCCAGCGTTGCCTCTTTGGTCGCCCCGGAAACAGTATTGCCTTTCAAGCCGGGCTCAGTGTGGGTTGCGGTTAAACTGACTGACGCCGGCAGATCGATATCAAGTACTGCCCCCTGATAAATTTTTGCCGTCACGGTCTGGTTTTCCACCAAAAAATGGACTTTATCGCCTAAAATCTCTTTGGCCAATGTATATTCTTCGTTTGTTTTGAAATCCATAAAGTGATAAAAAATATCCAGGCGGTATAAATATTCAATCGCTGTGGTGGTAATGCTTGCCTTGGAAACTTTTTCTTCACTGCGAAACATTCTTTCCGTAATCGCTCCGGTTTTTAAATTCTTGATCTTAGTCCGGGCAAAAGCGCCGCCTTTTCCCGGTTTAACCCAGGAAACGCCGAGAATTTCAAAGAGATTTTTTTCCAATTCTATTACCATACCGCGTTTAAAATTAGTGGGAGAAATCATTGTTTTTTTCTAACCTTGTAATGGGTAAAGTGATAGTTGGCTCAATTTCTGACAGCTTCTCCGGTTAACTAAATACAAATCTTCGATTCTAACTCCGCCCCAGCCGGGAAAATAAACAGCCGGCTCAAGAGTAAAGACCATCCCGGGAACTAATGTATCCTTGCTTTTCGTTGAAAAAAAAGGCCGCTCATGGACATCTAATCCTATTCCGTGGCCGACAGAATGAGGGAAAAACTTACCCCATCCTCTTCCGGAAAAAAAGCGGTGTGCTTTTTCTTCAACTTCAGCAATTAATATCCCCGGTTTAATTACCCGCTGGATAAAATCTTTCGCCTCCATGATTACATTATAGATTTGAACCTGTTTACTGTTGGGCCGACCAAGGGAGAAGGTGCGGGTCATATCAGACTTATAGCCTTCAAAATCCACCCCCATATCAATCAAAACCAGGTCACCTTTTTTAAGACTCTTCCGTCCGGGCTGAGCATGGGGAGAAGCCGTATGCGCGCCAAAGGCAACAATCGGATTAAAAGCCGGCTTGCGCCCGCATTTAGCAATCCGTTCGGACAAATTTCCGGCAATATCCAACTCCGTCAAACCGGGTCTTAAATTCTTTTTAACTCCGGTGAAAATCTTCTCAGTGATAGAAACAGCCTTTTTAATTTTCGCTATCTCCTGAAGTGTCTTTATAGCCCTCAACTGCTCGACTATACCGGAGGTGCCTTTCAGCTTGCAATTTAAAGAAATCCTCCGGAGCGATCTTAAACCGGCCACCGAGAAATACTCCTCCTCAAATCCTAACCGCTTTATTTTCGCCCTTTTAATGAAATCGTTTAAAAAGTTCCAATCGCCTCGTTTCCGTTCATTAATCTTAAATGAGGTGATTTTTGATTTTGCTTCGGCAAGCTCACAAATACCGGTAAAAAACACACTCTCTTTCCCGGTAATTAAAAGCACTCCCTCCAAACTGGAAAAGCCGGTTAGATGCTTTATGTTCCGAAAATTTGTAATAAGGAGAGCATCAAGTTTGGCCTCTTTAATTTTTTTCTTAAGTTCGCTTGAATTTTTATTTTGATATTTCACTTTTGCTTAATTATTTTGATGGCGGCTTCCAGCGAAAGGTAATAACTTTGCCCGCCAAATCCACTTATCTGTCCGATCGCCACCGGAGCAATAAGAGACTGGCGGCGAAATTCCTCCCGGGCATAAATATTGCTTAGGTGCACCTCTATCGTGGAAATCCGGGTAGCCAAAATGGCATCCCGAATGGCCACACTGGTATGCGTATAGGCGGCCGGATTGATAATTAAAATGTCTACCGATTTCTTGCTCCGTCCGATAAGTTCAACAATTTCCCCCTCATGATTTGACTGGGCAATTTGAATCTTGACCTTTGCCTTTTTAGCCAGCATCCTGAGATTTTTGTTTATTTCAGCCAAATTAATTTTACCATAGATATCGGGTTCTCTTGAGCCGAGAAGGTCCAAATTAGGTCCGTGGATAACTAAAATCTTAGCCATTTATCCCTCCTTTTCCATATCCCGCTTGCCCTGAACCCACCGTGGTTCATGGTCCCCGTCTACCCGTTTTATTTCTCTGCTTCATCGATTAACATTATCGGGATGCTGTCTCTTACAGGATATTTCAAGCCGCACTTCCGGCAGACAATTTTTTCACCTTCTTCTTTTACGTCGGCCTTGCAGGCCGGACAGGCTAAAATGCTGAGAAGCTCTTTATCAATCATAATTCTGCTTCCTCCTTGGCGAATAAAGTCTTAATCGGGGCAATTTTCAAGTGAGAAAAAAGATAACAAATTCCACCGGCTATCCCGGCCGCCCATAGAAAAAGAAGCAAGATAATCGAGAACGACCCGGCTATTTGCACACCAATCAAACCGCCGAAAAATCCGACGTATAAATTCTCTCTTATTCCAATACCGTTGATGGTAATGGGGAGGCTGCTGATTAAGGCAATGGTTGGTGTATAAATGAAAAAATAAATCAGCGGGACACTGACAGGTACCGGTAAACCCTTTACGACAAAATAATTGACGGCGATAAAACACACCTGAATTACCAAGGACAGCAAAACAGTCTTTATAAGAACATTTTTGTACTGCTTGTGGGCGGAAAAAGCATCACAGGTTTTTCTTATCTTATCATCAATTTTTAACTTTTGAAAAAGGCGTTTTAAAAAAGTGAGCTTTCCCAGCCAATGTTTACCGCTGATGGTCGAAAGAAACACCATGCTGCCGCAAACGATAAAGCCGCCCCAGACAGCATACATGATTGTCCGATTGTCTTGAAGAAGAGGAAGGAAACATATCACCGCAAAAGCCATCACAAACAATCCCGTAATTCCCACCAGGCGATCCATCAAAACAGACACATATGACTCGGCGGATTTCCCGGTCTCTTTGCCCACCAGATATCCTTTTACCAGGTCTCCTCCGACAGTCGTGGGCAAAAAATTGTTAAAGAAATATCCGACAAAAGTAAGGCGGATTAATTTAGCCATACCCAGTTTTATACGATGAATTCTTAAAAGGCACTGCCAGCGATAGGCGGTAATTCCCATAATGAAAAGATAAAAAAGCGCCGCCAGAAAAAGATAGCTGAGCTTAATCTGCAGGATAATGTGTTTAACCTCCCCCATTTTCAATCTTTTAACCAGAAACAGGATTAAACCCAGTGTCAGCAGAACTTTAAATAAAAAAATCAATTTCTTTGAAATTTTCATCTTACTCCACTATTACTCCGGCATAACCAACTACTTCGGAATAATTTCCGCTGGCTTCCCCTGAGGTGGCATACATAACCAGCTCTCCTCTTTTTGCCCCCAGGGCTTTGCAAGCCAGAATCATTATTGCCGCTGGCATATATCCGCACATCGAGATATCATTCGCCACCACCGTATCAAAAAACCTTTTTGCCTCAAGTTTCAATAAAGGCTCTAAGGCTAACTTATCTAATTTTTCAGCCGTTTCCTGAGGTTGATAATGGGTCATATCCGAACTGGCCAGAATTAGCACCTTTTTCTTACCGGCTTTTACGGCTTTTACGATACCCTTACTTATCTTTTCCAGTTGATGAAAACTGCTAAATCCCAAAACCAGAGGAACAATTTTTGTCGAAGGGAAAAAGTATTGAATAAAAGGAAGCTGTACTTCTAAAGAATGTTCGCCCAGATGAGCCTGGTAATCGTTTTTCACTAAAGGTGAAGCCTTTAGAATTTCTTCCGCCAATTCTTGGTCAATTTCAACTGAACCGAGAGGCGTCTGCCAATTCCCCTCTTTCCATAAAGCACCGGTCACACCAACGGCGCGATGGGCGGGTCCGAGAATAATAACGGTATCCGGATTGGCGATTTGAGAAAAAACTGCCCCGGCAACTTTCCCGGAGTAAATATATCCCGCGTGAGGCGAAAGTATTCCCTTGACCTCTCGTTTCGAGCCGCCTTTAATGTGGTATTTGTCAATTTCCTTCTTGATTAAATCCGCCCGGCCGGGATAAAACTGACCGGCGACAAAAGGTTCTCTTTCCATAATTTCTCCTGTTTAGAGTTCTTCCGGACTAAGAATTAAAAGAACCGCCTTATCATCCCTGAAATATTTTTTTGCCGCTTCTTTTATCTCATGGGGCTTTAACGCCGCAATATTCTTTAAATAAACCGCGCCAAAGTCAGAGCCTAAACCGATGGTTTCAAACCAGCCCAGATAATAGGCCTGATCTTTGTTGCGCTGTTGAGCCAGGTAGAAATTTCCGGTGAGATAATTTTTGATTTTTTGTAATTCTTCTTCACTAATTTCTCCCGCCTGTATTTTTCTTATTTCCTCCCTGAAGGCCGCTTCAGCTTCTTTAACCCTTTCCGGCTGAACGCCAACATAAAATACAAAGGTGCTGGTATCCACCCGGGTCGGATAAAAACTTCCCAGGGCATAACCGATCCCTTTTTTATCACGAATGTTTTCAAACATTCGTGAACTCATTCCCCCACCCAGAAGAGCACTGATTGCTTTTAACACCGGATAGTCGTCATTTTCTACCGCCGCCGCCCTAAAACCTAAAAATATCATTGACTGCTGTAAGTCGGATTTCTTGATAACCGTTCTCTTCCCCCGGCTTTGAAAAGCCTGAGTGTGAAACACAGAAGGTTCGCCTGAAGGTAAAGCGCGGAAATTTTCCTGGACTAAGGGTATAACCTCCTTCGCATCAAGGTTGCCGACAAAAGTAATTACGGCGTTCTGGCTGGAAAAGCATCTTTTGTATTGCTTGAGTAAATCGGTTCGGCTAAACCGGGAAATGGTATCTAAAAAACCGAAAGTCGGCTTGCCGTATGGATGGCTGCCGTAAATATTTTCATTAAAGGCGCAATGGGCAAATTCGAAAGGATTATCCTCAAGGCTTCGGATTTCCTGGCTAATCAATTTCTTTTCTTTTTGGACCTCTTTTTCCGGAAATGCCGGCATGGTCAGCACCTCGGCGAAAAGGCTCAAGCCTTCTTTCCAGTATTTTTTGGGAATGATAAGATGAATTTCCGAAAAATCTCTTTCAACCGATAGCCCCCAGATTCCGCCCAATGAATCAAAGCCCTCAGCAATTTGCTTAAAGTTTTTGTCTTCTGTCCCTTTAAAGAAAAGCCGCGATGTCAAATAGGTAAGCCCGGCTTCTTTCCGATTCTCTGCGCCTGACCCGCTACCGATAAAAAAATCGATGGCCACAATCTCGTTAGAAGAAGTCTGCTTAATTAAAACTTTTAATCCGCTCGGTAAGGTTTCTGTCGTAATCTTCATATTGCTTTTTTTACATTGCAGGCTGAAAAGCAAGCCACATAAAAAAATGACAAAAAAAAGGGAAAAGAAAATCCTTCTCTTATTCATAAAACTCTGTTCGGTAATTATGAGGCCGGCCTGATAATTACCCGGGCGAAGTTTTGCGAATCCAGATATTCGGTGGCTATTTCCCGCAGCTTCCCCGAATCAATCTTTTTTACTTTCGCCAGATAATTCTTTTCATAATCCAAAGCCGCCAGGCACTCCCAATAGGCAAAATTTAAAGCCTGGTCCTTAAAAATTTCGCGTTGAAAATGAAAGTCGGCCTCAATCATTCGCCTGGCTTTTTCTAACTCTTCGTTGGCAACGAGCTCGTTTTTCACCCGTTCCAGTTCTTCCCAGATAATCGCTTCGACCTTTTCGAATCCTCCCGGTAAAAACTGTGCGTAAACCGAAAAAATCCCGGACTCCTTTTGAGTAAAAAACTGGCAGCTAACTGCGTTTACCAATTCTTCTTTTTCTTTCAGGCGTTCAACCAGCCTGGAACTGACACTACCGCCTAAAATAACCGCTAACAGATCTAAAGCAATGTGGTCATCATTTTCTACGGCCGGACCGGCAAATCCTAAAGTTAAATAGACTTGATTGACATTTTTTTCAACCGTGGCTTCTCTTACTCCCTTTTTGATTTTCGCCTCCGTCGGTACCTTCGGAAGACGCTTTTGGTATTCACCAAATCTTGTCTTTAATCCTTTAACGACGGCTTCTGGCTCAAAATCACCCGCCATGCTGACAACCATATTACCGGAATGATAATGAGCCGCATGATACTTTATCAGGGAATCTAACGGCATATTTTTAATCGTTTCTTCATCGCCCAAAACGCAATGTCCGTAAGGATGACCGGCATATAGAGTTTCAAAAAGCAAATCTACCGCTAAATCAGAGGGATTATCTTGTTTTCGGGAAATCTCTTCGATAACCACTTTTTTTTCTTCGGCAAAATCTTTTTCATCAAAGTCAGGATTTAAAAATAAATCCAGGAGCAAATAGAGGGCTTCTTCGGCAAAATCTTTCGGAACAACGGCATAATAGAAAGTTATCTCTTTACTGGTAGCGCCATTCAAGTATCCGCCCGCCCCTTCAATCTCTGCCTGTATGGAAGCGCGTCTTCCGGAAGGGGGCTTCTTTCGAAAAAGCATATGTTCGAGGAAATGGGATATCCCGTGGTTTTCTTTTTCTTCATCGGCAGAACCCACTTTTGCCCAGACGCTTATCGCCACGACGGGAAGACTATCACATTTTCGGGTGAGAACGACCATTCCATTAGTCAACTCTGTGCGCATTGGATTATCCGAAGGATACGTGGCGCAGCCAGTTATAATAACCGGGATTACCACTAAGGTAAAAAGGAAATTTTTAAAAGCCACCCGCGATTAAATCCTGATTTTTTCTGCTAAGTTACCAAGGACAGGAACTTTCCAGTATTCCCCTGCTTTGGCCTTGACCAGTCCGACAAACATAAAGGCAGCCAGAAACAAATTTAACATCTTCCCGATCCAAGGCAAATACCAAAAAAGGAAAAAACAAAGACAGATAAGCAACCCCTGTTTGGCGTGGAAACATATAAAGGGATGGTCTTTTTTGAGCAGCAGTACGATAAGGCATATAACCGGTACATACCCCAGAGCCGCAAAATTTCTCACCTCATCTGACCACTCTTTTCTTTCTTTGGAAGGGACTGGCATAATTCCTCTAATCGTTGCTTAAATTTAGCATATAAAGCGGGCGCTGTCAATAAAAATAGCCATCCGTTACTGATGGCCAAAAAAATGAGCTGTTTATTTAAACCTTATCCCGAAAAACTTAAACTCTCTTTAAGATTTTCAAGCACTTCCGTAAATTCAGCGAACCTTTCCCGGTCAACAAAAAAGCTGACTTTGTACAGAATTTCTCCCTTTTTGAAGAAAATTGTCCTTTCCTGTATTACGGCTTGCTGGGCTTTGACAGAATAAAGTGGTAAACTAACCAGATAGGTAAACTCAAACGCTTCAGCCGTCTCATCTGCCCAAATATCATCTGAACGCTTCAGCAGATTAAAATCTTTAAGTCTCTTTTTTCGCAACAAATATTTTATTACCTCATCCTTCAAACTTTCGCTCCGGGAAAAAGCCGTTATCGTTATAGAAACCGGAAAACCAATATCTTCCCTTCTTGGTCCAACAAGATGAATCTGCCGGTAACTGCCTTTAGGATTTTCAATTTCCTTCATCTGCCAGGAAGGCGGATACTGAAAAGATATCTTCAACAAGGCGCTTTGGTAGAGCGAAAATTTATCCTTATTCATTGATTTGCCTTTCGCCTCTTCTTTTTGACCAACCGGGGCTTCCCGGCTGCAAGCGGAAATCATTATAACAAATAAAACGAGAAAAAAAACAGAAAAAATTCTTTTCATAATTAATACTCGGGCAGCCCCCAATAAACGGCCCGGATAAAGGCCTTAGCTCTTTCTTCCCCGGAAGAAATTAAGGCGGCCCAGGAATCGATACTCTCGTCTTCTCCGACAACCTCGATTTCCTCCCAGACCAGGGTTTGATTTAAAAAAGCATGGTATTCCTGATCAATTGAATTTGGGGAACGCTCTCCCCCGCCGGGGATAGGAGTTCCCATGGTTAAGTCACATTTCCACTGGAGGTGAGTTCCTTCGTGGGCTAAAAGAATAGCCGTCATCTTCGGACTCTTTCGCAAATAATACGAATTAATAATAACCGCGTTATTAGCCGGTTCAAACCAGGCCATAGCCATTGAGGAAATTTGACCAAATCCTAACGCTGTTTCCTCTGATTTTAAAGCCGCGGCAATATCAGCTCCCGATGAAGATCCAGCTAAGATTTCCAAACCAGAAGAAATCTTTCGGGCATAAACAGTCGTCTCCGAAGGAGTTGCTTTTACACAGCAGGAAAAATTCGCTTTCTTTTTTTTCTGCTTCCCAGACAGCGGTAATGCGGTAATAATAGGTGTAATCGTTTACGACCGTCTTATCAGGAAAAAAACCTTGTTTATCCCGAAAAGGAATACAAGCCACCGTCGCAATTAAGTCGTAACCGGAATCCGGAAGCCAGCTGCGATAAACTTGAAAATAATCGGGTAATAGGTTACCCGTGGGAGCTTTCCATGACAGATAAACTAAGCCATCGTTGGGAGTTGCCGCTAAATTCCAGGGGATGGGACTATCGATAGTGGATAATCCGTAACCGCCAATACCACCTCCTCCGCTATCAGAACCAGAGGTTCCTCCGGATGATGGCGGTGAACTTACTCCCTGGCCAATCGGAACAACACTACCGGTGCTGGGAATACCGCCAAAAACTCCACTATGCGGTTCACCACAGACCACGATATCAAAACCAGCTCCGCCTTCACCATAAACCATTTCACCGGGCGGAGAGCCATCCGGCCCCCAGGAAAAAAGGTCGTAGCTTTCCGGATGAATAATTCCCGGGCAGCGGTATACATAAGAAACTCCCCATGGGTCAATGAATAAACCGTCTTTAATAAATTTCTCGTCAAAAAGAATGTAAGGGCTAAGTGCGGTAACCAAATCGGCATTACTGCCTGTTGGGTATTTTTCCCAGGTATTATGAAACTGTTCCAAAGCCGCCTGCAGGTAGTTCAAATCTACCGCTTCGCGGACAACTCCGACCCGCTCATGGCTTCGTTCTATCGCCGGGAGGGTAATCGCCGCCGCCAAGCCCAAGATGGCTGTTACCGCAATAATCTCAATCGGGGTGAAGCCGTGTTTTGATTTAGTCATCAATACCTCAACTTAACATCCCTAAGTAATACCTACCAAGAAAGTATACCACATTGAAACCCCGGATTTCAAATTTTACCGGTTTTTTTTCAAAGGCTTCTCCAGGTTTCTTTGATAAAAAACCGCTCTTCTTTTTTTGTTTTAAGTCCGCCGTCAAGCTTTTTCCATAAAATAGCCCGGAAAATTTCTTTATAAATCGGTCCGGCGCTGATTCCCAGACCGGCTAAATCTTTACCCTTAATTAACGGCCTTACCTTGCGGAGAACAGTTATATAAACTTTTATTCGTTTCTCCACCCGGCTAAACTCGGTTTTAGCGAGTAAAAAAAGAAGCACCTCAAGAGGTAAACCCCTCAACTGCTGGAAAATTTCGCTGTTTTTAAGCTTCTTCTTTTTTAAGTTATTCAGTATCCGCGCTCCCGATTCTTTAGCTAAAACAATTCGTTTTTCGTTCTTTTTGGAAACGACAAATTTCCGCACTACCTCTTGTGCTTCCTCTTTATTCAAACCCTCAAGCAGGCATAGAAAATAAATGCTCCAGACTTCCGGCTTTTCATGAGGAAATTCTTTTTTGAACCAGGCGATAGCCCGGCTTAATTTTCTAAATAGTAATTCGGAATTTTTGTTTAATTTTATTCGCGGATGGATAAACCTCAATTCGTTAAATTCGGCCATTCGTTTAATTGCCGGCAGAGGTTTTTTTTCGCTCAGAATTAAAATTAATTCGTCAAAAAGGCGGTGATTCGTTAACCAGTCGAACATCTCCAGATTTATCGCTGTTTTGATTAAGTGCTGGGCATGCCGGCTGATTTTAAAGCCATAGCGCTGCTCAAATCTGACCGCCCGAAAAATCCTGGTAGGATCTTCAACAAAACTTAAGTCATGCAGACACCTTATGATTTTTTTCTTCAGGTCTTTTTCGCCGCCAAAAAAATCCACCAGATGGCCAAATTCATTTTTATTTAAACAAACGGCCATGGCATTAATTGTAAAATCCCGGCGATACAAATCAGCCTCTAAAGAACTGCCTTTAACCTGGGGCATAACCGCGGGATAATGATAATATTCGGTCCGGGCGGTAGCCACATCAATTTTAAATCCGCCGGACAAATAAACCACGGCGGTGCCAAACTTTTTGTGTTTTCTTACTTTCCCCTTCCACTTAGCGGCCAGGCCGCCGGCAAAGGCTATTCCATCTCCTTCCACCACAATATCCAGATCATAATTGGGCCTCCCCAGCATTAAATCCCTGACAAAACCGCCCACGACAAAAACCGGCAGCTGTCGTTTTGTCCCTGCTGTTCCAATTTCCTTCAACAGTCTCATAATCCTCTGGGGCAGGCGTTTCTTCATTAAAGCGCTAAAATTCCTCACCGAACGAAGTTTTCTAACGGGATGGTCTGCCGCCGCGCCGCGCTTTGAATCAAGATTTGCCGGAGAGATGACTTTATGCCACTCTTCCGGCCCGGGCTTTTTAATTTTTCTTCTTAGAATCTTTAAAAGATTTTTCTTTAGCGCCGGCAATTCCCCTGAGGCGATACGGGCATAAGCAGCCGTGGGATGACCTCCGCCTCCGAAAGAACTGACGATTTCCTCAACGTCAATCTCTTTGCTTTTACTCCGGGCAACTAAATGAAAATGTTTGCCCATCCCTACTAAACTTAAAATAACATCGGCCTTTTCTTCATCCATCAGCCGCTGGGTAAGAAGAGCCAAATCGACGATATACCGATTGACCATCAAGGAAAGGATAACCACCTTAGCCCCGCCGAAGAAAAAGGTTTCCTTAGATTTCTTGAGTCTGCGATAAAGGGTAATCTGCTCCCGCGTCAATTTCCTTTTGAGAAAAATAGAGATGAGTTTTAAATCAGCCCCGGAGGATATGAGATACTGCGCCGCTCTCCTGTCCGGTTCGGTAGTTGAGGGATAACTTAAAGAACCTGTATCCTGATAAAGCCCCAGAAGAATTAAAGTTGCTTCAAAGGGAGAAAGAGACATTTTTTCCCCTTGTATTATTTCTAAAAGTATCGTTACCGTTGCCCCGGTAATCCGGCTGACATTAATTTTGCCTTTAAGGTCATCAGGATGAGCAGAATGGTGGTCGTAAAGATGTATTTCCAGACCTTTTTTTCGCGCAATATCGCCGAATCGGCCAATCCGGCCGGCATGGCGCGTATCAACGATAATCAGCCGGGTAATTTTATCTAAATCAACTTTTTTCTCCGGCAGGAGATTAAGTTCTTTTTCGAATCTGAGCATAAATTCCCTAACTGCTCTTTCGGAAGAACCAGGCAGGACCAGCTCCGCCTCGGGATACAATTTTTTGGCGGCAATGAGCGAAGCCAGGGCATCAAAATCGGAATTGGTATGGGTAACGATTACCTCCATCTTATCCCCTGGGGTGATACTTCTTGTGAACTTCTTTAAGCCTTTCCCGGTTTACATGGGTATAAATCTGAGTGGTAGCGATATTGACATGCCCTAACATTTCTTGAACCGAGCGCAGGTCTGCCCCGCCCTGAAGTAAATGCGTGGCAAAGGAATGTCTCAAGGTATGCGGAGTTATATTTTTCCGTAGGCGGGCTTTTTGAGCATATTTCTTTATTATCTTCCAGATAGCCTGCCGGGAAAACGACCGGCCAACCCGATTGATAAACAAGAAAATCGGTTCGCGATAACCTTTGCGGCTTTTAACAAAGGCGGGCCTTATTTTTTCTAAATATTTTTCAATAACCTCCCTGGCCGGCCGGCCAATCGGAACAATTCGTTCTTTTTCGCCTTTCCCAAGACAGCGGACATACCCGACTTTCAGGTTCAAATCGGAAACCTTCAGATTTATGAGTTCTGAAACCCGCATCCCGGTGGCATAAAGCAGTTCCAGAATAGCTCTATCCCGGAAGCCTGTTTTATTCCTGAAGACGGGTTGATTGAGAAGATTTTCGGTTTCCAGAATAGTTAAACACTCGGGTAACTTCGGCCAATTTATCGGCGGCTCTAAGTCCTGACTCGGATCTTTTTTAATTATTTCCTCTCTCAATAAGAATCGGAAAAACATTTTAATGGAAATTAAATTGCGGGCAATAGATGAGGCGGCAATATTTCCTGCCTTTAATGTCCGGCTGTAATTTTGAATATCCGTCAGGTTTATCAATGAAACTTTTTCTTTTTTTCGGGCGGCTAAATATTTCCGGAATTTCTCCAAATCACTTCCGTAGGCATTAATTGTATTTTTAGCTAAATTTCTCTCCACTTTTAAAAATTGGAGGAAATTGGCTGTCTGAGATTTCATAATGGTTTAAAATTCTATCGGCCGTCCGCCAATCGGGCCGCTTCTATCCCCGGCAATCCGGCGGCCTTAATTTTTGCCTGGGTCTTTTCTACCGGATAAGCGATTCTTTTATATACAATTTCTTTTTTCTCATCATCGAATAAAATATAACCGGCCCGGGGATCGCCGTCGCGAGGCTGTCCGACACTGCCCACGTTAATTATATACTTAACACCCTCTTTAATGCTTAAACGGCCGGTAAAACTATACGCAATTTTTTCTTTATCCTTAGAAAAAATAATAGGCCGATGAGAATGGCCAATGAAAAGGAGGGATTTTTTCATTAGAGAAAAAGCATCATTTGCCTCTTTGAGATTCAAAATATAATGCCACTCAGCC
Organism: Candidatus Ratteibacteria bacterium; assembly: GCA_034717985.1. Taxonomy (GTDB): domain Bacteria; phylum CAZDME01; class JAYEMH01; order JAYEMH01; family JAYEMH01; genus JAYEMH01. The sequence continues at coordinate 39,110 of JAYEMH010000013.1, forward strand.
GGCTCCTTGAGGCTTCCGTGAACCAGCTGAAAATCATTTTTCTCTATTACCAGCGGTAGTTTATCTAAGTAGCGCTTATTTTCCGATTTTAAGTTCCGCCCGGTCCAGAGAATGGCTTGCCTGGCCTGGGCATTCAAATAATTGATATCGCTTTTCCCAACGGATATCCAATCATGATTTCCGGCAACGGCTGGGATAGACAGGCTTCGAATTTTTTCGACACACCCATTCGGTTCCGCCCCGTAACCGACAATATCGCCAACACATATAAGTTGAGTCACCTTCTGCCGGTTCAATTCCCGGAGCACAACTTCAAAAGCTTCTAAATTACCATGAATATCGCCGAATATACCATAGCGCATATCTCAAAACCTAATACCAAAATCCTCAAATTCTCCCGTTGGAGGCCCCCAGGATTTATCGATGGCAGTAATGTATCCGCTCAAAGAGCCTGACTGGATGGCCTCCAAAAATTCATCTAAAGTCTTTCGGCTGCCTTCTGCTACTACCTCCACGTCTCCGCTGGCCAGGTTCCGGACAAAACCAACCAACCCAAATCTTTGAGCGACTCGCTCGGTTAAAAATCTAAACCCTACCCCCTGTACGGTGCCTTTAAACAATACATGCAGGCGACAAACCTCAAGCATTCGTTAATTTCTCCATTTTCTTCTTTCGCCCTGTTTTTTTCTTACCATCCCTGCCGCTTTCAACAATTAAGTATTGTGTCCCTATATTTATAGAAGCCAATTTTAGCTAACGGTATCGGGCTTTACGAAGCCAGCCAAAAGCTGGTTCGGGCGAACGAAGTAAGCTGCAAAGCTCGTGTTAGCCGAAGCGCACCTTTTCCTTTCGTTTCATTAAATGACTAAACTTTTTGCGCAATAAATTAAGTTGTTCTTTTTCTGAAAGATGAGATAATCTTTCTTCCGCTTCTTTCTGAAGCTGACGTTTCATCTCTACAGCATCAAATTTCTTAGCTTTCATAAAGAACCTCCTTAAAAAGTTGGACAGAATCTCCTTTGAACTCTTCATCCAAACAACCTCCTACTACAGAAGTATCAATATAGACTCGTAATTTAAACATCTTTTATCCCCTTTTAAGAATATTTAAGTATATTTCGGCTAACGGTTTGCGTAAATACGGAGCTACATTACCTATTTCTTCTTTCACCCTGTTTTTTTACCATCCCTACCGCTTTCAACAATTAAGTATGGTGTCCCCCCCATTTATGTCCCTGTATTACGTATCTCGCTATTCGTATCTCATTTTTTAAATCTTTGTTTTTCACGAGATACTATATACGAGATACTATCGACGAATATGGTCGGGGTGAGGAGATTTGAACTCCTGACCTCACGGACCCGAACCGTGCGCGCTAGACCGGACTGCGCTACACCCCGATTTTTTTTACTACCTTAGGCGTATAATTCCATTAAATTACAATAAACAAATTCCAAATTACAAACAATATATAACATTTCATATACAAAAGCGAAGCTATTTAAGCACAAACTTCAAAAAACCGATTCCACCCAAACTCACCAGCGTAACAATTACTCCGGCAATTAAAACACCCAGGGTAATGGCCAAAAACGCGTAACGAAATTTTATGCCGCAAAGAAAAGCGGCTACGCTGCCGGTCCAGGCCCCGGTAACCGGTAAAGGGATAGCCACAAACAAAGCTAATCCAAGAATTTCAAATCTTTGCACAATTCGGCTCCGGCTTCGCGTCCGGGCAAACAGCCAGCTCAAAAATCTTTTTCCAAAACTGAATTTTTCTAAAACCCGGACCATCCGGCCGAAGCAAAGAAGCAAAGGCACAACCGGAATGAGATTACCAAATACCGCCAGTAGATAGGCTTTAAATACCGGAATCTTCATCCCCAGGGCAAAAGGAATCGCCCCTCTTAATTCCGAAATTGGAAGACTGGCAATTAAAACGGTTAATAATTCCTTTGACCATCCTTGAAAACTACCAATAATATTCTCTATCATATCAACCCTTCTATATTTCCTCTGTGCTCTCTATAACTTCCCTGTGTTTATCTGTTGATTATTTTTTTCTCTGTGAACTCTGTGGTTTATTTTTTCAGTCTCTCCACCCTTCCCCGCCGACCAAAGGAACAAAAACACAGCCGCAAATATCTTTTTGCCTGAGTTCTTCGCCTTCTTTTTTAAAAACTGATAAAGTCTGCATAAATTTGCCGCCCACGGGAATTACCAGCTTCCCGCCCTCAGCTAACTGCCGGACTAAAGAAGGGGGAACCTCGGGTGCCCCGGCGGTAACTATGATTCCATCAAACGGCGCGGTCTCACTCCAGCCGGCTGTTCCATCGCCAATTTTGATTTTGACATTAGAATAGTTGAGTTCGGATAGAACCGCCTCCGCCTTGCGGGCTAAATCGGCAAATCTTTCTATGCTATAGACCTCTTTGGCAATTTCTGCCAGGATGGCCGCCTGATATCCTGAACCTGTCCCTACCTCCAAAACCCTTTCTCCTCCTTTTAGCTCTAAAGACTGGGTCATTAGCGCCACCATATATGGCTGGGAAATTGTTTGGCCGCCGCCAATCGGCAAAGGATGATCTTCATAAGCCTGCGAAAGAGAATTTTCGCCGATAAATTTATGACGCGGCACCTTCTGCATCGCTTTTATAACCGCCGCATCGTTTATACCCCTTTTAATGATTTGCTCCTGGACCATAGCCAGGCGGGCCAGTTCGGTTTCTTTCATCTTATTTTCGCCACCAAAGACTTTTCCAAATGAGCCTGATAAACCGGCAAGTATCCACCACCTTGTTTATCTTGCTTACTTCCCCGCGGTAAATGGTTTTAATGGGGACAGAAACAATTTTGAAACCCAAACGTCCGGCTTTGATTAACAATTCCGATTCGGTATCAAAATGGGCGGTGGAAAGTTTCACCTTTTCCAAAACCGTCCTTTGGATCAGCCGGTAGCCGCACTGACTATCTTCTATTTTTTGCCTGGCCAAAAGAGATACGATGTTTGAAGTTACCCGATTAGTTAAGAACCGCAGCCGGGGCATATCTTTAATTTCCCTCATACGGTTGCCGATAATAATCCCGGCCCGGGTTTCGGCCGCTATTTTAAAAAACTTCCCTGCTTCGCGCCAATCATGCTGACCGTCGCCGTCAAGATTCAAAACAGCCTCAAAACCCCGAGAAAGACAATAATCATAGCCCTTTCTTAATGCCGCTCCCTTACCCTGACAATCCTGATAACGCAAAACCACTGCTCCGGATTCCCTGGCCTGCCGGGCAGTCCGGTCAATTGAACCATCATCAACAACAACGACATTTTTAATCCCGGCAAGTAATCCCCGAACTAAATTGCCGATGTTTTCTTCTTCATTATAAGCGGGAATTAAAGCGCAGATGTTCTGCATTTAATTAATTTCTTCCCACAGGGGGCTAAAAATAAACCACTGGGAAGGATATTTCTTAAGAAACGTTTCAAAAACGGTAAAAAAATCTTCCATAATTTTCCGCAGGTCTTTTTCCCGGTTACCGGTATCGACAATATTCAAAGGCGGGGCAAAAATCATTTTGGAACGGTTATTTTTACATCTAACCACAAATACCGGAATAATTTTTGCTCCGGTCCTAAGCGCCAATTTGGCCGCTCCGACGGGAATGACATTCCGGGTCTCCCGGCCGCAAAAAAATGTTTTTATGCCGGCCGCATTGTTAAATTCCCGGTCACCCAGCACAGCTAATATTTCATTTTGGCGAAGAACTTCAAAACACCGCCGGATGGCAATCCCCAGGGGAATAATTCTTACGCCCTTGTTTTTCCGTTGATTTACAAAGAATCGGTTAACCGATTTATTTTTATGGTCTAAAATCACCGCATTGAACGGATAGCCTTTTAAAGCCAGAGTTATTCCCCCTAACTCCCAGTTGCTAAAATGGGCGGATAAGGTGATAATCCCCTGACCGGCCTTCAGGGCATCATCCAGATAGTGCTTATTTTCAATAGAAACGAACCGGTCAATATTTATTTTGTTTAAGGATGAAAAAAAGAAAAAATCCACTAAGTACTTACTGAATCCCCGGAAGGTTTCTCTTATATAACGATTGAGCTGTTTTTTGCCTATTTCCCCGCGGAAAACATGGATGAGATTGCTCCTGACGACCCGGCGGCTGTACCGGGCAAAGAAACAATATATGTCACCCAGCCGATCAGCCATCCAGTAGCTAAATCGCAAAGGACAGCGATTAACCAGGAATGAGGCTAATTTGTAAAAAAAGGCGCCCATTATTTTAGATTGATTAATAGGTTAGCAATATTCATCGCCGCGTTCGGTTTTCCCAAGGCAAGTGCTTTGCGGCGCATTTCTTCTAACTTTTCCGGGTGAGCAAACAAATCTTTCATAAGAACGGTAAGATGCTTAACATTCTCCGCTCTTAGAGCTACCCCCTCGCTAAGCAGGAATTGGGTGTTTTTCTCTTCCTGTCCCGGGATAGGATGAATTATCACCAATGGTAATCCTTTGGCTAAGGATTCGGCTACGGTCAGCCCCCCGGCCTTGGTAATAACCAAAGAGGAAATTTCCATAAATTCATAGATTTTGTTAACGAAACCGAATATCTTGGTAACTTTACGAAAGTGCCGTTGTTTTCTTTCCAGCCTTTTCCTTAAAAATCCATTTGTGCCGGTTACAATAATAATTTGAAAAGGAAATTCTATTTTTTCCAGATACATAGCTATTTTATAGAGCTCGCCTAATCCCTGGCTGCCGCCCATGATTAATACGACCGGCAGTTTTGGATCTAAATTGAGCTCCTGAAAAATTCTCTCCCGGTCATGTTTCAATCTGAAAAGCGGATTAATCGGTATCCCATAAGGCAATATCTTCTCGTCAGGAATAACACTGTGGGTTAAAATCTTCTTGGTGTCATCGGAAGGAACGATATACAAATCAACCTTATCAGAGACCCAGTAGGAATGAACAATATAATCGGTGGGGACAGCAACCAGCGAAACATTGGCTTGAGTTTTTTCTTTATAAGCGGAAATAATGCCCGAGGGGAAGGCCTGTGTGCAAACGATGATATCAGGCCTAAATTCTTCCACTAATTTGATTAATCCCGGAGAATTTATTTTATTAATGAATTTGCGCACTTCGGCTGTTTTGCCGACAATTTTAGGATTATCATAAAGATAATCCCATACTTCCGGGGTGGCCCGGATGATTCCCATATAAATACTGTTGACGACCTTCTCCAGCAGCGGGTTAAGGTAGTTAAAAGAATTAACGCTGAGGGTTTCTATCTGGGGATTTAATTGATTAACTGCCGAAACAATGGAATCCGCGGCCTGTTGATGACCGGAACCAACCGAAATATACAAAAAAAGTATCCGCCGAACAGCCATTTCAACATCTCCTTTAGCCTATATTTATATCATAAAGACCACTGTATATCAAGATAAAACAACCCCAAAGAAAGAATACATTTCCTTACTTTGGGGTTAAAGTTATTTTACAACCTTACCCTAATAATCTTAAAAACTTTTTCATCCGCTCCAAAGCTTCTTTAATATTTTCCAGAGAATTGGCGAATGAAATGCGGATATATTGGTCATCACCAAAGGCAGAACCGGGGATAACCGCTACCTGAGCCTTTTCCAGCAAATCCTGACTCAAGTGAGCCGAAGAGTTAATTGCCGGCCCCTGATAAGAAGTGCCGAAATATTCAGAAATATCAAGGAATAAATAAAAAGAGCCTTGAGGAACGAGAAAATGCACTTTTTTCCATTTATTCAGCTCCTTGACCAGAAAGTCCCGGCGCTGACGGAAATTATCTCTCATCTCGGCAATTGCTTTCTCTCCTTGAGAGCCGGTGAGAGCGGTTACAGCCGCTTTCTGGGCAAAAGAAGTGGGGTTGGAAGTACTCTGGCTTTGCAGATTGCTCATTGCCTGAATAATCTCCCTGGGGCCGGCCGCATAACCAATGCGCCAACCGGTCATGGCATAGGTCTTAGAGAGTCCGTTCACCACCAGCGTTTTATCCTTTATATCTTTCCCCAGAGAAGCTATACTGCAGTGTTTTACACCGTCATAAATAATTTTTTCATATATTTCATCGGTGATTACCCAGAGCTTATTCTCCAGGCAAACTTCTTTTAACTCCTCAAGTTCCTCTTGGGTATAGACTGTTCCGGTGGGGTTGGACGGAGAGTTTAAAATTAAAATCCTGGTATGTTCGTTTATAACTCTTTGGAGAAGATTAGCCGATAATTTGAATTTTCTCTCCTCCAGGGTAGGCAGTATTACCGGATTCCCGCCCGCTAATTTAACCTGCTCCGGGTAAGTTACCCAGTATGGAGCCGGGATTATAACTTCATCGCCTTGGTCACACAGCACCTGCATAATATTAAACAGGGCGTGTTTGGCTCCGCAGGAGACAATAATCTCTTTGGCGTTATATTCAATTTTGTTGTCCTTTTTGAATTTCTCTATAATCGCTTCTTTTAACTCCCCTGTACCTGAAGCGGGCGTGTACTTTGTAAAACCATCTTTTAAGGCCTTTACGGCGGCGTCTTTAATATATTGGGGAGTATCAAAATCAGGCTCGCCGGCGGCCAGGCTGATTACTTTTACACCTTGGGCTTGCATTTCTTTGGCTTTAGCGGTAATCGCCAGGGTTGGAGAAGGACCTATCCGGCAAATTCTTTCAGAGAATTTAATCACCTTTATCTCCTGATTAGGGTTTAAACAATTCCAAATCAGTTTCAATAATTCCTAAAATATCATCGGTCGTGGCTGTTTCTCCGGCGCGGAAGATTATCTCCTGAATAATTCCATCCGCCGGAGAAAAAAGACAAAAAATCTCCTTATCGCAGCATAATTCCAATATGGGCTGCTCCTGAAATACTATGTCGCCTACATCAGACAACCAGCCGATCAAAACAGCCTCTGTCAAACCGAAACCTATTTCCTCTAACTTTATTTCTACCTGCATGGCCTTTTAATTTTATAACAGCTTCTTTCAAAAAGCTACTTCTTTCTGGGGTAAACCCCGTTAGAGAACTGTGTTCTCTAACGGCCTGCGCTGACGGTGGCTTTAAACCACCGTCAGCTTCAAGCGATGATGACCACCGATTAAAATCGGTGGCTTTCTCTAACGGGGTAAATGAA
>JAYEMH010000014.1:0-16310 GCA_034717985.1 Candidatus Ratteibacteria bacterium
ATAATAATCTCCGCCGAAAACTCAGAGGCCGGAGCCAATCCGGAAAAAACCGCCATTGTTATAAAACTCGTAAGGACTATAAACAAATACCGCTTGATTCTAATACTCATAACTCTTCTCCTTTCCAATTAAATAGGGGCGCATCCTAATAAATCTGGGAACATGTGAAAATCCGGGAATATAATATTTATCTATTTAAAAAGTCGATAATTAGGTGCGTACACCCGAAATTATCTTTATCAATATAAAATGAACTCGACCCTATTACTTATGTATTAGCCAATTAAGACATGGATCGGCACAAGCCAGATTTTATCTTCTAACTTCAAAATCTCCTTGCCTCTATACGCCAAAATACAAGTTTTACAGTTCCTTGCATTTTTTAAATATGCCTTTATACCGGTTAAATCTTTGTCTTCCCAGCGGGTGCTGTTTTTTATCTCAATGGCGACAGTCTCTTGATTTATTTCAATAATGAAATCGACTTCATACCTGCCCTGTATGTGCCAGTATGCCATGCGCGCTTCGGGATAAAAAGATGACAGAATACTCATTAGATTTTGTGCAACGTAGCTTTCCAGGAAAACACCGCGAAGCGACTCATTAAATTTAATATTTTTTACACCGAAGAGATGCGCTGCCAATCCTGTATCAGACAAATATATCTTTGGAGACTTTATCAGGCGGGTTGAAGGATTCTTTAAATACGGCGGCATACGGTTTAAAATAAATGAGCTTTCCATTAAAGAAAGATATCTCGATGTCGTCATCACATTCATCTTGGCATCTCGCGCTAACTCACTTTGCTTTAGTACTTGAGTGTTTCTAAACGCAACTAATTGTAATAGATTTCGGAAAGATACCAGATCCCCAACGTGGCTTAAGTCGCGAATGTCCCTTTCTAAGTATGTCTGTTCGAACCCGTGAAACCATATATTCGGCTTTTTCACCTCGCCAAGACAAATAGAAGGCATCCCTCCTTTGATGATTTCTTCCCAGCTAACTGGAGTAACATTGCGCTCCGGAAAGCGATTTTTATTCATGAAATATGCAAACGCGGAAATGCTCTTTGTCTTCCCCTGAATTTCCCTGCGCGCAAAAGGATGTAGTGTTAAATATACGGCTCTGCCGGCTAAGCTTTCTGAAATAGTTTTCAAAAGCAGGAAATTAGCAGAGCCGCTTAATAGAAATTTACCCGGCACTCGGCGTTTATCAACGTGTTTCTTTATAACCGTAAATATTTCGGGACACTTTTGCGCTTCATCGATGGTTACGGGCTGCTCACCGGAAATAAGCTCTTCGGGGTTTCTCCTGGCCGCCTCAAGCACATTAAAATCATCAAAATTGAGATACTTCCGCTTGCGCAATTGAGGTTGATTAAGCAATAAAGTGCTTTTCCCGGTCTGCCGCATTCCGGAAAGAGCAACCACCGGCATACTCTCTAATGAGTCAATCAAAACCCTCGTAATTTCACGCGCTCTGTATTTTGTCATAATACAACATTATACGTTATCATTTGACTTTGTCAAGGGATTATTTCCGAAGCATAAAGGGGACCATAAAGGGGACGGGTTCATTTAAAATTATTCGCAGGTTATTGCTTCTTATATAACCCTGTTAATTCCGCCTTATCAAGTATGTGGCCTTGAAATTCTGAAATTCCGGGGACACCAAAATTCTGGGGACACCATACTTAATTTATTGTTGTGCTGAAGCAAGAGATAACTTTTTTGCGCGATTAAGGCCTTTAATGTAAGCCTCTCTTTTAAGAGCTTCGGATTTAGTGGAATATTTTTCTGAATGGATTAATCTTACCGGCCAGCGACATTTAGTATAACGACAGGCTTTATCTCTGTTATGATCGTATATACGGCGTTTTAAATCTTTGGTTGTTCCAGTATAAAGTGTTTTATCTCGGCATTGAATTATGCAAAGATACCAGGACATAGATAATTATCACAGCAAGGCTCTTCGCGGAGTTTATCCTGAACGCAGTTGAAGGGCTCAGGGCCAAATTTTCTTTTTCAAAAAAGAAAATTTGGGGTCGCTGGCTTAAACAGGTTGGAAACACCCTGCTTATTGATCCAGCGCCTTACAGTCCGTTATTTTACCAGAAAGCGTGATAAAAATATACTCAAATTTCAATCAGCTGGCCGTCATTAACCGTCATCACATTCTTGCCGAAATGCTCTTTAAATTTCTCCGGCCTCTCTGTATGAATCGGAATAATGCGCTTTGGCTTAAGAGCACCCGCCAATTGCTTTAATATACGCACAGCCGCATGTCCACTGGTATGAATATGCTCAAGCCGTAGATCATTCGCCTGAATAAAGTCCCAGAACACGCTCGCCTTCTTCTTGTCCCGGATATAGCCATCCCATTGAGAATAAATAAGAGTTGCGCCTTTAACATCCGGTATCTTCTTAACCAGAGGGATCATGGAATCGCGCATTACAACAAGAGCCTTTTCTTGGCCAATATCCCATGCCTTGATCTTATGCCTGCCGATGTCAAAAGTAAGGTACTTAAAATCTGAATTAACGATCTTATTGATATAAATATCACCCCTGCCGCGATAATTACCGATCAACACCCTGATACTATCCCAGTCCAGCTGAGGAATCTTGTTACGCTCATTCTTTAATACATGCAGGACAGTGGCAATATATGGGTCAATAACAAGCATGGCTTTTGCGCGCCGGGCCGCCTTGTAGAATGTTACAATGCGGTCGATATTCTGGCCTGAGCAATAGGCAAGAACGACGTTCTTTTCTGTCTTTTTCAGCGCATCTTCCACACCACTCAAAACAGCGGACTCATCCTCATAAGCTCCGCCTTGCCGCTCGATCATAGTGCCTTCCATATGCAGTTTCAAATCGTTCCCTGGGCCCATCCAACAACGCATCCAATCGGCTTACTTTATTCCTGACGCTCCTGATCTCTTCCAATTTTTTCCATACAAGATCCCGCTTATCCACCAGTTCAGTAAGTACTCGCCTTGCCTCTTTCTCAAAAAGACGATCCTCCTCCGTAGCCGCAACTGATAACACTTGATTGAGAAAATTTATTAGTTCACCACTACCTTGGCATTTGTTGGTTGATCGGTAAAAAAATATTTTAAGGCAGTTTTTGAAATCTTTTCGGCTTCGTTAGACTCGCTGAGTTTTTCAACTTCATATTCTAGGCCAGCTGTAAATTTCGATTTTTCTCCAATAACTAATAATGGGCGATTATAAATACCGGCTGATGTTATCTGGTTAACGGGCGGGTCGATTATTATTTGATTTGGATCAATGGACTCTTTAAAATCAACATTTATAGCGGCATCCTTAAGTTTTAACGCAATGTCCGTTAAACCATTCTCAGGCAGTTCACCATCAATTTCCATAAGGCCAATGTCATGCAAAAATGCACGTCTCTCCTCAACCGACCTAAACATTTTCCTTAAAAATTCGTTATTTACTTTTGGCCACTCCTGTAAAGGGCTCAAATTAAGATTATGCCCATTTACTTCATATTCAATAGATTGCAAAAATATTGGGATTGCAAAACCTCCTCTCCACCCCTTTTTTGACACAAGCCATTCTACATAAAGTGGGTATCCATAAAAAAGTGCTCCACGTCCTCCTCGTTGTCTTAATTGCTTTAAGAAAAAAGTGCTTTCTCCTTCGAGAGATATGTTAATCTTCTTTTTTTCGAGCAGAGACCATTCCTTCTCAATTGGCATTACCAAATATTTCTTATTAACATCCGATAGGAATGTTCGAGCACCACTTGCCTCATCCTCTCGGATACAATCGAGATAATAAGCCATTAACTGCTTAAATCGCTTTAGATCAATTTGTGTTGGTTTAGATATTGAAGAGGTTTGTTTCCTTTTCAAAATATACTCTCCTAAAATTTATGTGCTACGAGGGAATCGACTTGCCACAGTCTTTTACATATCTTTCCACCCGCACAAGGAAGCGGAAGAGTCTTTTTATTTTCTCGTCCTCAGAATGAAAAATCATTATTGCCAGATTGCAGACTTTATATTCATACGATTTGCCGTTCTCCGTTTCAACTATCGCCCACTGATACTGAATCGGCGAACCGTAGTCAGGATCACCCCACGTGCCGGATAACTCCGATACCTTATCGGAACTGAACATTTGTTGAATGTTCGGAGGAATTTCATCAGCGGTCAATATGCACTCTTCACATGAAGACTTCTTATCCATGCTGTCTAACATGCCGGATTTGAATATTATCTTGGCTATTTTGTCGGTCAATTTTTTCTTATCTATCATTTTTCAATTTATGACGCACTGCGTTGAAATTTTACTCCCTTTTTATTATCTCCCAACGCCCACCCTTATCCGGGCCGATGCGTTTAAGCAACCCTCTCTCCTGCAAAACCTTTAAATTATATTTGATGCCGGATTCAGTAATACCCTTTATATTTATTGCTATTTCTTCTCTCGTGGCCTGCGGATGTTCTTTTAGATAAGTAAGAATGGCCTGCTGTTTCTGGGTAGTTTTCTGGGTAGTTTTCTGGGTAGTTTTCTCCTCAGTTTCTGCGCCCTTTACACCCTTAACCGGTTTTTCTTTCGGCCGGTAAAACGTCACCACAAATCCTGTCTTGATGTTCTGGAATGTCACCCGTATACCCGCGGCTTTGCATTCATCGACAATACGCTTAAAACCCGAGCCCCAGCGTTCGATGTCTTTGGCGTAATAGAACGTATCGGCAATCAAGGGGTTGCGGGGAATGCTTTTCTCTTTGCCTTTGATAAATTCCTCCGGTGAGTGGTCATACGGAAACTGCCCCGGATTATATATCTCAATTCTGTTACGATAAATCGCCATCTCATTTCCGGAGGGATTGTTGAAATCACGATGGCAAAGGGAATTAACGATCGCCTCACGAACAGCCTCAACCGGAACCTCCGGCGTCTCAATACGCTTGAAGTCAACAATCTTGGCGCGCCAGTTGATGTGCTCTTTAACATAGGTTTCACATTGGGAAATCAGGTCAAAAAGCGTTCCCTTAAAAAACTGGATATCCAAAAAAGTCGTCTTCTCATCCGTGGCAAAAACGGCCGAGCGAACTTCAACACGATTGTCTTTGCAAAAAAGCGCTCTGCCTGCGTTAAGCAGTTTCTTGCCCTTGATCAGGTGAAGCTTGTTGAGGACATTGCGCGCTGAATCATAAGCGTATTCAATACGCCCTGCTTTGCGACCTTTTTCAATGAATCCTTTAATCGTAGCAATGTCGGCTTTGGAAAGGGAGAATTCGGAAACCTCGAAGCCCCACGCATAAATATAGTTGTTCTTTTTCTCAACCAGACGCTTAAGCTCATTCACCGAGAGTTTTTTGTTTTCCTCTCCTATCCGTAAATAATAACGCCCGCGAGCTGAATACACACTGTCCTGACCGCTGACTTTAACGATAATGCAATCCCTGCCTTTTATCTTTTTAATCTGGATCTCAGGATAGACCTTGGGCTCGATCCAATCACTAATGGCTTTTGAAATATCTTTCAGGGTCGACTTGCCAATCTGCTGTCCCAAAACCCTGCCATCATCATTTATCCCAAAACAGACCATATCCTTACTGCGCTTGTTTAGCATGGCTCCTAACGAGATGATTGCCTCTTTGAGTTCCGATGTAGATCTTTTGAGTTCTACGGTTTCGCTTTCTGTTAATTTCATATGTCTTCCTTTTTTATGTTTCATATCTTTAGCCCCCTACAAGGTATTTCTGGCACAAGCTGTGCCAGTTTTGCATCATCTCCGAGCATCATCTCCGAGCAATCTTGTTTACAAAAAGGGTATAAAATATTATAATATAAAAGATTATTGATTACCACATAAAATTCCGACAGAAGGAACATTAACCAAAATGGAGCATTCAGATAATTTCAAACTGGTTATTGAGGCAATACAGGCCGAATGGAGCAAGGACTCTTCAGCCGGTCTTATCGAGCTTCGACAGACTAAAGAAAATAAATTAAACACCGTTCCGATCAATCATATCATAAATATCCTGCGCGATTTGGAGGCCGGGGCCGGAGTGCTTAAAGTCACAAAAGAAAACTACCCTGATAAAAAAGAAGAGCCGTCATAAAGGTCATAAAGGGGACGGGTTCATTTAAAATTATTCGCAGGTTATTGCTTCTTATACAACCCTATTAATTCCGCCTTATCAAGTATGTGGCCTTGAAATTCTGAAATTCTGGGGACACCATACTTAATTTATTGTTGTGCTGAAGCAAGAGATAACTTTTTTGCGCGATTAAGGCCTTTAATGTAAGCCTCTCTTTTAAGAGCTTCGGATTTAGTGAAATGTTTTTCTGAATGGATTAATCTTACCGGCCCGACATTTAGTATAACGACAGGCTTTATCTCTGTTATGATCGTATATACGGCGTTTTAAATCTTTGGTTGTTCCAGTATAAAGTGTTTTATCTCGGCATTGAATTATGTAAAGATACCAGGACATAGATAATTATCACAGCAAGGCTCTTCGCGGAGTTTATCCTGAACGCAGTTGAAGGGCTCAGGGCCAAATTTTCTTTTTCAAAAAAGAAAATTTGGGGTGGCTAACGGGATTTGAACCCGTACAAAGAGAACCACAATCTCTTGTGCTGCCATTACACCATAGCCACCATAAAAAATAAAAATTCAAAGCGAAAAACGAAAAATTCTGGTGTTTCTCGTTTAGGATCGAAACTCTAAATTTAATGTCCGAAGAACATTAAATTTTGCGTTTTGAGCTTCTGGTTAAAATTGGTACGCCCGGAGTGATTCGAACACTCGACCCTCTGCTTAGAAGGCAGATGCTCTATCCAACTGAGCTACGGGCGCACATGGTCGGGGTGAGAGGATTTGAACCTCCGACTTCCTGCTCCCAAAGCAGGCGCGCTAGCCGGGCTGCGCCACACCCCGTTTTTTTCCCACGGTGTAATTATAGGCTAAATTAAGGCGCTGGTCAAGGAAAAGGTTGCAAAATCATGGTTGCAAAATCATGGTTGCAAAATCAGGTTGCAAAATCAACTGCGTAAGGTATAATAACTTGTATTTCGTATCTCGTATTTAGTATTTCGCAAAAAGATGAAACTGCAAAAAAAGATATTAATTCTTTCTGTTTTTATAACAGCCATTATATTCGGTTTAAGCTTTTATCTGGAAAAAGTGTTTCTCCCGGAAAAAATCAAGACGCTGGCTGTATCTTTCCTTAAAGAAAAGTTGGATCTGGAAGCATCTATCAAATCAGTAAAATTTAGTTTCTGGAAAGGTATCCAGCTAACTGATTTCGTTATAAACAATCCGGCTGAATTTGAACAGAAAAGATTATTAGAGGTCAAGAAAGCTGTTTTAAAGCCGGCTCTGCTGCCGCTTTTGCGCAAGAGTCTGGTTATCTCGACTATAGTTATTGATGAGCCGCTTTTCAGTCTGGAGCGAAATCCAAACGGCCTCTGGAACATCGCTCGATTTTTGGAGCCATCTCAAAGCGAATTCCCCTCAGCCGCTAAATCGCGAAGCAAACAATTTTCCCTTCGTATTTCTAAAGTTATTATCCAGAACGGAAATATTTTCTTTACTGATAAGGGAATTGAACCGTCTTTTTCCCGGCAAATCAAAAACCTTAATCTAAATATTTCCCCCCTCGGTCTTCACCTGGCTTTAATTTACCGTCTCTCCCTACTGATAGATGAAGATGGAACAGAGGTAGAAGCCAGAGGCAAATTTTTCCCTTTAGCCCGGCGAGGCGGGATTAACTTAGCCATCCGGCATCTTGGCCTGTCCGGCTTTACTCCTTATCTAAATAAATTTGCTACATTTTCCTTTGACAACGGATATCTGGATATAGCCGCTGAGCTTTCGGTAAATAAAAATACCCTGGGGGGACACACTCAGCTTGACCTGTCACAAATAGTTTTCTACCTGAAAGATGTTTATGATACCCCTTTAGTTTTTTCATCCGGCAAAATTGCCACCCGCTTCCGCCTGGATGAAAAATTGGAAGAGATTAATTTCCAGAATAGCTCTATTTCTCTCGGAGAAATGAATATTAATGGGCAGGGCCGAATTAAGTCTTTCAAAACTAATCCCCAGCTGACCTTCAATTTTTCCAGCCCTCTTCTTGACCTTAAGAATATAACCTTTGCCATTCCCACCACCAGTCTTGATTTTTACAAATCGTTAAAGGCCGAGGGGCCCTTTAAAATTGCCCAAGGTGAAATTTTCATGCCCTTTAAAAAAATGCCTGAGACAGATTATAAAGTAACGGCGGAATTGCAAAAAGCCGGTTGTTCCTTCGGCTTTCTTGCCTCAAGAATAGAAAATATGCAAGGGAATTTAAACTTTGACCGGGATAAAATTGAAACCTCCGACCTTAAAGCCCGGATTGAAAAACTGCCTTTTTCCGTCAACGGAAGCTGGGGGGTGAAACCACCGGCAAAAGTTAATTTAAATTTTCCCTTCCCGCAATTCTCTCTTGGAAATCTGCAAAATGCCCTGGGAAAAAATTTCCCCGGATTGACTTTTCCTTTGGATTTTCAGGGCAGTGGCAAGGGCAATTTGAATATTATCGGCAAAGAAAAAAAACTGAACTGGCGGGGCGGACTACAAATTATTGAAGGCATAATTTCCCGGCCCAACTGGGATAACAAAATTGAAAAAGTAAACGGCCGAATTGATTTTACCGATAATTCACTTTCCGTAAAGTCGCTTAAAGGCTTTTGGCAAAATAATCCTTTGACTTTGACCGGCCGTTTGAAAAATTTTAAACAGCCGCAGATAGAAATAAACTTAAGCGGTCCGGAAAGTAACCTGAAAGGCCGGACTAAATCTACAGATTCAGGGGAACTATTGGATTTATCCGGAAATTACCGGGGTATCCCTATTAAACTTCAGGGTAAAATTAAAAAGTTAGCCCCTTTAATTGTTGATTGCAAACTGAAAAGCTTCCCGCTGGAGGTGGAAAAACTGGCAACGATTCTCCCGGCTAACTTCAAGGAAATTTTTAAGAAGTTCAAGTTATCCGGCGCCAACCGATTTAGCGCTAATCTCCAGGGCAATCTCTTGGACTGGAAAACATGGAAGGCTAATGGTAATTTTTCTTTTCCTCATTTCCATATTTTTGATTTGAACTTAAAAGAATTCTCTTCTAATTTTAATCTGGACCGGCAGAAATTATCTCTCTCTTATTTAAAAGCCGTTCTTTACGGCGGGGCAATGCAGGGAGATTTTCAAATCAACTTCGCCGAAGCTTATCCCGGTTATCTGGGCAATTTATTGCTGTCAAACATTGATTTAGCCAGATTAACTAAGGATACCGATTGGAAGGATAAAGGCATTGAAGGTTTAGCCGCCGCCGAGATTAAATTTAACGGCTTTGACGCTGATTGGGATAGACTTAAAGGAAAAGGCTGGCTTCATCTCCTCGGAAGCCGCCTCTGGGAAATTCCTCTTCTGGGAGAACTGGCTAATATTTTATTAATTCCCGGACTGGATAAAAGTATTATTCGCGAAGGGCACTGTAATTTTAATATAAACCAGGGGCGGGCCTATACTAAAGATTTAAAACTGTTAAGCGATAACGTTTCCCTTGAAGCCGAAGGAAGCATCGGCTTTGACAGCACCCTTGATTTTGATATTACCATGCAGTTTTCCGGAGGGCTTAAAAAAGAAGCAAAAGCTTTAACCAAATTAGCCGATTTGGTTTTAAAAACCGTAGAATATCTACTCATTCAGGTAGAACTTAAAGGAACAATAGCCGACCCTGAATATGATGTTCTTCCTTTCCCGATTGAAAAAATCCTGCGAAAAGAACTAAAAAAGAAGGTGGGAGATTTCTTTCTGGATTTGCTGGAGAAAAAGAAATAATAAAATGGCGTCTAAGCCCATTTTAGTCCATAGTCAACAGATAGAAAGACAGATAAAAATTTAAGATTTAACTATGGTCTGTGGACTGGTATTATGGACCGTGGACTATTTTACTAAAGTTTTAATAACTTTTGCCATCTTCTTAAGGGCGCGACAGCGATGGCTAAGCTTGTTCTTTTCTGAGGGTAGAAGTTCGGCAAAGGTTTTTTTGTAAGGCGGGTAATAGAAAAGCGGATCATAACCGAATCCTCTCCGGCCGCGCAAACGAGTAAGAATATAACCGGAACATTCCCCTTCGGCAACTTCAATTATCTTCCGGGGACTGGCGAGAACCACAGAACAACGAAAGGCGGCCCGGCGCCGGGAAAACGGCACTCCTTTTAGTTCCTTAAGCAGCTTCTGATTATTCGCCCGGTAGGTAACTTGTTTGCCGGCGTAACGGGCCGAAAACACACCCGGCCTTCCGCCCAAAGCTTTCACTTCTAAACCAGAATCATCAGCCAGGGCAAGCCTGGAGGTAAATTTAGCTGCTGCTTGAGCTTTTTTAACGGCATTTCCCTTAAAAGTAAAGGCATTTTCCCTGACCGGAGGCATAGAGGGAAAATTATCCAGGCTGAACAGCTTTATCGGCAGGCCTTTTAAAATACTGACTATTTCCTTTTGTTTTTTTTTATTCCTGGTGGCTAAAACAATCTCTATTTTTCTGGCCATTAGATAATTTCACCCACCACCTTTTTCTGGATAGCAATAAGTTTTTTTATCCCCTGCCTGGCTAAACTCACTAATTTTCCCATATCAGATGAGGTAAACGGCTCTTTTTCGGCTGTTCCCTGAATTTCAACAAATTTTCCCTTTCCGGTCATAATCACGTTCATATCTACCTGAGCAGTTGAATCCTCATGGTAGCACAAATCCAGCAAAAACTCTCCATCCTTTATACCAACGCTGGTAGCCGCCACCCAGTCTTTCACCGGAAGTCTTCCGATCAATTGCTCTTGGTGAAGTTTCTTCAGGGCTTCTATCATAGCTACAAAAGCTCCGGTAATGGCGGCGGTGCGTGTGCCGCCATCAGCTTGAATTACATCACAGTCAATCCAGATGGTTTTCTCACCCAAAAGATTCAAATCAACTACGGACCGAAGGGACCGGCTGATTAAGCGCTGAATTTCATGTGTTCTTCCGCCAATTTTTCCCCGGGAGGATTCCCTGGTAATTCTCTCCGTAGCCGAACGGGGTAACATGCCGTATTCAGCGGTAATCCAGCCTTTGCCTTTACCCTTTAAAAACGGCGGCACTTTTTCTTCAACACTGGCAGTACAGATAACTCTGGTATCACCCAGCTCAATCAAAGCAGAACCTTCGGCATATTTATTAAAATTTTTCCTGATTTTAACCGGTCTGAGCTCTCCATTTTTTCTTTCATCCGGACGCATAGCTCCCTCCGTATTTCGTATTTGGTATCTCGTATCTCGCAATCGCGTGTTTGATATTTCTAATATATTGAAAGACCCCGAGAATCAATAGCGACAATAACCGGAAAATCTTCCACCTCAACCCGGAATATCGCCTCCGGGCCTAAATCCTTATAAGCAACTCTGGAAAGCGATTTAACCCTTTTGGATAAATAGGCGGCCGCCCCGCCAATGGTAATTAAATATACCGCTTTAAATTTTTTAATCGCCGCAATCACTGCCTTGTCTCTTTTGCCTTTGCCAATGGTTCCGGCCAGACCTAAAGATAGAAGCTCAGGGGTAAATTTATCCATGCGGGAGCTGGTTGTCGGGCCGATGGCTCCGCTTATTCTGCCCGGAGGGGACGGGGTGGGACCGGTATAATACAGAAATTGATTATTTAAATCCACCGGGATTGGTCTTTTTTTTCTCAGGCTATCGATTAATCTCTGGTGGGCTTTATCGCGGGCCGTATATACAAAACCGGAAACAGAGATAAATTCCCCCGGATGAAAATCGGCCAAAATTTTTTTATTCTCTACCGGGACAATTAATTTTCTCGCTTTAGTTATCATTTTTTCTAAATTTCTGCCCGGGCCCAGCGCAGGGAATGGCAGCTTAAACTAACAGCTACCGGTAAGCCGGCGATGTGGGTAGGTGAATGCCCTGCCTTGACGGCCAGGGCGGTAAATCTGCCTCCCCAGGCGACTGCTCCTATATCCAATTTATTTACGGATTTGAGAATGCTTTTTTCTAAATTCCGAAACAATTTTTCGCGGGTAACTTTTCCCAGCCGGTTGATTAAAATAGTTTTAGAAATTAAAACTGCCTGCTCTAAAGAACCGCCTATGCCGACACCGATAAAAAGAGGCGGACAGCAATTTGCCCCTTTTTCTTTAACTAACTCTACCACCAATTTTTCGATATCCGAAACCCTTGAAGTAGGCTGAAGCATGGCCGTATGACTTACGTTTTCGCTGCCAAATCCTTTTATCATAAGAGTAAATTTTAACTTGCCGCCCGGAACAATCCTCTGGTGGACGGGCGCAGGCGCAAAATCAGTCTTTTCCCGTTTAAGAGGATGAAGAACAACTGAACGGCGCAAATATCCCTGCCGGTAGCCCTGCCGGATTCCTTTCCAGACAGCTTTCTCTATGGAACCGCCAATAAACCCAATCTCCTGTCCAATGTCTAAAAAAACTAAAGGCAGCCCCGTATCCTGACAAAGAGGTATCTTCTCTTTCCTGGCAATCGAGGCATTTTCTAAAATGCTTTCTATTACCCATCTTTCCCGGCCAACAGCTTTACCCCGGGCATCCTGCAGGAGTTTTTTTACCGGCTTGGGTAAATTGAAATTTGCCTCAAACACTAACTCTTTGATTTTTTCCCCGATGCGCTCAACTTTAATCTTTCGCATAATTTTTTTTAGCTTTTTGAGATTTCTGAAAACCCAGAAATCTCTAAATCTGCGCCCCGAGAAATCCAAAGGATTTCCGGGATTAAGTGCCCGCAATTCTTCGAATTGCAGGGTATAAACTTTTTAAAATCTGTGTAATCAGAGGTCTCTGAGGTTTTTTTCAGAGACCTCTTTTTACGCTTGAAACTTTATCTAAAATTAAATCAGCAACAGCTCTTTTTCTCTGCCTGGGGATTGAAGTAATTCTTCCTCCCTTTTCCGCCAATTTACACCGGGTGAAGTCTTTGCCTATTACCCCGCCCGGCTGGCGAAGGTTGACACCGACAAATAAATCAGCGTTTTTTTCTATTAGTTTCTTTCTTGCCCGGCCTTCAACATTCCCTGTTTCGGCGCAAAAACCAACTAAAATCCTCTTCCCCTTTTTCCTCCCCAGCCAGGCAAGAATATCAGGATTTCTAATGAGGCTGAGGGAGATCCGGGGCTTCTTCTCTTTTTTGATTTTGCTCATTTTGATTTTTGCCGGACGGAAATCAGCCACCGCCGCCGCCATAATAATTATATCGGCTTTCAGGTAATTTAATCTGACTTCCTTAAACATCTCCCGGGCAGAATTAACTGCAATGGCTTTAAAGGGCAATTTTCCGAAATAATTCTGGCTGGCGGTTATAAAGATTACCTTTCCTTTTCGTGAATGAACCGCTTCGGCCAAAGCCAGGCCCATTTTCCCGCTGGAAGCATTACTGATGAAACGAACCGGATCGATGGGTTCCCGAGTTCCTCCGGAGGTAACAAGGATAACCTTTCCTTGGAAATCTTGTTTGGGCATACCTTTTTGAAAAAGTAGGAAGTTATAAATTTAAAATCACCAATAACCAAGATACAAACAAACACCAATATTCAATAACCAGTTATCACACCTATAGTTTATTACTGATTTTATTACATTTTTGGTTATTTGAATTTGGTTATTGGTTATTATTTGGTTATTGTATCGTGTTTCTTGGTTATTATCTATTTCCTGCTGCTTTTTCTAAACGGGAATTTTCAATATTTTAAAAACTTCGGAGACAATTTTTCCCACCTCTATTAACCGCCCCAGGCCTTCGTCCCCGCAGGCTAAGCGGCCTTTTCCCGGCCCTAAAAAGTGGAATCCGTCCTTCTTTAATTTTTTGATGTTTTCCCGAACAAGGCTATTTTTATACATATGCCTGTTCATCGCCGGACAAATCAAGACCGGAGAGGAAGCGCTGATAATTAAGGTACTCAGGAAATCATCAGCCATACCGCCGGCCATCTTCCCGATTATATTGGCGCTGGCCGGAGCAATAATAATCAGACTCGCCCGTTGGGCCAAAGAAATGTGGTTAACATCCAAATTTTTTTTAGTAGAAAATAAATCAGTAATAACCGGCTCCTTAGACAAGGCTTGAAAGGTTAAAGGCCGGATGAATTTTTGCGCCGCCTTAGTCATAACCACCGTTACCCTGAAATTTTTCCGGGTCAATTGGCTCACCAGCTCGGCCGCTTTAAAAGCGGCGATACTGCCGGTAACCCCAACTACTATTTCTTTCTTTTTTCCTTCTTCCATTTTTCTCTTTTATAATTTAATAGGCTGCCGCGAAACTCGTTCAGCCTATAATCAAGGGCGGCACTTTCCTGCCTGCCGGCAGGCAGGTGTGACGCCCTATAATTTAATCTTACCCTGCATAATCTCTTCCAGAGCCACCGTAGATATCTTGGAAGCGTCACTCTCGACTAATTTTGCCGCCCCATCGTTTAACTGCTGAGCCCTTCGTGCCGCTAAAACGGTTAACTTGAAAATACTATCCACTTTCTTAAACAAATCTTCCATTGGCATGTATAACATAAAGCATTACCTCATCTGTTTGGCTTGGATTTTTCGAAAGTTATTTTTTCTTCCAACTCTCCTAAAGCCTCTTCTAATTTCCGGTTAGTAATTTTATAATCGTATTGACCGGACTGCGCAATTTCCTTTTTGGCGTGGCGAAGCCTTTTTTCGATGTCCTCCCCGGTTTCGGTCTTTCTTTTCTTTAACCGCTCCTTCAAATCACCAAAAACGGGCGAAACAATGAAAACAGAAACAGCCTCCGGATATTTCTTCTTAATTTGAAGGGCACCTTGAACGTCAATATTTAAAACTACATCCTGACTGTTTTTTATTGCTTTGTTCAAGCTATCGCCGGAAGTGCCATACAAAGCTCCGTGCACCTCTGCCCATTCGGCAAAAAAATTCCCTTTTATTTTTTTTAAAAACTCCTCCCGGCTTATAAAAAAATAATCATGGCCATCCTTTTCCTCCGGGCGGGGAAGACGGGTGGTATAAGAGACGGAAAAATAAAGATGCGGATTTCGCTCTGCCAGCTTCTGGCAAAGGGTAGTCTTACCGGCGCCGGAAGGGGCAGAAAGGATTAAAATCAAGGCGGATGCTTCCCTCTCCTTTTTCATTATTCTAAATTCAGGGCTTGTTCGCGAAGTTTCTCTAATTCCGCTTTAATTTTAATGGCGCTTTTGGAAATGTTAATTTCACTGGCTTTATCATTCAAGGTATTTATTTCCCGGTTAAGCTCCTGAAGAAAAAAATCAATGTTCTTTCCGCTTGCCCCTTTTGATATAAGCTTGGTTAGAGATTGAAGATGGCTTTTAATTCGAATTATCTCTTCGGTAAAATCACTCCGGATGAGAACAAAGGCAATCTCTTTTCTCAGGCGATCCTGATTAATCCCCTTTTCCATCCGGAATTGTTTTAATTTCTCTTTAATTCTTCCCTTCAATTTGTTTCTATAGCCGGGGATAAATTGTTTGATTCTTGTGATTTCTTTATTTATAAGACCCAGGCGGCTCCTTATATCCTTCTCTATGCGCCGGCCTTCTTCTTTCCTGGATTTAATCAAATTATCAAGAGCCTTCCTGAGCGCTTTATGAACGGATATACCGGCTTTTCTCTGCCTTTCCGGAGAGGCGGAAAAATAAAGAACCCCGGGAAAATTCGCTATTAATTCCGGAGGTGCCCCTGAAGGGATGGCTTCGCCTATGCGAATGGGGCGCTTGAGTTTCCTTTGAAGCTGTCCTAAATTCTTTTCCAGAGATTGAACTAACTCTTCATTTAATTTAAGCTCTCCCAGCCCCGAACCCGATTTCTCCCAATAAAGGTTTAAAAAAATCATCCCTCTTTTTATCTTTTTTCTGATTTCCGCTTTAAATTCAGGCTCGAGATATGACAATTCCCGGGGAAGGTTGATTCTGGAATCGAGAAAACGATGGTTCACTGATTTTAACTCGATACGAATCTCCCCAAAACTTGAGCGAACGCTTCCCTCTCCATATCCGGTCATACTCTTTAACATATAGATTATATCTCCTTACGTTGAATAGATTTCTAAGTCTAACCTAATTAAGGGAATTTGTCAAGCTCGACTAGGCGAAATGTTATTTAAAAATTAAAAGTGCACAGTTTTAGAGCGATTTAAGTTTTAAAAGTGCACACCTTATCTGCGCTATAATGGAACCCAAAAGGAGGTTTGATTATGGCGCAATTGCACAGAAAATTC